>DGIZ01000033.1 GCA_002386585.1 Brevundimonas sp. UBA4609 | reverse complement strand
AAGCCCGCCTCCTCGGCCGCCGCCGCGCTGATGACGAAGGTCATGTTCTCGCGCTTCGGCGTCCGCGCCGGGCAGACCGGACGACAATAGATCCCCGTCGTCTTCACACAGGTGAAGAAGCGCCCGTCGAAGCGCGGGTCGCGCGTCAGGACGGCCCGATAGCAGGCCTCCTGATCCAGCATGTCGCGGGCGTTTTCCATGCCCGCAACATGCGCCCGCCGCGCCGCCCTGTCTCGCGGTTTTCGGACATGACGGCGCCGCGTCGGTTCAGCGAGCGCGCGTCGTCGCGATCCGCCACAGGTTCTGCACAATGCTGACGCCATAGCCGACCATGGCGATCACCAGCACCCAGCTGAGCACCGCGCCCAGCGTCACGGCGGTTTCCTCCAGCCCGCGTCCTTCCAGATGCAACGCACGTAGCAGCTCTGTGCCGATCCGGTTGGCGGGCCCGCCCATCACCTTGGCGACCTGTTCGCCCTGCGTCAGCGTGAACCACCAGCCCGCATCGAACAGACGCCAGGCCAGCCAGATCGCCGCCGCCGCCAGAGGAATCCTCAGCGTCCAGGTCACGCGGTCCGCGCCACCTCGCGCTATGGTCACGGCGTCCACGACCATCCCCGCCGTCACCAAGGCCAGGATGACGCCGTAAAGCGTCGACCAGATCGGCGCAGCCGCCACCGCCACCTCGCCGCTGCGCAGCGTGAACTGGCTCAGCGCGTCGAAACGGATCACGCCCATCCACCACAACAGAAAGATCCCGCTGAATATGAGGGACCACAGGGCGTCGGCCGCGCCCCGCGTTTCGGCGCGAACGCCCCAGACGCGCGCGCCCTTCGGCAACCACTCGGACTTGGCCTTCTCGGTTCCGGCCAGGGAGGCGCCCCACTTCGCCGGATCGGCCAGGCCGAAGGCCGACAGGTCGCGCACCCGCCATTTGGTCAGCCACTTCGGCTTGATGTCGTAATGCTCCATGATCGCTCCGGCCAGCGTCAGCGCCCCCAGCAGGGTCAGCCCTCCGGAGAAGAAGCCGTGGAAGGCCTGGCTGATCGCTCGCCCGAAATCGGCCGGCGCGCCCAGCACGCTGATCAGCAGCCCCAGCGCCTGCACCGCCGCGATGACGATCAGCCCGGCCTTGGCCCCGAACAGCCAATAGGGGAACAGCTCCGGCCCGATCAGGCTGTCCGGCCCCTTGCGATAGCGGGCGGCGACGATCAGCGGGTGGCCGATCTCGTGCAGGATCGCCTCCTTCTCCTCGTCGCTCAGCGCCCGGCCCAGTTCCTCCTCGCGCGCCTCGACGCGGCTCAGGATCAGGTCGCGCAGCTCGGCGACGATGTCCTCGCGGTCCTCGGTCGGCAGCTGCGCCGCCACGGCCTCCAGATAGCGTTCGATGATGTCCATCGCGCCCTCTCCCGTCCCTTCAGAGCAATCGTTCCAGCGAGGCGTTGATGCCGCGCCATTCCTCGGTCAGGGCGGCCAGCATGGCCTCGCCCCCCGGCGACAGGACGTAGAAGCGCTTCTTTCGCTTCTCCTCCTCGCGCCATTCGCTGGTCAGCAGCCCCTGCCCCTCCAGCCGCCGCAACAGGGGATAGAGGGTGGATTCCTCCATCTCCAGCCCGTCCGCCGCCAGCGCCTGACGCAGGGTGTAGCCGTAGCGTTCGGTCCGCAGGCAGGCGAGCACCGCCAGGACCAGCGTCCCGCGCCGCAGCTCCAGCCGCATCGTCTCGAACAGTTCCCGATCCACGGCGCCGCCTCACCTGCCGCCACATAGTGTGTGACACACAGTGTATGCGACATACTGTATGAGGCTGTCAACGACCTTCGCTATCTGATTTGCGTCAGGACCGCTTAGCGCCGGTTCGAAACCACTAAGCAACATTCACGAAGTATCTGCCGCTGCATCGAGCATTGATGCGGCGGGAGCTCGGCGCGGCGACCTTGCCTGATGGCGGCGGCGTTGGGCGCAGCGCGAGCGCAGGTCGCCGGTTAAGGCAGATCGCCTCAGGCCCGTCCTTCCAAATCGTGCTTCAATCGGTCGATCAAAGACAGGGCGTGACCAGCGTATTCGCTGATCCAGCGGTCATGAATGCGTTTGATCGGCAGGGCGTCGAGGTGGTTCCACCGCTCGCGCCCCTCCCTTCGCGCCACCACCAGGCCTGCGCCTTCCAGCACCTTCAGATGCTGCATCACGGTGCAGCGGTCCATGTCGTCGAAACGCTCGCACAATCCGCCGGTGGTGACCGGACCTTCCTTCAGGCAGTCCAGCATCTGCCGACGACGAGCATGGGCCAACGCCTTGAAAACACGATCATCTTCCATCTCGTTTGACATGTTATTTTTTTATAACATAAACTGACCTCCTGCAAGCACGAAGGGTTCGGACATGTCCTTGGGTTTCACGGTTTCAGGGCGCATCGCCAAGCCGCCTCACGAGGTGTTCGACGCAGTGGTCAACCCGAACAAGCTGAGCCGCTATTTCACCACCCTGGGCGGCGCCAGCGCGCCATTGACGCCAGGGGCTGTCGTCACATGGTGGGGCTCCGTTCCCGTGGACGTCGAGGAGGTCACGCCCGATCAGCGCATCGTGCTGCGCTGGGATGCGGAAACGGCTGACGGACAGCCCGCCTTCAAGACCCGCATCGTCATGAATTTCGAGCCGCTGGACGACGGCTCGACCTTCGTCACCATCGCCGAGTCCGGATGGGCCGACGACGCGGCGGGGAAGAAGGCCTCCTTCGCCAACTGCGAAGGCTGGGCGGCCATGCTGTCGGCGATGAAGGCCTGGCTCGAATACGGCATCAACCTGCGCGAGGGCTTCTATCCCTCCGAGTTGCGCGGCGCCCTTCCCACCAGCGACAACCGGAAGTGACCTCCCCATGGCCATCAAGATAGAAGGCGGCGTCAACATCGCCATGAAGGTGCCTGGCCACCAGCATCAGGCGGTGGTCGCCTTCTATCGCGACGTGGTCGGACTAGAGAGCATCGACGAGAAAGCGCCCGCAATCGGCTTCAAGCTCGGCCCGAACCAGCTCTGGATCGATGCCTCGGACACCCTGACCCAGGCCGAGGTCTGGCTCGAACTGTTCTCCCCGGACCACAGCGCCGCCCTGCGACGGCTGGAGAACGGCGGCGCCGTACGCTGCGACCTGATCGAACCGCTGGGCGAGGCGTTTCGCGGCGGCTGGATCATGAACCCCGCCAACATCGTGCACATGGTCCGCGAACCCGACGCCTGGTGACCTCCACAGGACATCGACCCATTCGTCATAAGGGGCGCACCTGCTATCGGCGGCGAAAAGGCTTGGCGGCGATTGCGCCGCGCGTGCGCTTTCCATCCACCTCTTCCTGACCCAAGCCCCAACCTGATCTCCATCGCGTTCCGGCTCAAAACCCAAAGAAATGACGGCGCGGCGCCGCTTCCCTTCCCCTCGGCTCCACGGTTAAGGTCATCGGTCTGTAGGGGGAGTTTTCCAATGTCGTCTCGTCGCCGCGCCGCCTGTTCCTTGCTGGCGCTCAGCCTGGCCCTGGGCGCCGCGCCCGCCCTGGCTCAGCAGAACCCGCCCGAGCTTCAGGCCGTCGTCGGCCACGACAGCGGCGAGCGCATCACCCGCTCGGCCGACGTGCGCCGCTATTTCGAGGCGCTGCGGACCGCCAATCCCGACCGCATGGTCATGGGCGACTACGCCCAGTCGTGGGAAGGCCGCCCCCTGTTCTGGGCCGCCGTCGGATCGCCGCGCAACATCGCCCGGCTGGACGCCATCAAGGCCGCGACCAACGCCCTGGCCGACCCGCGCAAGACCAGCCCCGAGCAGGCCCGCGCCCTGATCAACGACACCCCGGCCATCGTCTGGATGGCCTATTCGGTCCACGGCAATGAGATCAGCCCCGCCGACGCCGCCCTGACCGCCGCGCGCCGCCTGACCGACGGCCTCGACGCCGAGGCGCAAGGCTGGCTGGAGGACGTCGTGGTCGTCTTCGTCCCGACCCAGAACCCCGACGGACGCGAGCGCTTCATCAACAGCTTCGAGGCGGGCCTCGGCGCCCAGCCCAACGGCGACCCCCTGTCGGCCGAGCGGGCCGAGCCTTGGCCGTCCGGCCGCTACAACCACAATCTGTTCGACCTGAACCGCGACTGGTTCATCCAGTCCCAGCCGGAGACGCAGGGCCACTCGGCCCTCATCCGCGAATGGCGTCCGCAAGTGGTGGTCGATTCCCACGAGATGGGCACCGACTCCAGCTTCTTCTTCCCGCCCGAGGCCCAGCCGCTGAACCCCTGGATCTATCCGCCGATCCTGGACGCGCGCGAGCGGTTCGGCCGCAACACCGCCGGACGCTTCGACCAGGCGGGGCTGGACTATTTCACGCGCGAGACGTTCGACGCCTTCTATCCCGGCTATGGCGACGGCTGGCCGGCCTATTTCGGCGCCGTCTCCATGACCTATGAGCAGGGCTCCTCGCGCGGGCTGCTGGCGCGCCGGTCGTCGGGCGAGATGCTGACCTACGCCGACACGGTCAAGGGCCACCTGACCGCCACCCTGTCGACCATCGAGACCGCCGCCCGCGACCGCGAGAAGCTGCTCAGCGACTTCTACGCCTTCCACCGCGACGGGATTTCGGGCGGTCGCGGCGCCTATGTCCTGTCGCGCTCCGCCGCCGCCGACCCGGCCGCCGCCGACAAGCTGGCGGGCCTGCTGGTGCGTTCGGGGCTGGAGGTCGGACGCGCGACCGCCGCCTTCTCCGCCTGCGGCCAGAGCTATCAGGCGGGCGACTATGTGGTGAACCTGGCTCAACCCCAGCGCCGCATGGCCGAGACCCTGCTGGCCAGGGACGTGCCGCTGGACCCCAAATTCCTGGCCGAGCAGGAAGCCCGCCGCGCGCGGGGTCTGGGCGATGAGATCTATGACCTGACCGGCTGGTCCCTGCCCCTCCTGTTCAACGTGCCGAGCCAGCGCTGCACCGGCGCCCCCTCGGTCCAGACGGCCGCCGTCGGCCCCGAACTGATCCGCCCCGCCGCCGTGGCCTCCGGCGACGCGGCCTACGGCTACGCCATCCATCCGGGCACGGCGGGAATGCGCTTCCTGACCGCCGCCCTGACCGACAAGCTGCCGGTCCGCTCGGTCGAGGAGCCCTTCACCCTGGACGGCCGCGCCTATCCAGGCGGAACCTTCATCGTGCCGCGCGCCGGTTCGCCCGACGACCTGGACGAACACATCCGCCGTCTGGCCGCCGGCAGCGGCGCCCAGGTGACGCCCCTGGCCACCTCCTGGGTCTCCAGCGGCCCCAGCGTCGGCTCGGACAAGGCGACTGTCATCGCCGCCCCGCGCGTCGCCATGGCCTGGGACGACCCGACCGAGCCGGAATCGGCCGGCTCCATCCGCCATGTTCTGGAGCGCGAATACGGCTGGCCGGTCACGGCCGTCCGCACCCGTCGCCTGGCGAACGCCGACCTGTCCCGTTACCAGGTGCTGATCCTGCCCTCGGGCGGAAACTATGAGCAGATCCTGGGCGAGAGCGGCGTCGCCAACCTGCGCGCCTGGGTCCAGGCGGGCGGCGTCCTGATCGGCGTCGGCTCGGCCAGCCGCCTGCTGACCGATCCCGACTCCAAGCTGCTGGAGAGCCGCCGCGAGAGCGCCGTCTCCGGCGACGGCGACAAGGACAAGAAGGACGGCGGCAGCGAAATCGCCACCGACGCCGAATACCTGGCCCTGACCGGCCATCACGGCGGCGCCCCCGATCCGGTCGCCGGCGTCCTGGCCAGCGCCGTGGTCGACAACGAACACTGGCTGGGCGCGGGCGTCGCCCCGACCCTCAGCGTCATGGTGCGCGGCTCGGACATCTATGCGCCGCTGGCCCGCGACCAGGGGACCAACGTCGTGCGTCTGGCCGGACCGGACCAGGTGCTGGCGTCCGGCCAGCTGTGGGCCGAGAACCGCCGCCAGTTGGCCTACAAGCCCGTCGCCATGGCCTCCGAGGTCGGCCGCGGCCAGGTCGTCGCCTTCACCCAGGACGTCACCATGCGCGCCTTCCTCGAAGGGCTGAAGCCGCTGTTCCTCAACGCCGTCTTCCGCGGCCCGGCCCACACCTCGGGGACGAAGGGCGATTAACCGCCCTTCTCCCCCTGCGGGAGAAGGTGGCCGAACGGAGTGAGGTCGGATGAGGGGTTGCGAGACCTCAGCCTCGGCCGCTCGTCAAACGTCAAACAGACCCTTCATCCGTCCGGCTTCGCCGTCTACCTTCTCCCACGAGGAGAGAAGGAACAACGCACCGGCTTTGACAACCCGCGCCTGCGCAGGCTTTCCTGCTTCCGCCAGCAGGGGAGCTGATGCGCATGACCTTCCACACGCCACGCCCGCCCGCCGACGACGGCGACTGGACCCTGCTGCAAAGCCGGATCGACCGCAGCTTCTGGCAATGGGACCGTCGCCCCGAGCCGGACGCGCCCCTCCTCAGCCGCTTCGTCATCCTGCGCCCGCCCGAGCGGCTCGACTACGACGACTTCGACGAGGCCGAGGCCATGTTCGAAGCGATGGAGGACTAAGCCATCCGCCGCTCCCTGCTGCTCTGCGCGCTTCTGCCTCTGCTCGGCGCCTGCGCCTCCGGCGTCGGGGGGCTTCCTGCGAGCTGGCGTGGCGGCGGTCCGCCTGTCGTCACGGCCTCCGCCGGGCCCTGTCCCGCGCTCGAGGGAACCTACTGGTCAGATGGACATGAACAGACGGCTTCGGCCGGTCCCGCCGTCCTTCAGCATGTCCTCGGACATGGCCTGGGCCTGACCGAACTCCTGCCTGCAGACGGCGCCGCGCCGGACACGACCACGGCCTTTTCGCAGGAGGGCGACGACTGGCGGGTGTGGAACCTTCATGGCGAAGCCCGGCTGGCCGTCGACGGCCCGCCCTCGCCGCTGGACCGCAACTGGTCGCCCCATGGCTCCCGCGTCGCCGGATGTGCGGGCGGGCGCTTGTGGATCGGCCTCAGCAGCGTCCGCACCCAGCATGAAAGCATGACCCAAACGCGCGCTCTGGGCGTCCTGTCGCCAGCACCGGACGGCGGCCTGCTGATCGAGGTGCGGACGGAGCGCCGCCATTACGGCCCGCTGCCCTGGCCGTCAGTGAGACGCCAGTCCGCGCGTTACAGCTTCGCCCCCGCCGTTGAAATCCGGTCCGTCTCCTGATCCTGGCGGCCCTGCGCCTCCCCGCCCTCGACGATGCGGACCACGGCCAGGTCGGCGGTGACATTGCCCAGGGTGCGGAAGATGTCGGGCACGACCTCGACCGCCAGCAACAGGGGCAACAGCTCCAGCGGCACCCCCATGGCGATGCAGATCGGGGCGATGGAGGCGAAGAAGCTGGCCTGACCGGGCAACCCCACCGTGCCAATCGAGATCAGCACCGCCGTCAGCATGGCCGCCAGCAGTTGCCCCGCCGAAGGCTCCAGCCCGAACAGATGGGCGCAATAGATGGCCACGCCCAGATTGGCGACCGGACTGGTGATGCGGAACACCGCCACCGCCAGCGGCAGGACCAGGCCCGCCGTGGCCCGCCTGACGCCCAGTTCGTCGACCGCCCGCTCGACCATGACCGGCAGGCTGGCCAGCGACGACTGGGTCGAGAAGGCCACCACCTGCGCCGGCGCCGCCGCCCGCGCGAACCGGCCCAGGCTAACTCGCCCGAAGATGACGGCCAGCGGATAGAAGATCAGGCCGATGCCGATGCAGGCGATGGAGATCAGCGCCACATAGTGCAGCAGCACCCCCGCTGCGCTCGCCCCCGCCGTCAGCCCCACCCCGACCGACAGGGCGAAGACGCCCAGCGGCGCGACGCTCAGCACCCAGCGGACGATGACGATCATCGTCTCGCCCACCGCCTCGAAGAAGGTGATCAGCGGAATGCGCAGCCGCTCGGGCAGGCCCGAGGCCGCAAAGCCGAAGAAGACGGCGAACACCACCATGCCCAGGATGGCGTCCTCGGCCGCCGCGCGGATCGGGTTGGACGGGGCGATGGTTTTGACGAACTCGCTGAACGGCGCGCCGGCGCCCAGGCCCTCGGCGCCCTCCGGCTTGATCGCCAGCAACAGGCGCGCGCCCTCCGGATCGATCGGCCAGACTGCGTGCAGCCCATAGGCGGCCGCCACCGCATAGATGGTCGCGAAGACGATCAGCCCGCCGAACCACGACACCGCCTTCAGCGCCAGCCGCCCGGTCCGCGCCGCATCGGCGATGGAGGCGATGCCCGTCACCAGCAGGCTGAACACCAGCGGAATGATCGTCATCCGCAGCGCATTCAGCCACAGCTGGCCCAGCGCCTGAATGAAGTCCGCCGTGACATGGCCGCCCGGCAGGCCCCAGCGCTGCGCCGCCGCCCCGGCCAGCAGGCCCAGCACAAGCGACAGCAGCACAAGCGTGCTGAGGGAGGTCAGGAAGGAGCGCGCCGATTTCATGACGGCCACGCTAGCAGCCGCCGCGCCGCGCGCCAGCGCAAAACGCCGTAGACGCCACGCCCTACTTCGGCGCGCCCGAGTTGGCCGGGTCCAGCGGCAGGCCCGCCGCCTGACGCGCCTTCATCACCCGCAGCCAGCCGTGCATGGCCTCTGAATCCAGCCCGTGCATCATCAGCCGATAGCCCGCCTGCAGCGTCGACAGGGCCACCAGCGGATGGCCGTTCTTGACGAAGGCCATGTGATAGCTCGTGCCCAGGATGCGGGCGATATAGATGGCCATCACCTCGTCCAGCTGCAGCGAGCTGGACGCCCGCACGAAGTCGTCCCTCGGCAGCATCAGGGCGTAGATGGGGGTGTAGAACTCCACCGCCGTCTGCACGTCGACGAAGTTGTGCCATTTGCGCGGAAACTCCTCGAACGGCGGGAATTCGTCCGAGATCATGGAGAAGTCGATGCGCTCCGGCGGCATCAGCTCGCGCCCCTCGGCGCGCAGCACGGCGTTCATCTCGATGACGAAGTTGAAGATGTTCAGGTCGTGCTGAAGGAACAGGTCCGGCTCGATGTCCTTTAGCCGCGTCGGCGTCAGCGGCCACTTCGTCACCTTGTCGCCCACCCCCGCGTTCTCGCGCACGAAAGCGGTCAGTTCGGACCCGACGTGGAAGTGGCGCAGGATCACCCGATTGCCCTCGGGCGTCACAAAGGTCCGCAGCCCCCAGTGGATGGTCTTGTGCAGCAGGCCGTTCAGGTTCGGGTATTTCGGCGAAATGACCCGCAGTACCTTCACCAGGCAGAAGAACAGGAACACCAGCGGCCGCGCCATCGGAAACAGCCAGCGGCGCGATCGCGACCGCGCCCCCAGCAGCAGGTCGCGCTTGGCCCCGTCGTCGATCGGCAGGCTGTGGTCCAGATACAGCGCCATCCACGGGTCGGGATCCTTGGGATCGAACCGCGCGGGGTCGAACGGATCCTCCCCCGGCTTGTAATATCTCACGCCGCGATCTCCTCGATCTGCAAGGCGTAGAGGCGGGCCGTCACCCTGGCGGTCGTGACGATGCGTTCGGCGACGAAGGGATCGGGCAGCACCATGCCCAGCATCTCCTCGAACTCCTTCATATGCTCGGCGTCGTTGTCGCCGTGATACAGCAGGAAGCGCACCGCCTCGTCGGGCAGCGCCAGCCGCTCCTGCACCTTCAGCCCCCACGGCCGCGCCTTGATCGAGCCCAGTCCCTCGATGATGAACATGGCGCCCAGCAGGCCGAAGGGATCGGGCTTCGACGCCTCATGGAACATCCACGCCGACAGGGCCTCTGACCCCACATTCTTCGGCGCCGACTGGATGTCCTCCAGCGCCCCGCCCGAGGCTGTGAAGTCGGCCTCCAGCAGGCGGAAGTCGCGATGCTCCGTCACCGCATGACGCATCAGGGTCGAGCGCAGCTCCAGATGATCCTCGCCGATGTTCGACGCCGCCCGGCTCATCCACAGCGCCCCGTCCTTCACCTGCTGGCGCAGGTTGATCAGGAAGGCGTGGTAGTCGGCGATCTCGAACCGCCCGCGCGTCAGCTTGCGGATCAACGGCGTCGCCTCCAGCCGCTGCTCGAAATCGGCAAAGACCACCGCCAGCTTCCTCAGAGTGTCGGCGACCGCCGCCTCGGCTTCGCGTTCCGCCATCACACAATCTCCAGCATCATGAAGCCGATCATCGCCCGCCCGCTCTCGGGCACGATGCACAGCACCCTGTCTCCCCGCCGCCCACGTCCCGACTTCAGGAAGGCGTCCACCATGACCCAGATCGAGGCCGAGCCGACATTGCCGCTGTCGCTCAGGGTCGTGAACCACTTCTCCTCGGGGATCATCGCGGCGGTGCTTTCCAGCAGGCCGACGATCTCCTGACGCAGCGACCGCGCCGAGTAGTGACACAGCAGGTGGTCGACCTGATCCGGGACGATCCTTCCGGCGTCCACCTTCTCCAGCCAGACGCCGATCCAGGCGCGGATGACGATCTTCAGCAGCTCGAAGTCCTGCAGCAGGGCCACCGCCCCGGCCGCATGGGCCGCCGCCGGTCCGGCGTGGCTCCAGGCGCTGGTCATGTCGGCGCGCGCCTCAGGCGTCGATCCGGCCCACATGCAGGGATCGAAACGCCCGGCCAGCGACGTCATGTCGATCCACTCGACCTTCAGGCTCAGCCCCTCGGGCCTGGGCCTCGGCTCCATCACCACGGCGCCCGCCCCGTCCGACAGGGTGAAGCGCAGGAAGTCCGCCTCGATCCGCGCCCGGCCCTTCTCATCCACCAGCGCCGTGCCCTCATAGAAGGCCGGCCGGAACCAGCGTGACGAGAACTCGCCCGCACAGGCGGCGGCCACGTCTGCCTCGCCCGCCAGCACGCTCAGCCACGCCCCCTTGGCCGCCATCAGGGCGCTGGCGCAGACGGACTGATAGCTGAAGGCCTCCAGCGGCCCCGCGCCCAGTTCCGCCTGAACCGCGCTGGCGTGGCCGGGCACCAGATAGTCGCCCTGCGTCGCCGCCGCGCCCAGATGCTGCAGATCGCCGAGGCTCAACCCCGCCCCATCCAGCGCCGCCCGCACGGCGTCCGCGCACATGGAGGCGTTGGAATGCAGCGGTTCGCCGTCCGCGTTCAGGGCGTAGTGGCGCCCCTCGATCCCGTTCCAGCGCAGGGCGCGACGCCCGACGGCGGACGCCCGCCCGCCGATGCGGCCGATGAAGTCCTCCATCCGATCGTTGCCGATCCGCTCGCCGGGCAGGACGGCGCCGGTCCCGGTGATGAAGACGTCGCGAAGCATACTCATGGCGCGAACCTTGGCGACGCGCCCGGCGCCGCACAAGCCGGAAATCAACGCTCCAGACGCAGAAAGGGCGGCGAACCGAAGTCCGCCGCCCTCTCATCAACCTGAAATCAGGTCAGACCTTAGAAGGACTTCGTGAGGTTCACGAAGGCCGTCCGGCCCAGGTAGTCATAACCCGAGTAAAGCGGGGCGTTGCCGACCCGGTTATTCACACCGGCCGAGATCGTGGGCGGATCTTCGTTCAGCAGGTTGCGGACGCCGGCCGTGACGGTCCAGCCGTCAGCCGTGTACTGCACCGAGGCGTTATGCTGCCAGTAGTCGCCGACTTCCAGGTCGTAGATGCTCGTAGCCGGACCTTCCTCGTAGTAGGTGTAGGATTCCATGCCCTTGACCCACTCGACGCCGTAGCGCACGCGCCACTTGTCCCATGCATAGGACAGATCGGCAGTGCCGGTGAACTCCGGATTGTCGATCATGCCGAGGTAGTCTTCCAGCGGATCATCTTCGAACAGCTTGTTCGATATTTCCGTGTACTGGGTGACGCCCAGGTTGAACAGCGCCGTGCCGGGACCGACATCCTTGCGGTAACGCAGGGTGTAGTCCAGGCCCTTCACCGTGTCCGTCGCCAGGTTGACGTAGCTGTCGTGGACCGTCAGCTGGCCGTTGGCGGGGTCACGCTCGACCAGACGGCAGAAACCGTTGTCCGCGGCGAAATCGCCCGGGTTCGAGTCGTAGCAGCGGGTCAGGATCTGGCTGGCGCCCGTCCGCGAGACGCCGTTCTCCACCTCGATCTCATAGTAGTCGACGGCGAAAGCCAGATCGCCCCAACCTTCCGGCAGGCGCGGTTGCAGGACCACGCCGATCGTCATGTTGGTCGAGGTTTCGGCCGCCAGGCCGGCCTCGGCGCCGCCGGCGGTGATGACTTCAACGCTGGTGGTCGACTGCCAGTTGGTCGGCAGGCCTTCACGCGTGCAGTTGGCGACGCGGTTCGGGTTGACGTTCGGCGCGCCGTAGTTGTTGCAGCGGTCGAGCGTGTTCGACTGATAGCCGGTCGTGGCGCCGACGAACTGCTCGAACAGCGCCGGGGCGCGGTAGGAGGTGCCGTAGGTGCCGCGGAAGGTCACGCCGTCGACGGGCTGGTAGACCAGGCCGATCTTGTAGGTCGTGTCGTCGCCGTAGGAATCGTAGTCCGTGTAACGGAACGACCCGTTCAGCGTCAGTTCCTTGGCGAACGGCGCATCGCGCAGCAGCGGAACTTCAACTTCACCGAAGACCTCCCACACCGAGTCGGTGCCGCGCGTGATCGCGGAGGTCGAGAAGTTGTAGGTGTTGCCGTTCTGGGAATCGAGACCCGGCGTATCGTCGATCTCGGATTCACGCCATTCGGCGCCGAAGAAGCCCATGACCTGACCGGCCGGCAGGCTGAACAGCGGGCCGTCGATGCCGAGGCTGACGATCTTCTCTTCGAAGACGGTCACGCCCGTCACCGGACGGAACACATAGTCGACCCAGTCCTTCGGCAGCACGCCGCCGATGGTTTGGGTGGTCAGGGCCGGAGCGGCGATGCAGCCCGGGTTCGAGGCCAGTTCGCGGCACTGGAAGCCGCCGGCGCCGTTCGAGACGACATCGAGGGTTTCAATCAGACGATCCGTCAGGAACTGCTCGCTCGTGTACTCCGAACGCGAGCGCGAGTAGCTGGCCGACAGGTCATAGCGCCACTCGGGGATGAAGAAGTCGCCCTTGATGCCGCCGACGTAGCGGTTGAAGGACTGCTCCTGGCGCGAGTGGTCGTTGCCGAAGCCGATGAAGGCGCGCACGCCCACGTCCTGGCCCTTGTTCAGGCCTTGGTCGCCGAAGGCGGTGCTCCATCCCAGGCTGGTCGGGATCAGCGGCGAACCCTTGGCGTAGTCCAGAGCCAGCTGACGGTAGCCCGTCTGCGAGGACTCGCGCTTGTTGTACAGGAATTCGCCGTAAACTTCGGCGTTGCCCAAAGCGTTAAGCTGATAACCGCCTTCACCGTAGATGGTGGTGATCTCGACCGGCGAGATCAGCGACTCGTTCAGCATCCGGTCTTCGAAGGTGTCACGGATGTTGCTGTCCAGCGCCACGCGCTTGGTCGGGTCGGCGGGGTTCAGGTAGGAACCGCCCACGCCTTCAAAGCCGGCGAGTCCGCCGGTCACGCCCGAGTTCGGACGCCAACGGTTGTACAGCAGACCGTTCACGCCTTCCGGCACGCCGGCCGCGCCGACGCCGGCCAGGTCGCCGGTGCCGATGGTGTTGATCGACACGCCGTTCGAACCGGTCGTGGTGATCGGATAGCACTTCGACTTGCCGGTCAGCGGATCGATGAAGTCGTTGTCAAAGCGGAAGCCGTCCGTCTGACAACGCGTGAATTCACGATCGCGCAGGGTCAGCTCGTCGCGCTCATAGCGCTCGATCGAGCCCGACGCCCGCCAGCGGTCGCCACGGGCGCCGGCCGTCAGCGACAGGCGGGTCGAACCGCCGTTGCCGTTGGCTTCCAGCGGCTCGTTGCGCTGGGCTTCGAAGACCAGGCCTTCGAAGTTCTTGCGGGTCTGGATGTTGACCACCCCGGCCACGGCGTCCGAGCCGTACACCGACGAAGCGCCGTCGCGCAGGACTTCGACGCGCTCGATCATGGAGGTCGGCAGAACGTTCAGGTCGGCCGAGCCGACCGAGCCGCGCGAACCGGCCGGCGAGACGCGACGGCCGTTCAGCAGCACCAGGGTGCGGCTCGGACCCATGCCGCGCAGGCCGATGGTGTTGGCGCCGGGGCCGCCGTTGGTGACGTAGCCGCCGTAGGAGTTGTTGATCTGCGAGGTGCCGCCGGTGATGGCCGTGCTCTGCAGCGCTTCCGTGGTCGAGGCGAAGCCTTGCAGGGTCGCTTCTTCGCGCGTCACGACCTGAGTCGGCGACGGGGCGTTGAAGTTGTCGCGACGAATGCGCGAACCGACGACCACGATCTCGTCGACCTGGGTCGCTTCCTGGTCAGTATTCGAGGCGCTTTGAGCAAACGCCGTCCCCGGAATAAGCATGGCCATCGACAGAGCAGCAGCGCCAGCCGCCATCGTCGTGCCCAGCAGGTAGTCTTTACGAGTGCTCATATGCCTCTGTGTACCTGTTAATTGTTACTGAACATCACACCGTTCCACGAACGACGTTGAAAACCAATGTTCGTCTTTACGTTTCTTGGCTGCATCAATGGCTATGGCCGCCCCGTCATACCATCAACCAATTTCTTTCAAAAAATCATTGTTAGGGGAAATTGTGAGGCATTTTTGACGCGCAAACGCCGGGTTCGGACCTATATTCCGCCCTTTTCAACCACATTTTGCCCAATTATGTTCTCAATACGTCAGATTTGCCTCATTTATGGCGACGATTGAGCCGAAACACGTCAGCTCGTCGTTCAACCTGTGGTAGCGGGAAGGCTACGCGGGGGCGCTTCCTGCACTAGCGTCTTGGGAACGCGCGCATTACCTTGATGTTCATGGCCCGTTCTCCTGCGAAACCGACCAAGCCCGTCCACACGCCCAATCCCGGTCTCAGCGAGGCGCCCGTCGCCTTCGACCACGGTCGTGCGCCCGCCTTCGCGCCCGTGAACGGACCGCGCCTGACGCCCGAGGAGGCGCCCGCCGCCCCCGCCGACTGGGTCCCCCACCGCCCCGACCGGCCGACCAACAAGAAGCGCATCCCCTTCCGGCTGGAGACGAAATACCAGCCCGCCGGCGACCAGCCCTCGGCCATCGCCGAGCTTGTGGCCCAGGCGGACGAGGGCGATCGCGAACAGGTGCTGCTGGGCGTCACCGGCTCGGGCAAGACCTTCACCATGGCCAAGGTGATCGAACAGACCCAGCGCCCGGCCCTGATCCTGGCCCACAACAAGACCCTGGCGGCCCAGCTCTATTCCGAGTTCAAGGCCTTCTTCCCCGACAATGCGGTCGAGTATTTCGTCAGCTACTACGACTACTACCAGCCCGAGGCCTACGTCCCGCGCACCGACACCTACATCGAGAAGGACAGCTCGATTAACGAGCAGATCGACCGGATGCGCCACGCCGCCACCCGCGCGATTCTGGAGCGGGACGACGTCATCGTCGTCGCCTCGGTCAGCTGCATCTACGGCATCGGCTCGGTCGAGACCTACACCGCCATGACCTTCAACCTGAAGGTCGGCGACCAGATCGACGAGGCCAAGCTGCGCGCCGACCTGATCGCCCTGCAGTACAAGCGCAACGATGTCCACTTCGAGCGCGGCATGTTCCGCAAGCGCGGCGACACGCTGGAGATCTTCCCCGTCCACCTCGAGGATCGCGCCTGGCGCATCAGCCTGTTCGGCGACGAGATCGAGGCCATCGACGAGTTCGACCCCCTGACCGGCAAGAAGACCAATGCGCTGGACGAGGTCACGGTCTACGCCGCCAGCCACTACGTCACCCCGCGCCCGACGCTGAATCAGGCCGTCAACGGCATCAAGGCCGAGTTGAAGGAGACGCTCGACTGGATGGTCGAGAACGGCAAGCTGCTGGAGGCCCAGCGGCTGGAGCAGCGCACCCGCTTCGATCTGGAGATGATGGAGGCCACCGGCTCCTGCGCCGGCATCGAGAACTACAGCCGCTGGCTGACCGGCCGCGCGCCGGGCGAGCCGCCGCCCACCTTCTTCGAATACATCCCCGACAACGCCCTGCTGTTCGTGGACGAGAGCCACGTCACCGTGGGCCAGATCGGCGCCATGTTCCGCGGCGACTACCGCCGCAAGTCGACCCTGGCCGAGTACGGCTTCCGCCTCCCCTCCGCCATCGACAACCGCCCGCTGAAGTTCGAGGAATGGGACGCCATGCGGCCCCAGACCGTCTTCGTCTCGGCCACCCCCGGCGCCTGGGAGCTGGACAAGACCGGCGGCGTCTTCACCGAACAGGTCATCCGCCCCACCGGCCTGATCGACCCCCCGGTCGAGATCCGCCCCGTCTCCGGCGCGACCCGCAACCAGGTCGACGACGTCATCGACGAGGTCAAGGCGACCAGCCGCGCCGGCTACCGCTCCCTGGTCACCACCCTGACCAAGAAGATGGCCGAGGACCTGACCGAATACATGCACGAACAGGGGGTGCGCGTCCGCTACATGCACTCCGACGTCGACACCCTGGAGCGGATCGAGATCCTGCGCGACCTGCGCCTGGGCTCGTTCGACTGCCTGATCGGCATCAACCTGCTGCGCGAGGGCCTGGACATCCCCGAGTGCGGCCTGGTCGCCATCCTCGACGCGGACAAGGAGGGCTTCCTGCGCTCGGAAACCTCCCTGATCCAGACCATCGGCCGCGCGGCGCGCAACGTCGACGGCCGCGTCATCCTCTACGCCGACCGCATGACCGGCTCGATGGAGCGCGCCATCGCCGAGACCGACCGCCGCCGCGAGAAGCAGCAGGCCTACAACCTCGAACACGGCATCACGCCCGAGACGGTCAAGCGCGACATCAAGGAGATCCTCGAGAGCCCCTATGAGTCCCGCGACCTGGACCGCCTGACCCGCCCCGGCGTCGCCGAGGAGGCCAAGCCCTTCGTCGGCTCCAACTTCCAGGCCGCCCTCAAGGACCTGGAAGCCAAGATGCGCGACGCCGCCGCCAACCTCGAGTTCGAGGAAGCCGCCCGCCTGCGCGACGAGATCAAGAAGATGAAGCTCCTCGACCTCGAATTCGCCAATGAAGCCCTCACCGGCGCGGGCGAGGAGGTCGACAAGTCAGCGCCGAAGCGCTGGCGCAAGGAGGCGGCGGCCGAGAAACCGGAGGCGTTCAGGAAGGGGCGCTAAGTCTTCCCTTCTCCCCTTGTGGGAGAAGGTGGCGGCCGCAGGCCGACGGATGAGGGGTCTCGCTGCGGGCGGATTTCGCGGCCTGCATCTCCGTCCAGAAACCCCTCATCCGACCCGCTGCGCGGGCCACCTTCTCCCGCGAGGGGAGAAGGGATAGCGTCGCCGTATGGACGACTGGCTGCACTCCCGCGCCAAGGCGATGCGTCGCGAACCCGCCCTCTATGAGCGGCGGTTGTGAGCCATTCTGCGGGACCGGCGGCTGGAGGGTCTGAAGTTCCGGCGGCAGGTCGTGATCGGGCGCTACGTGGCCGACTTCGTCTGTCTGCGTCATCGCCTGATCGTCGAGGCCGACGGCCCGCACCATGACGACCGCGCCGAGGACGCCGCCCGCGACGACTTCCTGCGCGGAGAAGGCTTCCGCGTGCTGCGCTTTCCCAACCCGCAGATCGAGAACCGCCCCCACGAGGTGCTGGCGGCGATCATTGCGGCGGCGGACAAAAAGCTGACGCGCGACTGATCCTTCTCCCCTTGCGGGAGAAGGTGGCCGAGCGGAGCGAGGTCGGATGAGGGGTCGCGCTGTGGATGGACGATCACCTTCGTCCTCTGTCGAGAAACCCCTCATCCGCCCCTGCGGGGCACCTTCTCCCGCAAGGGGAG
>DGIZ01000064.1 GCA_002386585.1 Brevundimonas sp. UBA4609 | reverse complement strand
GCGACGTCCGCCGCCCAGGCGGGGGCGACCTCGGGCGCTTCGGGCGTGGCCGGTGCGGCGGCCCTGATGGCCTTGCAGGGGGTGGAGGATCCGACCGAGCGTCGACGCCGGGCCATTCGTCGGGGCTCGGGCCTGCTGGATCGGTTGGACGAATTGAAGCTGGCCCTGCTGGGCGGTCAGGACGGCGCCGCCGCCCTGGGCCGCCTGGCCCGTGACCTGCGCGAAGAGCGGGAGGAAGGAGCAGAGCCGGGCTTGAAAGCTGTGCTGGATCAGATCGACCTGCGCGCTTCGGTGGAACTGGCGAAAGCTGAAATGAGCCGCGTTCGCGTCTGAAGGCGTTGAAACTTCGGCTGAACCCCGGATCTTCGGCGCTTTGTGAGGATAATTCGCCACACTTCCCCTGGGTCAATGCACCTTAGCCATATCACGGACTCGCGAACGCCATTGCCGCGACTCTTGCGCTTGCCTATACGGCCCTTGCGCCGCAGGGGGGCGCGATAGAGAACGAGTGTGAGTGCGATGACCGCATTGGCCTCTGTAATGTCCGGGGACTCGGCTGTGTATCGGCCGACCGACGACGAACCGTTCATGAACGAGCGGCAGGTCGCCTATTTCAAGAGCAAGCTTCTGAGCTGGAAGGACGACATTCTTCGCGAGTCGAAGGGCACCGTCACCAATCTGAAGGCCGAGACTGAGAACCACCCTGATCTGGTGGATCGGGCCTCTTCCGAGTCCGATCGTGCGCTTGAGCTTCGGACCCGTGATCGTCAGCGCAAGCTGATTTCCAAGATCGACGAAGCCCTGCGCCGGATCGAGGACGGTTCCTACGGTTACTGCGAAGACACCGGCGAACCGATCGGCCTGGGTCGTCTTGAAGCCCGCCCGACGGCGACGCTGTCGGTGGAAGCTCAGGAACGGCACGAACGCCGCGAGCGCGTTCACCGCGACGACTGACGCTTCCCTCGCGTCGATTAAGGGCGGTTCGGCTTGACTTGAGAGGTCGGCGGCGCGACCAAGCCGCCTTCCTATCGAGGTCGTTGATCCCCCATGTCCGTCAAGGTTCGTTTCGCTCCGTCTCCCACGGGTAAGCTGCACGTCGGCAATGTCCGCACGGCTCTGGTGAACTGGCTGTTCGCCAAGGGGCAGGGCGGTTCGTTCGTGCTGCGGATCGACGACACCGACCTGGTCCGCTCGACGCAGGAGTCGGAAGACAACATCGAGATCGACCTGAAGTGGCTCGGCCTGACCTGGGACGAACGCTACAATCAGTCCAAGCGGTTCGATCGCTATGAAGAGGCCGCCGCTCGGCTGAAGGCCGATGGTCGCCTCTACCCCTGCTACGAAACGGCCGACGAACTGGACCGCCGCCGCAAGGTGCAGCTGTCGCGCGGCCTGCCGCCCATCTACGACCGCGCCGCCCTGTCGCTGACCGAGGCCGAAAAGGCCGCTCTAGAGGCCGAGGGCCGCCGTCCGCACTGGCGCTTCAAGCTGGAAGGCAAGCGCGTCGCCTGGGAAGACCTGGCGCGCGGTCACGCCGAGGTGGACACCGCCTCCATGTCCGACCCGGTGCTGATCCGCGAGGACGGGCTGTTCCTCTATACGCTGCCGTCGGTCGTCGACGACATCGACATGGAGATCACCCACATCATCCGCGGCGAGGACCACGTCACCAACACCGGCGCCCAGATCGAGATCTTCGAGGCGCTGGGGGCCAAGGTTCCAGGGTTCGCTCACATGCCGCTGCTGGTCGGCGCCGACGGCACGGCCCTGTCCAAGCGTCTGGGCTCGCTGGCCATCATGGACATGCGCGCCGACGGCTATGAACCGATCGCCATCACCAGCCATCTGGGCAAGATCGGCACCTCGGACAATCTGGAGGTCGCCGCTTCGCTGCAGGAACTGGGCGAAGCCTTCGCCTTCTCCAAGATGGGGCGTTCGCCCGCCCGCTATGACACGGCCGATCTAGATCGCCTGAACGCCCAGGCGGTGCACGCCATCGACTACGCCGCTGCCCAGCCGCGCCTCGAAGCCCTGGACGTCGATCTGAGCGAGACCTTCTGGAATACGGTGAAGGGCAACCTCAGCAAGTTCGGCGACGTCGTTGAGATGGCGAAGATCGTTACGGGGCCGGTGACGCCGGTGATCGAGGACGCCGACTTCGCCGCCGCGGCTCTGGAACTGCTGCCCGAAACCATTGACGCCGACGCCTGGTCAGCCTGGACCTCGGCGGTGAAGGACAAGACCGGCGCCAAGGGCAAGGGTCTGTTCATGCCGCTGCGTCTGATCCTGACGGGGCAGGCGCATGGGCCGGACATGGCGGCCATGATCCCCCTGATCGGCCGCGAGCGCATGGTTCAACGGCTGAAGGGCGAAACCGCCTGACGGTCGGGGCGCCGGATACAAGAAAGGCCGCCTTCGTCGTGAAGGCGGCCTTTTTCGTTGTGGACCGTGATCGGGATCAGCCCGCGTTGCAAGCGGCGACCTCTTCTGCGCTCAGGGCCTGGCCCTTGTAGGAGAAGCTGGTCACGGGCCCCAGCTTGGCCACCACGCGGCGGCAGGCGCGGGTCGCGGGTTGGTTGGAGCCGCCCGTGGCGGTGCAGGCGTCGCCCTCGCAGCGCCAGGTGGCGCCGTCGACGATCACCCGGCCGGTCGGGCCCTTGGCGGCGTCAGCCAGGGTGGCGCTGGTGGCGGGCGCCTGGGCGAAGGCGGGAGCGGCCGCGAACAGGGCGACGGCGGCGAGAAGAGCACGCATGAACAGTCTCCGATAAGGGGAGGGCGCACGCCCAGCATCGCCATAGTCCGTTTTTTAAGGAAACTGTCAATCCAGCTTCCTGCTCGACGGACCGGCGTTACTGACGCACGTTTACTTACCGATGATCATGTTGCAAGTGCGGCGTGTCCTGAGCTGATTTCATGGCCTCGATCGCGGCCTCGACAGAATCGACGCTGACATAGGCCTCTAGGAAGCCCGCCGGGGTCATGCCCTTCTCGACGGTGTGTTCGATCAGGGTGAAGAATCCGTCCCAGAAGCCGTCCAGATTCAAGAAGATGACGGGCTTGGCATGCAGGTCCAGCCGCTTCCACGACAGCAGTTCCACGACTTCTTCCAGCGTGCCGACGCCGCCGGGCGCGACCACGAAGACGTCGGACTCGTCATACATGAGCTGCTTGCGCTCGTGCATGGAGGTGACGACGATCGTCTCCACGTCGTCGAACAGCCGTTCGCGGCTGCGCAGGAAGGCCGGCATGATACCCACCACGCGGCCGCCCGCTTCATGGGCCGCCCGGGCGGACGCGCCCATCAGACCCACGCCGCCGCCGCCATAGACGAAGCGCCAGCCCGCCTCGGCTACGGCCTTCCCGAACGCCGCCGCCGCCTGGATGTAGCGGGGATCAGTTCCATCGGACGAGCCGCAGAACAGGCAGACGGACCGGCCCTCGAATGGGGCGATATTGACGGAGGGCAGGGACATGGGACCTTTGACGACCTCTGGCGGCAGGTGGAAGGACAGACGGACAAACCGGGCAGGCCGGGCCGAAGGGGCTGGGCCGGGCGGACGTAGCCGTCTATCTGGACTGACAGCCTTATAGCGATGCGGGACAGGATGGAACGAAGGATCGGCCTGCTGGCGAGTTTGAGCCTTGTGCTGGCGACGGCGCTGTCGGCCTGCGGTTCGCCCAAACCTGAAGCGGAGGCGGACCCGGCCGAAGCGCAGGAAGACGACTGGATGACGACGCCGCGCATCTTCAGCGTTTCCACTCAAGGAGACGGCGGCGTCCTGGTGCGCGGCGTGGCGGCGCCCCGCGCGCGCGTCATTCTCAGCGGGACGGACG
>DGIZ01000023.1:438-17136 GCA_002386585.1 Brevundimonas sp. UBA4609 | reverse complement strand
GATGTCGGCGCGCCCGCGCTCGGTCTCCAGCGCCTGGCGCACGGCGGCCGCCAGACCGGACCCGGCCGGGGTTTCATCGATGATGACCGCCTCGCGCACCGGTTCGGCGTGCTTCATCAGGACCGGAATGGCGCCGCCCAGGACGGCGAACAGCGGAAAGGCCAGCAGCGACAGCCAGAAGCCGACCGTCTTGGCGTAGGCTAGGAACTCGCGTCGCGCGATCAGAAGAATCCGGCTCATCGGGCGGCCTCCATCGTATCAGCCTTGTCGACGGACTGGTCCTCATCCGGGTGGTCGCCGGTCAGGGCGATGAAGGCGTCATGCAGGGTCGGCTCCTTCATCTGGAAGCGCCGCACGTCCAGCCCGCCCAGGAAGGCGGCGCGCAGGGCGCTTTGCGCTTCGGCTCCCGGCGTCAGGCCGACGCGCAGGGTGCTGACGGCGCCGTCCTCAGCCAGGGTCTCGATGCCGCTGACGCCCGGCAGGGCGGCCACCGCGTTGCGGTCCAGCGCCCCTTCAAGCTCCAGAAAGCGCGGCGAGGTGGCGCGCGCCTCGTCCACCGTGCCCTCGAAGGCCTTACGCCCACGGGCCAGCAGCACCACCTTGTCGCACAGGCGCTCGGCGTGCTGCATGACGTGGGTCGAGAACAGCACCGTCGCCCCCTCGGCGGCCAGAGCGCGGATCATGGCCTCCAGCCCCTGCTGGTTCATCGGGTCCAGCCCCGAGAACGGCTCATCCAGAATGACGAACTCCGGCTGATGCGCCACCGAGGCGATCAACTGGACCTTCTGCGCCATCCCCTTGGACAGGTCCTTCATCTTCTTTCGGCTGGCCTCGCCCAGGCCCATCTGCTCCAGCATCTCGCGGCCGCGACGGCGGCCTTCGGGCAGCGGCAGGCCCTTCAGGGCGCCGAAGAAGGCGATGGCGTCCACCGGCGTCATCTTCTTGTAGAGGCCCCGCTCCTCGGGCAGGAAGCCGATGCGATCGCGCACCTTGCGCCCGTCGTCGGCACCCAGGATGTCGATGCGGCCGCTGGTGGCCGGCTGCAGCCCCAGGATCATCCGCAGGGTCGAGGTCTTGCCCGCCCCGTTCGGCCCCAGAAAGCCGCAGATCGAGCCCTTCTCGACCTGAAAGCTCAGGTCGGAGACCGCCTGGAAGCTTCCGTATCTCTTGCTGATTCCGTCCAGCGTCAGCGCCGCGACCATTCGGTCCCCCTGCGATAATCCAAGGATCGAATCTAACGGCAGGGCGCGCCTTGTGGAAAGGGTATTTTACATTACGGTTTGGTCATGATCCCGCATCGCCTGATGCGGTCAGGCCGGGGCCTTCACCCGGATGTCGAAGCTCTGGCCGACGATCTTGGCGGGGTCGACCTGGCCGCCGTTGCGGCGCACCTCGAAATGCAGGTGCGGGCCGGTCGAATAGCCGGTCGAGCCGACCAGACCGATGCGCTCGCCCGCCGCCACCGCCTTGCCCGAGTGGACGTCGATGCGGCTGAGATGGCCGTACAGGCTGGTCATGCCGTTGGGGTGCTGCACCTCGATGAAGTTGCCGTAGCCGCCCGCCTGATAGCCCGCGCGCAGCACCTTGCCCTCGGTCGTGGCGAAGACGCTGGTGCCGGTGGGTGCGGCGATGTCCACGCCCTTGTGCGCCCGCGCCTTGGCCTCGATCGCCAGCTTGCGCAGGCCGAAGGGCGAGTTGATGCGATAGCCCTTCAGCGGCGCCTCGAAGACGATCTTGCGGGTGACGGGACCGGCGGGCTCGGCCACCGCCTTCACCGGCGGGGCGATGGGGACCGAGACCTCTGCGACCTTTTCGGGCGCGGCCGAGATCATGCCGGCGGGCGCAGCCGCCATGGCCAGCACCGCCAGGCCGGCCAAGGCGCCCGTCTGGCCGAAGCGGATCACATGCGGCCGCACGGCCGAGGGAACTAAACGCATACTCTAACGACTCATTCTGAGCGCTTCGTCAGCGCGGGAGAGCCGTCAGGAAGGCGCGCATACGCACGCAGATGGCGAGAACGGGGCTCGTCGACGGCCGGACTTGACCGTCTTTTGCAATTTCACCGGGACATGAATGGGGCGCCCCGAGGGCGACACGGCGTCGCACCTCGGGAACCTTCGTTTCTCGGCCTACAGCGGCAGGCTGAGCTTCACCGCCGCCATATGGCTGTCGGCATGGTCGCCGAAGCGGCCCTTGTAGCCGATCGACACCTTCAGCCGCTCCATGACCGTGCCCTCGATTCCGGCGGCGGCCAGCACCTGCCCGCCGAACGGCAGGTCGACGTCGCGGGCCAGGACCTGGGCCGGATTGCCCAGGATGCCGGTGCGCACCGCGTCGCTGTCGTCGCTCAGGCTGTCGCGATAACCGCCCTCGGCGTAGAAGCGCACGCGCTCGGTCCCGCCCTCGGCGCGCAGGGCGATCTCGGCCGTCGTCGCCTGCACCGAGCGGTCGGCATAGGCGTATTGCGCCGCCGGTCCCTGCTCATGGAAGCCGTCCACGTCGGCGTTGATCCAGGCCACCGCCGCGCGAGGCGACAGGGCGAAGCCGCCCAGGTCGAACCACATCCCGCCCTGCAGCCGCGCGCCCGTGGAGACCCCGCGCGTCGAACCGCTGTGGACGATCGGCGCCAGACTGGTCAGGCGGTTGACGTCGTTGAAGTCGTCCTGGGCTACGCCCGCCGCCGCATTGACGAAGACGTCGCCCGAGCGCCAGCCGCCGTAGATGTCCAGCCCGAAGCTGTCGACGTCGGCGCGCAGGGCGCCCGCATCCACGTCGGCGTTGCGATAGGATCCGGCCAGGCCGAAACGCAGGCTCTCCGTTCCCGACTCCAGGGCGATGCGCACGCCGTAGCCGTCGGAGGTCGCCTCGCCGATGGCGCCGCGCGCATCGGTCTCGGTCTTGTCGGCCAGACCCTCGACCGAGATCGAAGTTCCCCCCGTCCACGCCTCGCGCCCTGACAGGGCCGCGGTCGAGCCGTCCAGCGCGTCCTCGCGGTGCCGCCAGGCGGTCTCGCCCAGCACCGCCGTCTGGCTGCCCAGATCGCCGTAGTAGAGGTAGTCATTGGCCAGTTGCGCGATCACCGCATGACCCTTGGCCGTCGGGTGAACCCCGTCGAAGTAGAAGTAGTCGTCCGGGTTCGAGCACAAGCTGGCGCCGTCGAAGCAGGCCTGGGTCACGTTCGACACCCCGAAGGCGCTCGGATTGGCGGCCACCACGTCCCCGACCTTGAACAGATCCATCAGGATGATGTTGGTCCCCTGCTGGGCGGCCGCCGTCGCGGTCAGTCCGGTCAGAAGGGCGCCGTTGAAGGTGGTGACGGCGTAATCGGCCAGCGGCGCGGCCGGCGTGCCTCGAAACTGGGGCGTGATGCTCAGCTTGGGCAGGTTGGTGACCAGCACCGTTCCCGCCCCGGCCTGGGCGATGCCGTTGACGATGAAGTTGATGTCCGCCGCCGCGCTCTGCGCCACCGGCGCGATGGCGGCCGTCGGATTGGCCGACGCCCCCGCCACAGGCAGCCCCTGGAAGATGTTGTTCGCCCCGCCCAGCACGCTGACCAGATCATTCGATCCGAAGGTCCCGCCGCGTTGCAGATACTGCCCCAGTTGCGCGCGCATTCCCGGCGGCGAGGCCTGACTGTCCGTACGCGCCCCGCCGAAGGCGTAGTTGATGCTGCCTGTCACCGGCCCCATGAAGTTGGCGGCGTCGAAGCCCAGCCGCTCGGTGAACACCGGCCCGTTGGAGAATCGCCCCGCGCCAAAGGGCGGCGAGGGCGGCGTCGACCCGCCCGTCGCCAGATAAAGGTTGCCGTTGTCCGACAGGCTGTCGCCGAACACCACCAGCCGATCATAGGTCTGGGCCGAGGCGGCCCCGGCGACAAACGCGGCGGCCAGCGTCAGGGCGGCCAGAGCCGTACCGCGAAGAAGACGAGACATGATTTTCCCTCCATCGACCGTCCGTATGCGGTCGTTATGCTCAGTTTGCGCCGCTTTTCTCAGGACGCAAGGGCACGTGGGGGAAGGGATGCCCCCCTACCCCCGCTCATCCCGGCGGACGTCGGGACCCAGTGCTTTGGCATCAAGAACTGAGGCCCAAAGGATAGCTGACTGCCTGGCGCTCTTACTGGGTCCCGGCGTCCGCCGGGATGAGCGGAATCACAAGGATAGCGCTTCAATCCCTCAGGCCGCGCCCTCGCCCCTAGTGCAGGCTGCGGAAGCGGATCGTGCCCGGAAGCTGCTTCAGGGCCGTCAGCGCCTCGCGGTCATAATCGCGATCCACGTCGGTGATGACATAGCCCGTCCGCTCGTCCGTCTTCAGGTGCTGGCCCAGGATATTCAGGCCCGCATCCGACAGGGCGCGGTTCAGCTCGGCCAGCACGCCCGGCTGGTTGCGGTGAATGTGCAGCAGGCGGTGCGCGCGCGTCACCTCGGCCAGTTGCACGTTCGGCAGGTTGACGCAGAAGGTGGTGTCGCCCCGGTTCAGATAGCCCAGCAAACGTTCGGCCGCGAACTCGGCGATGGCTTCCTGCGCCTCTTCGGTCGAGCCGCCGATGTGCGGGGTCAGGATGGTCTTGTCCAGACCGATCAGCGGGCTGTCGAACGGGTCGGCGTTGGTGCGCGGCTCCTCGGGGAAGACGTCGACCGCCGCCCCGCCCAGACGACCGGACTTCAGCGCCTCGGCCATGGCCTCCACGTCGACCACATGGCCGCGCGACAGGTTCAGGAACAGGGCGCCCGGCTTCATCCTGGCGAACTGGTCGGCGCCGATGATGGCGGTGTTATCCTTGCGGCCGTCGACGTGCATCGTCACCACATCCGCCTCGGCCAGCAGGGCGTCCAGCGAGCGCATCCGCCGTGCATTGCCCAGCGCCAGCCGTTCGGACAGGTCGTAGAACAGCACCCTCATGCCCAGGTTCTCGGCCAGCACCGAAAGTTGGCTGCCGATGGCGCCATAGCCGACGATGCCCAGCGTCTTGCCGCGCACTTCGCGCGATCCGGTCGCCGACTTGTTCCACTTGCCCTTGTGCATCTCGCGCGACTTGTCGGCCACGTCTCGCATCAGGACGATCATCATGCCGATGGCCAGTTCGACCACCGAGCGCGTGTTGGAATAGGGGGCGTTGAACACGGCCACGCCCTTGTCCGCCGCCGCGTCCAGATCGACCTGATTGGTGCCGATGCAGAAGGCCGCCACGGCCATCAGCCGGTCCGCCGCGTCCAGCACCTTGCGGCTGACGTTGGTCTTGGAGCGGATGCCCAGAACGTGCACGCCCTTGATCGCCTCGATCAGGTCGTCCTCGTCCAGCGCGCCCTTCATCGTCTCGACGGTATAGCCCGCCTCCTCCAGCCGCTCGACGGCGGCGGGGTGGACGTTCTCCAGCAGCAACATGCGGATGCGGTTGCGCGGATAGGACCAGCGTCCGGCCACGCCCTCGGCATACAGCACCTCGTCCAGAGAGGCGGCGACGGCGTCGGCGGCCTCGACCACCTTGTCGCGACGGACGATCTCGGTGAAGGCGTAGAAGCGATCGGCCGCGCCCTGGAGCTTGACCTCGGCGTCGGTCCAGCCGTCGCCGACCATGACCACGGGGCCTTCAAGATTCAGAGCGCGGATCACCTCCGGCTTGCCGTTCTCGCGCGACAGGGGGTTGGCCTCGTCGGCGCCCGTCACCCGGCCTTCGTCGTCATAGATCAGGTCGTTGGCCAGCACATGATCCGCCGGCACCCCCAGCCGCTCGGCCAGCGGGGCGATCACTTCGCGGAAGCCGCCGGACAGGATGTAGATGCGCTCGGCGTGGCGCTGGAAGAAATCGACGTTGCGGCGGATGGAGACGGTCGCCTCGTCCAGAATCCGGTCGGTCAGGGCCTCGACGTGTTCACGACGCAGGGCCAGCAGTTCCAGGCGCTGTTTCAGCGCCTCGCCGAAGCCGATGCGGCCGTTCATGGCGTCGTCGGTCAGGGCCGCGATCCGGGCCTTGCGCTCGGCGGCGTCAGGCGCGTCCTTGAGCGCGAGGTCGGCCAGAGCCTCCAGCGTCTCGATGCGAACCAGGGTGGAATCGAAGTCGAAGATGAAGACAGGCGAGATCATGCGCGGCCTCTAGCCCCTCTTCGCATCCGCAGCAATAAAAAGGGGCGCCGCAGCGCCCCTTTCCGCACGATTTTTCCAGTTAAGCCCCGAAACCGGCTCAGCGGCCGCTGTTTCCAGCGCGACGACGGCTTTCCAGAGCCGCGGCTCCGATGGCGGCGGCGATGGTGGCCACGGCCAGAAGGGCGCCCCCTTCCTTGGCGTGATCGCGAGCGAAGTCTCCGGCGTCCTCGGCGTAGCGGCGCGCCTGCTTGGTGTAGCGGCGCATCGGACGGCGCGATTTCTTCCTGGCCCGGCGATACCATTGGTCGGCCCGATCGCGGGCGTCGGCGCCGAAACGTCCGGCCCGTTCATGAGCGTAGTCGCCCAGGTCGGCCGCGCGATGGGTCAAGTCGTCCGCCCCGTGACGCACGCCGCGCGCAATGTCGTCAAAGCGGTGACGCAGGGCCTCGGCGTCGAACCAGCCGCGCGGGTCGATGCGCGTCTTGATCCGCTCATAGCGGGTCGGGCCGCTGCGCTGGTTCAGCAGGATCGTCGCCAGACCCACGCCCGCCAGGACGGCCACGACGCCCGCCACGACGCCTGGGTGCTTGCGGACCTCGTCCACGACGTTGAACTCACGATCCATCATGTCAGACCTCTTGTAAGCGGATGGGGAAGGAAGCGGATTTTCAGCTAAGGGAGCGAGCTTCAGCACAAAGAGTTCCCTGGCCCCGGTCAAGCCTGTCGAACCGCGCTCGCTCGTGGCGCGGGCGACACGCCCTCCCCTTACCAAGCGGCCTTCGCCTCCCTATGTTGCGCCGCTTCCGACAGTTTTCAGGATTTCACGCCGTGACCGATCACGCGCCCGACGCCCCCATCGCCGCCCCGACGGACGACTTCGCCGCCGCCTTCCAGATCGAAGGCTGGCCGGTGCGCGGCCGTCTGGTCCGCCTGGGCGAGGCGGTCGACAAGATCCTGTCGGCCCACGCCTATCCCGAGCCGGTCGCCGCCCTGCTGGGCGAGGCCTGCGTCCTGGCCGCCATCGTCGGTTCGGCGTTGAAGTTCGACGGCCGCCTGATCGTCCAGGCCCAGGGCGACGGCCCGGTGCGCTATGTCGTCGCCGACTACGGCACGGACGGCCATCTGCGCGGCTTCTGCCGCTTCGACCCGGAAGAAGTGGCCAAGGCGTCGGAAGGCTTCGCCCGTCCGGGCGCCAAGACCCTGCTGGGCGGCGGCGTCTTCATCATGACGGTGGATCGCGGCGCCGACTTCGAGCGCACCCAGGGCGTGACCCCCATCGAGGGCGAGAGCCTCTCGCTGTGCGCCGAACACTATTTCACCCAGTCCGAACAGGTGCCGACCAAGGTGCGCCTGGCCGTCGGCGAGGTCGAAACCGACGCGGGCCGCGCCTGGCGCGCGGGCGGTGCGATGATCCAGGTCATCGCCGGCGACGAGTCGCGTGGCTCGACCGAGGAAGTGTGGGAGCGCACCCGCGCCCTGTTCGCCACCCTGGGCGACGACGAGCTGATCGACCCGACCATCAGCGCCGAGACCCTGCTGTATCGCCTGTTCCACGAGGACGGCGTGCGGCTGGAAGGCGCCAAGGCCCTGGCCGCCGTCTGCCGCTGTTCGAAGGACCGCATCGCCACCGTGCTGCAGTCCTTCCCGGCCGAGGAGCGCGCCGAGATGGTCGAGGACGACGGTAAGATCCGCGTGACGTGCGAATACTGTTCGACCGCCTATGAGATCGACCCGGCCGAGCTGGAAACGGCCGAGGCCTGATCCCTCAGATCAGCATGAAGACGGCGTTGCCGTAGTTGTGCAACAGGACCGGCAGCAGCACGCTGCCGGTCTTTTCGCGCAGCCACGCCAGCAGCAGGCCCGCCAGCCCCGTCGTCGCCATCGGCGTCCAGTCGAAGGTGAAGCCGCCGCCAGCCAGCCCCAGCGCACCTTGCCGCGCGACAAGACGGCAGCCGCCCCGCCCGCCAGCGCGACCGCCCCGACCCAGCCCGACATGGCGATAATGGCGTCCGGCATGACTTCCCTCCCCCGATGCGACGTCGTCGTTCAGAGGCGGCCGGAGGGGTCTGCGGATGCAGATGAAGAAAACTTAAGCTTCCTTCTCCCCTTGGGGGAGAAGGTGTCATGCGCAGCATGACGGATGAGGGGGCGGGCGGAAGCGAACGGACGGTTGGCGTCACGCGCACGGACACGTCCCCCTCATCCGAGCGCCTCCGGCGCCCACCTTCTCCCCCGAGGGGAGAAGGGTCTAGTTATTCAGGTCCAGCGAATAGCCCGCCGAGCGCACGGTGCGGATCGGGTTGACCGTGCCTTCGACGTTCAGCGCCTTGCGCAGGCGGCCGACGTGGACGTCCACCGTGCGGGCCTCGACATAGACGTCCGAGCCCCAGACCGCGTCCAGAAGCTGCTCACGGCTGAACACCCGGCCCGGATGCTTCAGGAAGTGGTCCAGCAGGCGGAACTCGGTCGGGCCCAGGTGCACCTCCTTGCCCGCGCGGCTGACGCGGTGGGCGACGCGGTCCATGATGATGTCGGCGTGGTTGACCCGGTCGTCGGCCAGACCCGGGCGGATGCGGCGCAGCACGGCGCGGATGCGCGCGGTCAGTTCCGTCATCGAGAAGGGCTTGGTCATATAGTCGTCGGCGCCGGTGTCCAGGCCGCGCACGCGGTCCGTCTCCTCGCCGCGCGCGGTCAGCATGATGATCGGCAGATTGCGCGTCTCGGCCCGACCGCGGATGCGGCGGCAGACCTCGATGCCCGACAGCTTGGGCAGCATCCAGTCTAGCAGGATCAGGTCGGGCGTGCGCTCGTCGACCTGCAGCATCCCTTCCTCGCCGTCAGAGGCGACGGCCACGTCATAGCCTTCCTTCTCCAGATTATACTGAAGCAGGGTGGCCAGGGCGTCCTCGTCTTCCATCACCAGGATATAGGGTTGCACGTCAGCCTCTCCGGTTCGTCGAAGTCGTCAGCGATGTAGGGGTGTCAGTCGTCCGCCGCGTCGGGAGACGCGGACAGGTGCGGGGTAGGCGTCGGCTCTTCGCCGGGACCGGGCACGGCCTTCGGCCGCTCGCCCAGCATTTCCTCGCCAGTGATCTCATAGTGGACCGTCTCGGCGATGTTGGTCGCGTGGTCGCCGATCCGCTCCAGGTTCTTGGCCATGAACAGCAGGTGGGTGCAGGCCGTGATCGTGCGCGGGTCGCCCATCATATAGGTGAGCAGTTCGCGGAACAGGGCGTTGTAGTGCTCGTCCACCTCGTCATCGGTCTGCCAGACCGACAGTGCGCGTTCGATCTCAGAGGCCGTATAGGCGTCCAGCACGTCGCGCAGACGGTTCGACACCAGCCGCCCCATCCGCTCGATCGAGCGGGTCAGGGGCTGCATGGGCTCGGCCTCGGCCAGGATCAGCGCCCGCTTGGCGATGTTCTTGGCCAGGTCGCCGGTCCGCTCCAGGTCCGACGCCAGCTTCATGGCTCCCAGCGTCCGGCGCAGGTCGCTGGCGACCGGCTGGCGCAGGGCGATCAGGCGGATCGCCTTCTTCTCGATGTCGCGATGCAGGGCGTCCAGGCGGTTGTCGCGCTCGACCACCGCCTTGGCCAGCGCCACATCCCGGCGGGCGACGGATTCGATGGCGTCCGCCACCTGGGCCTCGGCCAGACCGCCCATGCGGACTACCTCGGCCGTCAACTGGTTCAGTTCGTCGCCGTAAGCCTTGACCGTATGCTGGTTCATCGTCGCGTCCTCAGCCGAAGCGGCCGGTGATGTAGTCGAGGGTGCGCCGTTCGCGCGGATTGGTGAAGATCTCTTCGGTGTCGCCGGTCTCGACCAGCTTACCCATGTGGAAGAAGGCCGTGCGCTGCGACACGCGGGCCGCCTGCGCCATCGAGTGGGTGACGATGACGATGCAGTAGCGCTCGCGCAGTTCGTCGATCAGCTCCTCGATCTTGGCCGTGGCGATCGGGTCCAGCGCCGAGCAGGGCTCGTCCATCAGGATGACTTCCGGCTCGACCGCAATGGCGCGAGCGATGACCAGACGCTGCTGCTGGCCGCCCGACAGACCCGTGCCCGGCGAGTGCAGACGGTCGGCGACCTCGTCCCACAGGCCGGCGCGCTTCAGCGACTTCTGGACGATCTCGTCCATTTCGCCCTTGGTCGAGGCCAGGCCGTGGATCTTGGGCCCATAGGCCACGTTCTCATAGATGGACTTGGGGAAGGGGTTCGGCTTCTGGAACACCATGCCGACCTGGGCGCGCAGCAGCACCGGGTCGATCTTGCGATCGTTGATGTCCTCGCCGTCCATCTCGATCCGGCCGGTCACGCGGGTGCCGGGGATGGTGTCGTTCATGCGGTTCATCGTCCGCAGGAAGGTCGACTTGCCGCAACCCGACGGGCCGATCAGCGCCGTCACCGTCTTGTCCGGAATCTCCAGCGAGACGTCGAACAGGGCCTGCTTCTCGCCGTAAAAAACGCTGACGTCGCGCGCGGCGATCTTGATCGGACCCAGCGGCGCCGAGGCGTGGGCACCGACGGCCGGGGCGGTCGACAGGGTGGCGGCCTCGGAGGCGCCGCCGGTCGACGAGCCTTCGGGAGCGCGGAAGATGCGGGACTTCATAGGATTTACCACCGGCGTTCGAAGCGACGGCGCAGCAGGACTGCGGCGGCGTTCATGACGATCATGAAGGCGAGAAGGACAAGGATGGCGGCCGCCGTCCGTTCGTGGAAGGCGCGCTCGGACGCGTTCTCCCAGATGTAGATCAGCGACGGCAGGGCGCCGACGGGTTCGTCGATGGCGTGCGGGACGCCCGGCACGAAGCTGATCATGCCGATCAGCAGCAGCGGCGCCGTCTCGCCCAGGGCGTGGGCCATGGAGATGATGGCGCCGGTCATCACGCCGGGCATGGCCAGCGGCAGGACGTGGCCGAACACTGTCTGGGTGCGGCTGGCGCCCATGGCCAGGGCCGCCTCGCGGATCGAGGGCGGCACCGCCTTCAGCGACGACCGGGTGGCGATGATGATGGTCGGCAGGGCCATCAGCGCCAGCACCAGGCCCCCGACCAGCGGACTGGCGCGCGGCAGGTGCATGAAGTTGATGAACAGCGCCAGACCCAGAAGGCCGTAGACGATGGACGGCACGGCGGCCAGGTTGTTGATGTTGACCTCGATGATCGCCGTGATGCGGTTGCGCGGCGAGTATTCCTCCAGCCACACGGCGGCGCCGACGCCGACCGGGATGGCGATCAGGGCCGTCACCATCAGCATCAGGGCCGAACCGACCACGGCGCCCAGCAGGCCCGCCAGTTCCGGCTGGGTCGAGTCGCCCTTGGTGAACAGGGCCGCGTTGAAGTGGGCCCGCACCGCGCCCGAGGCCTTCATCCGGTCCAGCCAGTCCATCTGCGCATTGGAGACGCGGCGCTGGTCCTCGGGCTGATCGCGGGTGATCTTGCCCTTCAGATACATCTCGGCGTCGTCGGACAGGGGGGCGGCGACCGGCACGGTCTGGCCCAGCAGGCCGGGCTGGCGCGCGATCATCTTGGCGGCCTGGAACTTCAGCTCCGAGGACAGCAGGGCCTTCATGGCCGAGGCCTTGGTCCCCTGTTCATCATCCTGGACGCTTAGGCGGCGAATCTGCTGTTCGGCGACGATCTGTTCGAAATTGGCGCCCTGCGGATAGGAACGGTCGATCCGCGCCGGGTCCATATAGACCGGCAGGGTCACGGTGTGGGCGTAGAAGGCGGTGTACCCCTGGGTGATGATGCTGCCGAGCAGGATCACCAGGAAGGCCAGGGCCACGCCGATGGCCGCGCGGCCGTACCAGCGGAAGCGGGTCTCGCGCGCATAGCGGGCGCGCAGGCGGGCCTTCAGGCGCTGGGTGCGCGGGCTGACGCCGGTCGTGCCCTGCTCGGTCAAGTTCTGGGCGGCGTCAGTCATACTGTTCCCGATAGGCTTGCACGATGCGCATGGCGACGATGTTGAGCAGCAGGGTGACGACGAACAGGGTCAGCCCCAGGCCGAAGGCGGCCAGGGTCTTGGGGCTGTTGAACTCCTGGTCGCCGGTCAGCAGGGTGACGATCTGCACCGTGACGGTCGTGACCGTCTCCAGCGGGTTCAGGGTCAGCTTGGCGGCCAGGCCGGCCGCCATGGTCACGATCATGGTCTCGCCGATGGCACGCGACACGGCCAGCAGCAGGGCCCCGGCCACACCCGGCAGGGCGGCCGGCAGCAGCACCTTCTTGATCGTCTCGGACTTGGTGGCGCCCATGGCGTAGGAGCCGTCGCGCAACGATTGCGGCACGGCGTTCAGAATGTCGTCCGACAGGGAGCTGACGAAGGGAATCAGCATGATCCCCATGACCGCGCCCGCCACCAGAGCCATCTGGTTCTGCACCAGGGACAGGTAAATCCCCAGGCCGTTCAGCGGCCCGCCGATCAGCATGTCGCCGATGCCGTTGAAGAAGACGCGCAGCGCCGGCCCCACCGTCAGGGCGGCGAAGAAGCCGTAGACCACGGTCGGCACCCCGGCCAGGACCTCCAGCGCCGGCTTGACCATGGCGCGGGTCTTCTTGCCCGAATACTCCGACAGATAGACGGCCGAGAACAGGCCGATGGGGGCCGCTACCGCCATGGCGATGGCCATGATCAGGAAGGTGCCCGCGAACAGGGGCACGGCTCCGAAGGCGCCCGACGACCCGACCTGATCGGCGCGAATGGCGATCTGCGGGCTCCACTTGGTTCCGAACAGGAACTCGGTGATCGGCACCATGCTGAAGAAGCGCAAGGAGTCGATGACCAGGGAGAAGATGATGCCCAGCGTGGTCAGCACCGCCACCGCCGAACAGGCGAACAGCACGCCGGTGATCCAGCCCTCGACCTTGTTGCGCGCGCGCAGGTCGGGACGGATGCGGGTGAAGACGAACAGGCCGCCCAGCACGGCGGCGATCAGGGCGGCGACGCCCCCGCCCCAGTTCAGGGTCGCGGCGATGCGGTGGGCGCGGCGGCCCTCGGCCGGCAGGTCCTCGGCGTAGGGGGCGGGCCAGATCTGACGCGCCTCCTGCCCCGCCCCGACCAGGCGGGCGTCGGCGAAGAAGGCCTCGCGGCGGAACGGCTCCAGCTGGGCGACGCTGTCAGGCGCCCCCGCCCGCATCATCTGCTGCTCGATCGAGGTCGAAAAGACCGAGGCGGCGATCAGCATGGCCAGGGCCGGCGCTCCGACCCAGCTGAGGGCGTAGAGCCCGTGTTGGCCGGGACGCGAATGCGACTTCGCGCCTCGGCTCCGACGAACGGCCAAGGCCCGCCCGGCCACATAGGCCAGGACGGCGAAGGCGATCAGCAGCAGCAGGAAAATCCAGATCATCCGGTCCGATCAGCGCAGGAATCAGCAACGCGCCAGGCTCGGTGCGTTCCGGCCGGGAAACTGCCTGCGATACGTCAGCGGATTAAGACGGCTGGATGACAGTTCTGTTACGACGCCCGTCCGCAATGTCGCGGGCCCATGACGATCATTCAGAACCCGGAGCTCAGGCGTCCGGCGCCGGGGCCAGGGGAAAGCAGGCCGCGAAGATCGCCCCGCAACCCGGCGCGCTGTCCACCGACAGGCCGCCCCGGTGACGGATGATGATGTGACGGACGATGGCGAGCCCCAGGCCCGTGCCCTGCCGCTCGCCGCTCTTCTGGCCCTCGACGCGATAGAAGCGTTCGGTCAGGCGCGGCAGGTGCTCGCGCGCCATGCCCGGCCCGTGGTCGCGCACGGTGACGACGGCGTAGCGCTGGCCCGTCTCGCGATCCGGCGTGGCCAGGGACAGACGGTTGCCCTCAGCCATCCGCGCCGCCATGGCCTCGTCCAGCGTGCGGTCGATCTCGATGCCGACCTCGATGGTCCCGCCCGCGCTGGAGTATTTCAGCGCGTTGTCGATCAGGTTCTGCACCACCTGGGCGATCTCGTCCCGGTCGCCCGTCACAGCCGCGCCGCCGTGCGGCAGCTCAGCATGGATCGTCACCTGCCGCTCGCGCGAGATGACGCTGACCGCATCGACCACATCCGCCGTCGCCCGCGCCAGATTGACCCGGCCCAGGGGCGCGATGTGCTCGTTCAGCTCGATCCGGCTCAGCGACAGAAGATCGGCCACCAGACGCCGCATCCGGTCCGCCTGAACCGCCATGATGTCGAGGAATTTGTCGCGCGCCTTGGGATCGTCCCTGGCGTGGCCCTTCAGCGTCTCGATGAAGCCCGACAGTGAGGCCAGCGGCGTGCGCAGTTCGTGGCTGGCGTTGGCCAGGAAGTCGACCCGCATCTTCTCCATGCGACGCACGTCCGTCTCGTCGCGCAGCGCCAGCAGGGCCAGCGCCCCGCCGCCCCAGTTCGAATTCTCCCGCGCGGGCAAGGGCCGGACGAAGGCCCGCCAATGCCGCTCCTGAACGCCCCCCCCGACATAGTCGACCTCGGTCCCGACGGCGCCGAACAGGGCTTCGTCCACCGCCTCCAGCACGCGCGGCTCACGCAGCACCGAGACCAGCAGCCCTCCGCCCGCCCCGTTCAGCCTGAACAGATCGCGCGCCGCCGCATTGGCCAGGGCGATGCGCCGCCCGGCGATGTCGTCCGCCTCCCCGCCGCTGACGATCAGCAGGGGGTCGTCCAGCGCCTCGAACACATCGCCCAGCAGGGCGGCGTCAGGCCCCAGATCGACCGCTCCCTGATCGAACTCCATCTCATCGGCGGCTGCGGGCGGATTTCGGTTCACCAGCCAGGTCGCCAGCGCGACCGCCACGGCCCCGGCCGCCAGCCACCCGGCCAGCTCCGGCTTCATCACCGCCAGGACGGCCATCACCAGGATGGCCACGCCGCCGCTGGCGCCGGCCGTCCACAGCCGGGACGAAGCGGTGGGAGCGACAGGGGACGGAGAGTGATCGTAAGGCATTTCGACCGGCGTTATCTCATTGTTCAGCAGCGCGACCTAGTCTGGTCCGTCGACAGCCCGCTGAGTCGGCCGGTTCGACGCCAGCGGATGTGTAGCTTGGTTTCTTCACGGATTTACGGCGGAACAATTCAGGAGGCGGGCGGAGCATCATGATGGGGGGCGTCCTGAGCTGCCTGGTCGAGCGCCACGATTGGCGGATCGCCTCCTTCGCCCTGCTGGCCTGCGTCTTCAGCATCGGCATCGCCCTGCTTCTGTCCGAACGCGCGCGCCACCTGTCGCCGCGAGCGCGCCGAACCTACACCCTGTCGGCGCCGCTGGTGGGCGGACTGGGCGTCTGGATCACCCACTTCATCGCCATGCTGGCCTACGACGCCGGAACGGATATCCGCTACGACCCGCTGCAGACCTTCCTGTCGCTGGTGATCGTCACGGCCGCCTTCTGGATCGCCATGCAGTTGCACCTGGCCGGGGCGACCGAAGGCCGCTGGCGCCGCCGCTCGGGATTGGCCGCCGCCGCCGTGGTGACGGCCGGTGTCGCGGCCATGCACTTCGTAGGCATGGACGCCATGCGCCTGTCCGGAGCGATCCTGACCTGGAACGCGCCACGCGTCGCCATGGCCGTGACGGGCGCCTTCGTCCTGTTCGGCGCGGTCGCCCTGCTGCCGGAGATGAACAAGCGGCTGAGCCTGGCCGTCGCCACGGCCCTGTCGGCCGGCGCCGTCGCCTGGCTTCACTTCATCTCCATGACCGCCGTCAGCCTGGCTCCCGCGCCGGGCGTGCTTCTAGCCCAGGGCGCCGGCGTCGCCGCCGTCACTCTGTGGGTCGCCCTGGGCGTGGCCCTGACCCTGAGCGTGGGCGCCTTCTTCACCGGCATGATCTGGTGGTCGCGTCGCAGCGTCCTGGGTCAGTTGCTGGAAGCGGTCCAGGCCATGCCCGACGGCGTCGGCGTCTATGACGCCGATGACCGCCTGATCCTGTGGAACAGGCAGTACGGCGAAATTCACCCCCATCTCGCCCCGGTGCTGCGCCCTGGCGTCACCTTCCGCGAAATCCTGCAGGTCGGCCTGAAGGCCGGGGTCTATCAGGACGCTGTCGGTCGCGAAGAAGCGTGGATCACGCAGCGACTGGCCAGCCATCGCACGCCCATAGAACCGCGAGAACTGCAGGTGGCCGGCCGCTGGCTGCGCGTCCAGGACCGCCCCACCGTCGGCGGCGGCGCCGTCACCGTCTGTTCCGACATCAGCGACCTGAAACGCAACGCCGACGCCCTGGCCGAGGCGCGCGACGCCGCCAACGCCGCCAACCGCGCCAAGAGCCGCTTCCTGGCCAATATGAGCCACGAGATCCGCACTCCGCTCAACGGCGTCATCGGCGTGGCCCAGGCCCTGGCCCGCACCGAACTGTCTCCGCAGCAGCAGGACATGCTGGAGTTGATCCACTCCTCCAGCCGCACCCTCCAGACCCTGCTCAGCGACATCCTGGATCTGGCGCGCGTCGAGTCCGGGCGGCTGGAGCTGAACGACGAGCCTCTGGACCTGGCGCGCACGGTGGAAGAAGCCGCCCTGCTCTACGCCGCCGCCGCGCGGGACAAGGGGCTGCAGTTCTTGGTCGAGGTCGCTCCCGAGGCTCGGGTCTGGATTCAGGGCGACGTCGTCCGCCTGAAACAGGTGCTGACCAACCTGGTCTCCAATGCGGTGAAGTTCAC
>DGIZ01000023.1:0-121 GCA_002386585.1 Brevundimonas sp. UBA4609 | reverse complement strand
GTCCAGGACACCGGCATCGGCTTCGACGCCCAGACGCAGGCCCGGCTGTTCAACCGCTTCGAACAGGCCGACGGTGACATCACGCGCCACTACGGCGGCTCGGGCCTGGGCCTGGCGATCT
>DGIZ01000062.1:10739-10975 GCA_002386585.1 Brevundimonas sp. UBA4609 | reverse complement strand
GGTGATGGAAGAGGTCAAGGACACCTCGGTCCTCGCGCTGTAGCCAATCGACGTCATGGCGCCTCGCAGATTTCCTCGCCAGCTGGATGGCGGAAGACCGACGCGACGCTGCTCGAAACCGAAGAGGCCCGACTATAGCGTCGAGTCCATCTATCGCCCGGGAGCGGCGCCTGCGGGAGCGACGCGCCAAACCGTGTTGGACAGGTCGTCGGCCACCAGCAGAATCCGGCGCTGAG
>DGIZ01000062.1:10180-10533 GCA_002386585.1 Brevundimonas sp. UBA4609 | reverse complement strand
ATCGAACCAGACGCCCACGGGACGGCCGCGAGCTTCGCCTTTGTCCGTCAGAAAACCGGTCAGGAAGTCGACGGGCGGGCCAGCCGGCCGGCCGCCGGAGAACGGAACCCAGGCCACCTTGTAGCCCGCCAGATCCTGGCGATTCCAGCTCCCGTGCTGTCCGATGAAGGCCCCTTCGGCGAAGGCGCCCCCGAAGCCGCGGTCGCGGGCGAACGAGAGACCGAGGGCCGCCACATGGGCTCCCAGGGCGTAATCCGGCTTCACGGCCGTAGCGACCAGTTCAGGCTTCTGGGGCCGCACACGCGGGTCGAGATTCTGTCCCCAGTAGCTGTACGGCCAGCCGTAGAAGGCGC
>DGIZ01000062.1:9727-9992 GCA_002386585.1 Brevundimonas sp. UBA4609 | reverse complement strand
CGGCCAGCCGTAGAAGGCGCCGTCGCGGACCGAGGTCAGATAGTCCGGAACGAGCTGGGGTCCGATTTCATCTCTTTCGTTCACTACGGCCCAGAGGGCGGCGCTCGACGGCTCGATCGCCAGGGCGGTAGGATTGCGGATGCCGCGGGCGATGGTCCGACGCGCGCCCGTGGCCCGATCGACGGCCCAGACGACCGCCCGCTCCTCCTCCACGGCCATACCCCGCTCGCCCGCATTGCTGTTGGAGCCGATGCCGACGTAGAGG
>DGIZ01000062.1:9197-9464 GCA_002386585.1 Brevundimonas sp. UBA4609 | reverse complement strand
GAGCCGATGCCGACGTAGAGGGTCGATCCATCGGCGCTGGCGGTCAGGGCCTTGGTCCAGTGATGATTGAGGGCGGACGGCAGGCGCGTCACCTCTTCAGGGGAGGCCGCGATCCGGGTCTGCCCTTCGACATAGGGGAAGCTGACCAGGGCGTCCTGCTCGGCCACATAGATGCGACCGTCTACATAGGCCAGGCCATAGGGCGCGTTGAGACCGTCGATGAAGACCGAGCGGACTTCGGCGCGACCGTCGTTATCGGCGTCGCGC
>DGIZ01000062.1:7159-9001 GCA_002386585.1 Brevundimonas sp. UBA4609 | reverse complement strand
CCGTCGTTATCGGCGTCGCGCAACAGCGTGACACGGTCCCCGCCCTCGACCTTCGTGTTGCCCTGCTTCTTGATGACCCCAGCGATGACGTCCTTCGGCCTCAAGGCCGGCGCGCCGCCGCCCCGCCCCTCGGCCACGAGGATGTCGCCGTTAGGCAGGACCAGCATCTGACGCGGAATACGCAGGTCCGTAGCGAAGGCCGTCACCACGAAGCCTTCGGGGGCGCGCGGCGTCTCATCTCCCCATCCTACGGGCCGGGCGATCCGCATCGGCGGCAGCAGGGTTTCCCTGATCTCCGGCAAGTCAGGCGCCGGCCCGACTTCGTTGATCCCTTTTTCGCTTCGACCGCAGGCGGCCAAAGCCACGGCGCCGGCCAGGGCTCCGTACAGAAGGAGATTGCTGCGGATCATCGGCTAGCCTCCTCGTCCAGCATCCCGGAATAGCGCAGCCAGCCCGCAATCAGGGCCAGACCGCAGCACAGGGCGGACAGGGTGACGCCGAGCGCCCCCACGGAGCTCCATCCGTCCTGACTATGCTTGAATGCGTTCGCAAGGCCGACAAGGCACAAGGCCCCGAGGACGCCGCTGTACAGAAGACGCAAGACCCCGCGACGCCCCCAGGCCAGGTCGATCAGGCTCCATACGAAAGCCGCCCCGCCGAAGACCAGACCGCCGACGATCGCCCAGGAAGAGAAGTTGCTCCACTGCATCTGCGCGGTCCGGAGATAGACCGCGTCCGTCGCGGTCCCGAGGCTGAACAGGGCCACCGGAACGCTAAGGATCAGCCCCTGCAAGGCCCGCCCCGGGCCTGCCGTCGCGGTCATGGCCGGCTCTCGGCCAGTTCGACGCGACGAACCGCGCGGGCGCCGCGCGCCTTCATCCGCCGTCTCAGTTGCTCGCGGATGCTCCATCCTTCCAGATGCATCAGATCGCTGATCGTATAGCCTTCACGGGAAAGCGCTTCGCGCACGTCGCTGACCTTCAGGCAGGCGTGGTCTCGCTCGGCGATTTCAAAAGCGCGTTCGATGACATGGGTCTGGTTCATGGCTCCTCCTTCGCCTGACCCAATCGGCCCCAGGCCATGCGGTTCCGAGCCCGAACGATATGACGCAGGCTGGCGATGGTCCTGCAGGAGATTCCGCCCGCTTTCGAGGGCCAGACGCCCGGCCTGACGGCTCGCGCTTCGCTGCCGCCCAACGAGATCAGGATTTCGATGTGCGCGGGATATGGCGTCTCAGGCTGAGAAGGACCTCGGTCTTCCCTTCGTCCCGACGGCCAGGGCGGCGTCAGTTCGTCGAATTGTTCGGCTGATGCGTGAATCCCCTGACGCCTGTCAGCGCGCGCGCGTCGCGTCCGATTTCCACCTCGCTCTGGGCGTAAGCGATCAGGAGGCGAGCCAGATCGACCAAAGCGCTCTGATGGATGCGTTCGTAGCCATGGCTGGCGTCCACGCCGAACGTCACCAGGGCCGTGCGGATGTCGGCGCCGGATTCCAATGCAGAGGCGGAATCCGAACGATAGTAACGGAACACGTCTTTCTGATGCGGGATGTCGTGATCCCGCGCCAGTTGGACCAGCTTTCGAGAAAGGTGCCAGTCGAAGGGACCCGTCTGATCCGCCATGGCGATGGTGACGCCGAACTCGGACGAGTTCTGACCCGGCGCGGTGGTTCCGTTGTCCACCGTGACCATCGCCGCCACGTCCGGCACGAGCACGGCGGAGGCGCCCAGGCCCACCTCTTCAGCGATGGTGAACAGCCACCAGGTATCGACCGTGGGCGTGCGTTCTTCGCGCAACATGCATTCCAGAGCGGCCAGCATCACCGCGACGCCGGCCTTGTCGT
>DGIZ01000062.1:6656-7006 GCA_002386585.1 Brevundimonas sp. UBA4609 | reverse complement strand
GACGCCGGCCTTGTCGTCCAGATGACGCGACACGATGAAGCCGCTGTCGGTGAACTCGGGCTGGGCGTCGATGGCGACAATGTCGCCGACATCCACGCCCAGAGCCAGGGTGTCGGCCCGCCCGTGGACCACGGCGTCGATCCGCAGTTCGACCTGACGCCAATTGACGGGTTGATCGTCCACCTCTTCGTTGAAGGCGTGCCCGGAGGCCTTCAGGGGGAGGATCGTTCCGCGATAGCCTCCGCCTTCCGCGAAGACGGTGCAGCGCGCGCCCTCGGCGAAGCGTGACGACCAGTGGCCGATCGGCACCAGCTCCAGCCTGCCGTTGTCCTTCACCGCCTTCACCTGGG
>DGIZ01000062.1:5613-6470 GCA_002386585.1 Brevundimonas sp. UBA4609 | reverse complement strand
CCTTCACCGCCTTCACCTGGGCGCCGAGCGTATCGACGTGCGCCACGATGGCCCGCGCCGGGGCGGCTTCGAAACCCGGCAGGCGCACCCGGATCGCGCCGCGTCGGGTCAGTTCATAATCCAGGCCCAGACGCTCCAGCTCTCGGCACAGGGTCCAGACGGCTTCGTCCGTGTAGCCCGTCGGACTGGGCAGGTTCAGGAGTTCCCCCAGGCGGGCGTTCAGGTAGTCCAGGTCGATCTTCGGGGAGGTCAAGGTCGCTCCTGACATAGTCTCAGGCGTCGGCGCGCGCCGACAGCGGGAACAGCAGATCGATGAACCGTTCTGCCGTGGGGCGGGGTTCGTGATTGGCCAGGCCAGGGCGCTCATTGGCCTCGATGAAGGCGTAATCCGGCTGATCCGGCGCACGCACCATGAGGTCGATCCCCGTCACCGGGATGTCGATGGCCCGCGCCGCCGCCACGGCCGCTTCGACCAGAACCGGATGCACCTCGTCCGTCACGTCATGGATGGTGCCGCCGAGATGCAGGTTGGCCGCCTTGCGGACGAGGATCTCCTCGCCCTCCCCTGCGACGTCATCCAGGCCATAACCGGCCTCCGCCAAGGTGCGCTCCGTTTCCGCATCGATAGGAATGCTGGATTCGCCCCCGGTGGCCGCGGCGCGCCGACGGCTCTGATGCTCGATGAGGGCCCGCAAGGTCGAGCGTCCGTCGCCGATGACGCGCGGCGGACGCCGCACGGCGCAGACCACGACCTCATAGTCGATCACGACCAGGCGCAGATCCTCGCCTTCCACCTGCTCCTCGACAAGGACTTCGGGACAGATGCGCCGGGCGCGCAGCAGGGCCGCCTGGACGTC
>DGIZ01000062.1:4914-5447 GCA_002386585.1 Brevundimonas sp. UBA4609 | reverse complement strand
CAGCAGGGCCGCCTGGACGTCGGCCATGGTCTTCAAACCCACGGCCACGCCCTTGCCCTGTTCCCCTCGCGCAGGCTTGACCACCAGCTGACCATAGGTCTCCAGCGCTTCGTCGATCGCGCCGAGATCCTGCGGATCGATGCGGCGCGGCACGCGCACCCCGGCGGCTTCCACGATCCTACGGGTCACCCGCTTGTCGTCGCAGATGCTGAGAGCCACGGCCGAGGTCAGCTCCGAAAGGCTTTCGCGGCAGCGGACGGAGCGTCCGCCCCAGGAAAGGCGGAACAGCCCTCCTTCCGAGTCGATGATATCGGTCTGGATGCCCCGTCGCCGCGCTTCGTCCACGATGATCCGGGCATAGGGATTGAGCGCATGATCATCCGAGGGCCCGACGAACAAGGCTTCGTTGATCGGGTTCTTGCGCTTCACGCCGAAGAAATGGACGCGCCGGAAACCCAGCTTCTCATAGAGGGCGATCGCCTGGGCGTTATCGTGCATGACCGACAGGTCCATGTGGGCTAGGCCGTGCGTCC
>DGIZ01000062.1:2521-4811 GCA_002386585.1 Brevundimonas sp. UBA4609 | reverse complement strand
GAAGTGCTCCGCCAGACGGCGGACCAGAGCCTCGCCGATCCCCGGCTGTGTCGCCTGGGGATCGACCGCCAGGCACCAGAGGGATGCGCCGTTCTCCGGATCCTCGAAGGCGCGAGCGTGGTTCACACCCGTCACCGTGCCGATCACCGCTCCGGTCGTCAGGTCCTCCGCGACGAAATAGGAGAGGGTCCGGTCGTCGCGATGCGACCAGAGGAAATCCGGCGGCGCCTGCACCATGCGACGCTTGGCGTAGATATCATTGACCGTCTGGGCGTCCGCTTCCGACATCAGACGGCGGACGGTGAAGCCCCGCGGCTGACGGCGGCTGGACCGATAGGTCGCCAGGTCCAGCCGATAGGTATGGGACGGATCGAGGAACAGCTCCTGCGGCGCCGAGGCCAGCAGGACGTGGGGATTGCGGACGTAGAAGGCGATGTCGCGGCGATCCGGCCCCTCCGCGCGCAGAGCCTCGACCAGAGGCGCGGCGGTCTCGAAGGTCTGGGCGAACAGAAGGCGGCCCCAGCCGCAGTCAAGGACGGCATCGCGCACGGACTCACGTCCCGAGGGCACGGGCGGTTTGAGGCCTTCATGACGCATGCGTTTCAGCCGGTGCGCCTTGGGACGCGCGAGACGAAGATCAGACGCCATGTTGCTGCATCCACATCTCGAGGACGGCGACCTGCCACAGCTCCGAACCACGCAAAGGGGTGATATGGCCTGTCGGGTCGTTGAACAGCCGATCCAGGTAGGCCCTGTCGAACAGCCCGCGGTCGCGCGCCGCCTGATTGGTCAGGGTCTCTCGCACCATGTCGAGATAGGGACCCTGGATGTATTTGAGCGCGGGCACCGGGAAGTAGCCCTTCTTGCGATCGATCACCTCTGATGGGACGACAAGGCGCGCTGCCGCCTTGAGTACGCCCTTGCCGCCCTGGGCCAGCTTGTGTTCCGGCGGGATACGGCCAGCCAGTTCGACCAGTTCATGGTCCAGGAAGGGCACGCGCGCCTCCAGTCCCCAGGCCATGGTCATGTTATCAACCCGCTTCACCGGATCATCGACCAGCATCACCTGGCTATCCAGCCGCAGCGCCTTGTCGACAGAGGTCTCCGCCCCGGCTTGCGCGAAATGCGCCTCGACCAGAGCCCGGCTGACATCGACATCCGTCATATAGGCGCCGTTCAACTGGGTTTTCAGGGTTTCGTGGCTGCGGTCGAAGAAGGCGCCGGCGTAGGCTTCGACAGGGTCGGCGGCCCCGACCATCGGAGGATACCAATGGTAGCCGCCGAACACCTCGTCGGCCCCTTGCCCGGACTGGACGACCTTGATGTGTTTCGAGACTTCCTGGCTCAGCAGGTAGAAGCCGACATTGTCGTAGCTGACCATCGGCTCGGACATGGCGCCGATCGTGCCCGGCAGAGCCTCCATCAGCCGCTGGTGCGGCACGAAGATCTGATGGTGCTTCGTCCCATAGTGTCTGGCGATCAGGTCGGAATAGACGAACTCGTCTCCCTTCTCGCCGTTGGCCTCCTCGAAGCCGACCGAAAAGGTCATCAGGTCCTTCTGACCCAGTTCGGCCAGCAGGCCGACGATCAGGCTGGAATCCACTCCGCCCGACAGCAGCACGCCGACGGGCACATCGGCGACCATGCGGCGCTTCACCGCTATGCGCAGGCCGTTCAGCACCTGGTCGCGCCAGTCCTCGGCGGTCAGGGCTGCGTCCCCGGCGTGGCGCGTCATGTCCGGGTGCCAGTAGACCCGTTCGCGCGACGCGCCGTCCGGCTCGATCACACGTATCGTCGCCGGCGGAAACTTCTTCACTCCCTTCAGAAGGGTGTGCGGCGGCGGCACCACCGCATGAAAGGTCATAAAATGGTGCAGACCCACCGGATCGATTGTCCTGTCGACGTCGCCCGCCGCCAGAAGCGCCGGGAGGGTCGAGGCGAAACGCAGCCGCCTGCCTCGTTCGGCCAGATACAGCGGCTTGATGCCGAAACGGTCGCGCGCGATCACGATCCGACCGCTGTCGCGCTCGTGCAGGACGAAGGCGAACATTCCCTTGAACCGCTCGACGCAGGCCTCGCCCCAGGCCTTCCAGGCCTTGATGATCACTTCCGTGTCGCCGTGCGAGAAGAAGCGGAAACCCAGGCCCTGAAGCTCCTCGCGCAATTCCGGATAGTTGTAGATGCAGCCGTTGAAGGCCAGGGTGACGCCGAGATCGGCGTCCACCATCGGTTGCTGCGCCTTCTCCGACAGGTCGATGATCATGAGGCGCCGATGCCCCAATCCCACTGG
>DGIZ01000062.1:1415-2388 GCA_002386585.1 Brevundimonas sp. UBA4609 | reverse complement strand
CCACGCATCACGATGCCGGACCCGTCCGGTCCCCGGGGCGAGAGGGCGTCCGTCATCCGCTGTACCGCGCCGGCGTCGGCGGGGCGCCCGTCGAAGTTGATCTCGCCGCTAAGACCGCACATGGGTCCTCCTTGAAATATGGATGCAGCGCGTACAAATGGTTAGTTCACGAATGAGTTCAACCCAATGAGCGAAATTCCCCTGCCGTCAGCGGCCGACGCCACGGCGTCTTTGGTGCGCTCGGTCCGCCGCATCGCCCAGGCGATCGACGTCCGCTCGCGCGAGATCGCCCGGCTGACAGGCCTGACTCTCCCCCAGCTTCTGGTGCTGCAATCCATCCGTCGTCTCGGCGAGGTCAGCACCCGCGCCATTTCTCAGGACGTCTCCATGTCGCCGCCGACCGTGGTGGCGGTGCTCGACCGACTGGAGGCGCGCGGCCTCATCGTCCGGTACAGATCGACCACGGATCGTCGCATCGTCCACGCGCGCCTGACCGAACCAGGGCACAAGGCTCTGGCCGAGGCGCCGGACCTTCTTCATGCGGATGTGCTGGCGAGGCTCGCGCTGTTGTCGCCGAACAAGCGACGCCAGATCGCCGGCGCCGTCGCCGCCCTCGCCGATCTCATGGCGCCTTCCGACTTAGGTACGGAAACACATCGAAGCGCCTAGACGCCTGGATACCCCGGCAAGATTTTGGACTTTGCCGCAAATTCATCATGAGCGGGAGGGAGACCCGGTCCGCCGCCCGTCTCCTCATCAGCGCCTTAGCCAATGCTGCGCCCGCTCCCCAGAACGCGATGCTGCGAGGCGGCTTTTTGTAGGCGCAATGGGAGCCGGGTTGGGCAGCCATGTCTGGCTGTTCGTAAGCGCCCTAATCGCAATTTCGGCCAGACGAAAAGCAGCTTGATCGAAGATGTCCCTGACGATCACCGCAACAGCTCTGATCATGAACCAAGTCTGTGCGGCGAATCCA
>DGIZ01000062.1:712-1227 GCA_002386585.1 Brevundimonas sp. UBA4609 | reverse complement strand
GTCTGTGCGGCGAATCCAGCACAGGTTGTTGCAGGGACTGCACACGTCCTTAGGCAGGACGTTCCCGCGGCTCCCCAAGGTTCGCCCTTCTGCGGGCTCGAAGATGGAAGTCTGGGCGGCTCTGGGGCCAAGGGCGGAGCGTTCAACGTGGTGATCTGCGAAGCGCTGGACCGGCTGTCACGGTCTCAGGCCGACATCGCCGCCATCTATGAGGACCTGCGGTTCCACGGCGTGGCCATCCATACGATCTCGGAAGGCGCCGTCAATGAACTCCATGTCGGTCTCAAGGGCACGATGAACGCCCTCTTCCTCCTGGAGATTCGCAGGAAGACACGCCGGGGCCAGGAAGGCGTGGTTCGTGATGGCCGCCACACCGGTGGGCGGGTCTACGGTTACGCCGTCCGCCGCGAGTTCGACGCGGCAGGCCAACCGATCAGGGGCCTTCGCGATATCGTCCCAGCCGAGGCCGAAGTGGTCGTCGAGATCTTTCGCAAGTACGCTGCGGGATTCTCCCC
>DGIZ01000062.1:0-549 GCA_002386585.1 Brevundimonas sp. UBA4609 | reverse complement strand
TGCACCATAGCTGCGAACCTGAACGCGCGCAGCGTTCCCAGCCCTCGCGGCAAGGCCTGGAACGCGTCGACCATCAACGGCAACGCCGATCGCGGGAACGGCGTCATCCACAACGAGCTCTACCGAGGCGTTCTGGTGTTCGGACGGCAGACCTAGCTGAAGGACCGCAGCTCCAGTGCTCGCAATGCGTGCAAGGGCGGCCCGGCCAGCATTGTCCGCCAGGAAGTGCCCGACCTGCGGATCATTCCTGTGGAACTCTGGCTGAAGGTCCGCACCCGCTACGAAGAGAACCGGCTGGGCCCACAGAAGACATCGCCATTGGCCTCGGTCCGCCCGCGAAGCGCGCGCAGGCCATGCGCCTGGACGGCGCGATCGAGACGGATGAGCTGAAGACGATCAGCGCCCCCGCTGAAGACCCGCCGGAGCGAGATCCAGGCCCGTCTGGCGGTCGACGCCGCCCCGTCGGTGATCCAGCTTCACCCCGGCGCCGCCGAGGCCTACCGCCGGCTGGCGGAAAACCTGCACCAGGCGATGGAGGGCGAGGACGGC
>DGIZ01000110.1 GCA_002386585.1 Brevundimonas sp. UBA4609 | reverse complement strand
CGGGCTGCTCCATGTGCCTGGGCATGAATCCGGACCGGCTGTCGCCGGGCGAGCGTTGCGCCTCGACCTCCAATCGCAATTTCGAGGGCCGTCAGGGACCGGGCGGCCGCACCCATCTGGTGTCGCCGTCGATGGCCGCCGCTGCGGCCGTGGCGGGACGGCTGGTCGATGTCCGGAGCCTTGTCTGATGCAGCCTTTCGTCACCCTGGACGCCGTCGCTGCGGCCTTGCCCATCGCCAATATCGACACCGATAAGCTGGTCCCCGGCCGCTTTCTGAAGGGCGTGACGCGGGCCGGGCTGGGGCGCATCCTGCTGCATCCCTTGCGGTTCGATGCGGATGACCGGCCGCGTTCGGACTTCGTTCTGAACCAGCCGCCGTGGGACCGGGCGGGGGTGCTGATCGCGCTGGATAATTTCGGCTGCGGCTCCAGCCGCGAACACGCGCCCTGGGCCTTGGCGGATTTCGGCGTCCGCTGCGTCATCGCCCCCAGCTTCGCCGACATCTTCCGCAACAACTGCCTGAAGAACGGCATCCTGCCGCTGATCCTGCCGGAGACCGACTGCCTGGCGCTGATGGACCTGGCGCGCGATCCGGCGACGGCGCTTTTCAGCGTCAGCCTGCCGGATCAGACGGTGACGGCGGGCGGGCGCGTCTGGTCGTTCGACATCGGCGCGGCCGACAAGATCAAGCTGCTGGAAGGCAAGGACGAGATCGATGTCGCCCTGGCGCGGATGGCTGAGATCGAGCGCTTTGAGGCGGGCGTCCGCTACGCCGCGCCGCAACTGACGCCCTGAGAGATTGGCGCCCTGACAGGGCGGCGCTGTCTCTAAACATCCGTCATCGCGGGGCTTGTCCCGGCGATCCATAGACACGGCCGTTCGCCGTCGATGCTAAAGCGTTGGACGCCTGCGTCTATGGATGGCCGGGACAAGCCCGGCCATGACGACCTTGCTAGCGTTTCAGGATCAACGCCCCAGCCAGCGCAACAGGACATCCGCCGTGTCCTGACCGACCTCCAGCGGGGCGGGGCGGCGCACGGAACCCGGCGTGGCCGACAGCTTGGGGAAGACGCCCTGCATCGGCACCTTGCCCAGGACCGGGTCCTCGACCTCGATGATGGCCTGACGCGCCGCGAAATGCGGATCGGCCATCATGTCTTCGGCGTCGAAGACGCGGCCGGCCGGAACGGCGTGTTCGATCATCAGGTCTTCCAGGGCCTGCACCGTCAGGGTCGCGGTCCACTCGCCGATCAGGGCGTCCAGCTCGCTCTGATGCTCGCCGCGCGCCAGATGGGTGGCGTAGCGGGCGTCGGTCGCCAGCTCAGGGCGGCCCATGGCGGCGCACAGGCGGGCGAAGACAGCGTCCTGATTGGCGCCGATCAGATATTCGCCGTCGGCGCAGGGATAGACGTTCGACGGCGCGATCTTGGGCAGGACCGAGCCGGTGCGCGTGCGTTTGTGCCCATTGACGGCGTATTCCGGGATCATGCTCTCCATGACCTGCAGCACGCTTTCGTACAGGGAGCTGTCGACCAGCTGGCCCTGGCCGGTGCGCTCGCGGTGCTGCAGCGCCGCCAGGGCGCCCATGCAGCCGTAGGTGGCGGCCAGGGTGTCGCCGATCGACACCCCCATGCGCGACGGGGCGCGATCCGGTTCGCCGACGATGCCGCGCCAGCCGCCCATGGCCTCGCCGATGCCGCCGAAGCCGGCGCGCGAGGAATAGGGGCCGGACTGGCCGTAGCCCGAGACCCGCACCACGATCAGGCGCGGGTTGGCCTTCATCAGATCGGCCGGGGCCAGGCCCCATTTCTCCAGCGTGCCGGGACGGAAGTTCTCGATCAGGATATCGGCCTGGGCGATCAGGTCGCGCGCCGTCTGCTGGCCCTCGGCCGCACGCAGATCGACCGCGACGGAGTATTTGTTGCGCGCGATGACCCGCCACCAGGTCGGCGTCTCCCCCTGGCCCCAGTGCCGCATCGGGTCGCCGACGCCCGGCGCTTCCAGCTTGATCACCTCGGCGCCCATGTCGCCCAGCAACTGGCCGCAGAAGGGACCGGCGATCAGTTGGCCCATCTCGACGACCTTCAGCCCGTGCAGAGGGCCGTTCACCGGTTGGCTGGTCACGAGGGCATTCTCCATAATGTCAATTAATCTTACAATCACTGGCGAGGTGACGGTCGAAAGTCAACGGCGGGTCCAGGGCTTGTGATTGCCAAATAAATTGACAAAACTCTTCGCCAGATCAGCGAGGGATCGGCTTCAGCCGACGCATCGGGAGACATCATGCTGCTTCATATCGTGGCCAGCCCGAAGGGGGAAAGGTCGGCGTCGCGGTCGCTGGCGGATCGCTTCATCGCGACCTGGCGGGAACAGAACCCGGATGAAGAGATCGACACCCTGGCCCTGTTCGAAGAGGACCTGCCGCGCTTCGAGGCCGAGCACGCCTTTCGCAAGTTCGCGCCCATCTTCGGCGAGGAGGTCTCGTCCGAGGCCGAAGACGCCTGGCGGATCGTCACCGACGCCGTGGCGCGGCTGGATCGCGCCGACCGCATCCTGCTGTCCTGCCCCATGTGGAACTACAGCATTCCCTGGGCGCTGAAGCTCTACCTCGACATCATCGTCCAGCCGCGCGTGACCTTCGGCTACAAGGCCGACGAGATGCGTCATGTCGGGCTGCTGCTAAACCGGCCCATGCAGATGATCCTGACGCGGTCGTCGACGATGGCCGGCGACTATGTCGACTTCCAGCTACCCTATCTGAAGCACATCTTCGAGACCATCGGCATCCGTGACATCCGCGCCCTGGTCGTTCCCGCGACGACCCGGCCGGGGGCGGAGGCGCGCGAGGCCTATGTCCGCAGCTTCGACATCCAGGCGGACGCCGCCGCCCGTGCTTTCTGAGCCCCATCATGCACCCCAGCCATTTCGCCGCCGCCACGCCCGACAAGCCCGCCGTCATCATGGCGCAGACCGGGGCCGTCACGACCTTCCGTCAGATGGAGGACGCCTCCAACCGGGCGGCGCATCTGCTGCGATCGCTGGGGCTCCGGCCCGGCGACGCCGTGGCCGTCTGTCTCGGCAATACGCCGGACTATTTCGCCCTGGCCTGGGCGGCCCAGCGGTCGGGACTCTACTTCGTCGCCCTGTCGTCCCGCCTGACTCTGGCCGAGATCGACTACATCGCCCGCGACTGCGGGGCCAAGGTGCTGATCGCCGGCGCCGACCTGCCGAACACCGCCGCGCTGCCGACCAGCTTGTCCGATCTGGCGCTGTTCTCGCTGGGCGGGGCCATGACGGGTTTTCGTGTCTGGGAGGACGAGGTCGCGGGCCAGCCTTCGACCCGCATCGCCGATGAGACGGCGGGCGGCGAGATGCTCTATTCCTCAGGCACGACGGGACGGCCCAAGGGCATCCGGCCGGAATTGCCCGCCGACGGCGACATCACCGCCATGCCCATGACGACCGTGGTGGCCCGGACCCGGTTCGGCGTGGACGAGAACAGCGTCTATCTGTGCCCGGCGCCCCTGTACCATGCTGCGCCGCTGCGTTGGTCGATGGGAGTGCAGCACCTGGGCGGCACGGTGGTGCTGATGGACAGGTTCGACGCCGAACTGGCCCTGGCCGCCATCGACCGCCACGGCGTGACTCACAGCCAATGGGTGCCGACCCACTTCATCCGCATGTTGAATCTTCCGGACGATGTGCGCGCGAAATACGACGTCTCGACGCTGAAGCTGGCCATTCACGCCTCGGCCCCGTGCCCCGTGCCGGTCAAGCAGGCGATGATCGACTGGTTCGGCCCGATCCTGGTGGAATACTACGCCGGGACCGAAGGCAACGGCATGACCATCATCAACTCGCAGGAGTGGCTGAAGAAGCCTGGGTCGGTAGGCAAGGCGAACTTCTGCGTCGTCCATATCTGCGACGACGAGGGGAAGGAACTGCCGCCCGGCGAGGTCGGCAACATCTATTTCGAGGGCGACCACCCGTTCGAATACCACAACGACCCGGACAAGACGGCCACCGCCTATGACGCGCGCGGCTGGACGACCCTGGGCGACGTGGGGCGGCTGGACGAGGACGGCTATCTGTTTCTGACGGACCGCAAGAGCTTCATGATCATCTCGGGCGGGGTGAACATCTATCCGCAGGAGATCGAGAACCTGCTGATCCAGCATCCCAGGGTGGCCGACGCCGCCGTCATCGGCGCGCCTTGCGCCGAGATGGGCGAACGGGTGGTGGCGGTGATCCAGCCCGCCGACTGGGCGGACGCCACGCCTGAGTTCGCCGCCGAGCTGTCGGCCTGGGCGCGCCAGTCGCTGTCGGGCGTCAAGCTGCCGCGTCAGTTCGACTTCATGCGCGAACTGCCCCGTCATGACACGGGCAAGCTCTACAAACGCTTGATCCGGGACGAATACTGGAAGGGCGCGGCGTCAGGCTGACGGGCGGCGCCGTCCTCTCCCTAAACTCACGGAGGCTGGTCTTGATCGATCTGCACGGCTGCGACACGCCCAATGGGCACAAGGTGGCGATCATGCTCGCCGAGACGGGGCTGGAGCACCGCGTCGTCCAGTACAACCTGTTCGAAGGACGGCACCTGACTTCCGAGTTCGGCGCCATCAACCCCAACCGTCGCCTGCCGGCCCTTGTGGATCACATGCCGATCGGAGGCGGCGAGCCGCTGGCCCTGTTCGAGTCGGGCGCCATTCTTCTGTATCTGGCCGAGAAGTCCGGGCGGTTTCTGCCTGACGCGCCGCGTCTGCGGCATACGGCGGTCACCTGGTTGATGTGGCAGATGGCCAGCCTGGGGCCGCAGCATGGCCAGGCGCACCACTTCCTGCGCTATTGCCCCGAGCCGGACGCCTATCCGGTCCAGCGTTACACGCGCGAGGCGCGACGCCTGTTCGACGTGCTGGAGACCCGGCTGGCGCAGGCGGACTATCTGGCCGAGGAATATTCGATCGCCGACATGGCCTGCTGGCCCTGGGTGCGCGCCAGCCGCGCCATCGACATGGACATCGCCGAATGGCCCCGTCTCAAGGCCTGGTTCGACCGGGTCGGCGCCCGTGACGCCGTGAAGACCGCGGGCGCGGTCGCCGCCGATCATCCCGCCGCGGCGCGTCACATGACGCTGACGGCCGAGCAGTGGTCCGTGTTGTTCGGCGACAGGATGTTGTCGGCGGTGCGTGAAGACTCCGCCATGTCTTGAACCGGTTCCCGGCGCTTGAAGACGAAACCCCCGCCGGGACGACCCGGCGGGGGTTTTTCATTGACCGGATAGGCCGGAGCCTCAGACCGCCTCCGCCTCGGCGCGGTCGTTGTCCTGTACGGCGGCGATGATGGCCTTGCGGGCGAGCAGCAGCAGGCAGATCCCGATCGTCAGCGACAGGGCCGTCACCAGGGCCAGGGCCTTGCCCAGGCTGGTCGGGCCGTCGAACAGGTGCTCGCTGACGAAGCCGGTGAGCAGCGGGCCCAGACCCATGCCGGCCATGTTGGCCACCAGCAGATAGATGGCGGTCATTCGCCCGCGCATGGTGGCGGGCGTCAGGATCTGCAGCGTGCCGGCCTGCAGCCCGCCGATGGTCGAGACCGTGGCCATGCCCGCGGCCGCCAGGATCAGGGCGACGGTCGTATCGCTGACCAGATAGGCGCCGATCATCAGGGGGAACTGGATGATGGCCGAGGCCACGACCACACGCACCGGGGCGTCCGGATGGCCGCGCTTGGCCGAGCGGTCGGAGAGCAGGCCGCCGACCGCCAGGCCGATGGTGCCGAACAGGCCGATGATGACGCCGAAGGCCAGGCCGAGTTGGGCCGGGCTCATGCCATGGGCGCGGGCGAAGTGGACGGGCGCCCACAGCATGGCGCCGTAGGCGGCGATGACGATGATGGAGTAGCCGATGACCACCGCGCCGAAAGCGGCCTTGTGCCTCATCGCCAGGGCCCACAGGGCGCTCAGCGGCGGAGCCTTGGCGGCGCCCTGACGGCGCGGCGCCTCCCGCACGGTCAGCAGCATGACGACGGCCAGGGGAACGCCCAGCAGGCCCACGGCGACGAAGGCCAGGCGCCAGCCTGTCAGTTCGCCCCAGGGCATGGGGATGACCGTGGCCATCGCCCAGGCGACCAGCACGCCCCCGAACAGCATGGCCGCGCCTCCGCCCAGCGAGACCCCCATGTTGTAGAGGCTGACGGCGAAGCCCAGCTTTCGCTTCTCGAAGCGGTCGGCGATGGTGGAATAGGCGGCGGGAGACAGGGTGGCTTCGCCGATGCCGACCATGGCGCGGGCGGCCAGAAGGCTGAGAAAGCCGCCGGCGAAGCCGCTGAGGGCGGTGGCCGCGCTCCAGCCCAGGACGCCGCCGACCATCAAGTTCCGACGGTTGCCGTTGTCGGCGATCGAGCCGAACGGCACGCCCATGATCGAATACAGCAGCACGAAGCCGAAACCGACCAGCAGGCCGACCTGGGTGTCGCCCAAGCCCAGTTCGCTGCGGATCGGGTCGATCATCAGGCTGATCAGCACCCGGTCCATGAAGGACAGCATGTAGGCGACCATCAGCACGAGGACGACATAGATGGCGTAACGCGGACGCGCGGAGACGGCGGGCGGCGCGGCGGAAGGGGGCGGGGCGGTGGTCATCCGCGAACTCCTGGATACTGGGGCGGGAAGGGGGGCGGGCGCATCAGGCGGCGGCCGCGTCGGCCTGGGCGCGCCAGGCGATAAGCGGGGCTGAGTCGAAATACTCCTCCAGCCGGATGATGCGGTCGTCTTGAATCTGGCAGACCAGAACGGCGGGCAGGACGAGAACCGGTCCCGCCTTGTGCGTGGCGTGCAGCACGTGCTGCTGCACATAACCGCCTGGGCGGTTCGGGCCGCCGGGCAGGATGCGGACGCGGCGGTCCTCATAACGACGCTCTGAAGTCTTGGCGACGAAGGCGGCGAGGACGGCCAGATTGGCCTCGCGGTTCACAGCGACGCCTGCGGTGTTCAGCCAGACTTCGGCTTCGGAATGATAGCAGGCCTTCACCGCTTCGATATCGCCCGCCTGGATGGCCGCGATGAAACGATCGGCCAGGGCGAGGATGCGGTCATCGTCGGTTGCGGTCATCGGGGGCGGCTCCAGGTCAGACGATCGGGTGGCTGATCGGCAGGCCGAAATGGCGCCGCCCGACCTGTTCGCGGGCGATGTCCCAGTCCCAGAAGGCGTGGGAGGTGACCGTCGCCAGATCTCTCCAGAAACGCTGGATCGGCTGGTCGTGGTGATAGTTGGACGAGCCGGCGCCGGCCATCATCGCCTGCATGACCTCCCGACCCGTGCGCGCCAGATAGGCGGCCGATCCCTTGAGGGCGATCCGATCCTCGGTCGTGAATCCGGTCTGCACCAGGGCCTCGGTGCGGTCGATGTGGGCGCGGCCCAGAACATCGACGGCGCGCGTTGCGATCTGCATCTCGCCCATGACGATGTGGGCGTGCTGCTGATCCTTGACCACGTCGCCCGAGAAGTTGCGCACGCGCCGGTCGACGACGGCTTCAAAGGCGCTCAGGGCGCCTTTCAGCCCGCCGGTCAGCACCGGAACGATCGTCGTGTAGGACATGGGCACCAGGGGGATGGCGTACAAAGGATTGTCGTAAAGCGCCGTGCCGTCCGTCGCCCCCTTGCGCAGGGCGACGCCGTCGATGGAGCGGTGGTCGGGCACGAAGACGTTTTCCGCGACGATGTCGTTGGAGCCCGTCCCGGCCATGCCCGTGAAGCGCCAGGTGTCCACGACGGTGACGTCCGCGACCGGCATGACGAAGCTGCGCGGCGTCTTCTCATGCGTCATGCCAGAGACCATGACCCAGTCGGCGTGCATCACGCCCGAGCCCCAGGGCGCGCGGCCGGAGATGATCCAGCCGCCCTCGACGGGTTCGGCCTTCATGGTCGGAGCGGTGGCGGCCGGCAGCAGGACGAAGCCGCGCGGACCGAACAACTCATCCTGCGCCTGGGGCGTCAGCTTGGCGGCGTAAAGGTTGTGGCCGATGTAGAAGGAGGCGATCCAGGCGGTCGATATGCAGCCCTGCCCCAGGACGTCGACGACTTCATAAACCGTCTTCAGATCGGATTCGGCGCCGCCCCAGCGCTTGGGGACCAGCATCTGCACAATGCCTGCATCGATCAGGTCGCGAATGGTGTCGTCGTGCGGACGGCGCAGGGCCTCGGTCTCGGCCGCGCGGGCCTTGAGCGTGGGCAGCAGATCGTGCGCCCGTCCGATCAGTTCGGAGGAGGAAGTCATGGCGGCTCGAAGGACGAAGTTGAGGTCGAAGGGGCCGACGCCTTGGCGACGTCGGCCCCCGATGATCAGAACGTCAGGCTGAGATCGACGCCGATCTCGCGCGGCGGCTGATAGACTCGCGAGGCCAGCAGGTTGCCGACGCCGAAGGTGTTGTTGATCACCAGTTCGTCCGTCAGGTTCTTGCCCCACAGGCTGACGCGCCAGCGGCCGTCCGGCAATTCCAGCGACAGGCTGCCGTCCACCACGGTGTTCGACTGACGCATGGTCAGATCCGTCGTGGCGTTCAGGGTGCTGAAGCTGGTGTACATGTCGGTCATGTGGCGCACGCTGGCCTGAGCCGTGACCCGACCGAAGTCGAAGTCGTCCTTGTAGTTGAAGGTGACGCTGTTGCTCCATTTGGGAGCGTAGGGCATCGGCAGATAGGTGCGGTCGATGACGCCCAGACCGTCGCCCAGATCGGCCATGAACTCATCATAGCTGGCGTCCAGATAGCCGACGCTGGCCGAGATGGTGAAGACGTCGGTCAACAGCGCCGTGGCCTCGGCCTCGAAGCCCGAGATGGTGGCCGCGCCCACATTGGCGACCAGCGTCTGGTTGATCAGCGTGCCGGGGATCAACTGCTGCACGCTTTGCTGCATGTCCTGGTAGTCGCTGGTGAAGACGGCGGCGTTCAGGCGCAGACGGCGGTCGAACAGGTCGCTCTTCACGCCGACTTCGTAGGAGTCGACCGTTTCGGAGTCATAGGGACCGACGGCCAGGAAGGACCCGGCGCGACCGTTGAAGCCCCCGGCGCGGAAGCCGCGCGAGTACTGGGCGTAGGTCATCAGGGTGTCCGACCACTTGTAGCTGACGCCGACCTTGGGCGAGAAGTCGTCGAAGCTGGCTTCGAACGTCTCCGCGTTCGGATAGAACAGCGGCTGGGTGGTGAAGGTCTTCTCTTCCTTGCTGTAGCGGCCGCCGGCCGTCACGGTCAGGCCGGGCAGAACCTCATAGTCGGCCTGGCCGAACACGGCCCAGGAATCGGCCTTCTGCTGGGTGTAGATGGTCGATCCGGCGGTCGGCGAACCGAACACCGTGCCGAACTGACCCGTGGCGATGTCGTATTCCTGGGTCATGTAATAGGCGCCGACCACATAGGTCAGGGGACCGTCGGTGTTGGACGCGAGGCGCAGTTCCTGGCTGAACTGGTCGTGCGTCTCGTCACGGTGGACGGTCATGAACGGCGTAGGCGTGCCGTCGAAGTCGCTCAGCACCTCGGTGTCGGTCTTGCGATAGCCGGTGATGGAGGTCAGCTTGACCGGGCCGAGATCCCAGTTGGCGTTCAAGGTGACGCCCAGGGCCTCCAGATCCGAGAAGATGTCGTCGCCGACGTGGCTGAGGAAGGGATCGCCGTCCGTATCGGCCGGCTCGCCGAACCCCGGCAGGACCATGGACGGCAGGCTGGCGTTCTCGAACGCCGTGCCGGTGCCCTTGTCCTTGGTGTAGTCGACGATCAGGGTGGCGTCGAAGCTCGCCGTCGGGGTCCACAACAGGGCGCCGCGCATCGAGGTGACGTCTTGGGCGCCCATGTCGCGGCCGTCGTAATTCTTGATGTAGCCGTCGTAGGTCTTGGTCAGGAACGAGAATTTCCCGGCCAGTTGATCCTCGATCAGGGCGCCTTCCACGCCGGCGCGCAGTTCCTGGCGGCCGTTGGAGCCGAACGTCGCCTGGGCGCGGGCGCCGAAGTCGAAGGAGGGGCGTCGCGACTGGACGCTGACCACGCCGCCGATGGTGTTGCGGCCGTACAGAGTTCCCTGCGGCCCGCGCAGGATGGTCACGCCGCCGATGTCGAAGAAGTCCTGCACCGCGCCGACGTTGCGCGACAGATAGACGCCGTCCAGTTCCACGCCGACCGACGGCTCGAAGCTGGATTCGACGTCGGCGTAGCCGAGGCCGCGGATGTAGAAGGCGCTGGCGAAGGGATAGGCGCCGACCGGGGCCAGGACCACGTTGGGCACCTTGCCGTCCAGGTTCAGCAGGCTCTCGACCTTGCCGTCCTCAAGCGATTCCATGCTGAAGGCGCTGACCGCCAGGGGCACGTCCTGCAGCCGTTGTTCCCGGCGTTGGGCGGTGACGACGATGTCTTCCACCGCGGCGGCGGGGCCTTCCGAACCCGCCGTCTCCTGAGCCATGACGGGCGACGCGCCGATGGCGGCCAAGGCCGCGCCGCAATACAGCCAGCGTGAGAATTTCATTCCATCCCTCTCCTTGTTCTCGTTCTGAATGCGAGACAGAGGGATTGGCGCAGCAGTTTTCTATGTTGTCAAATTTACTAACGTTCTTTGTCAGTTTAATTGACTGTTTTAGTGGCGCGGACCACGCCTGCCGAGGCACCGCCTGGGGCCGCCTTTGCGCCGCCCCAGGCGAGACCCGTCAGTAGGTGTAGGTCAAATCGACGCCCCACATTCTGGGTTCGGTGATGTTCACGAACGGAGTGCCCAAGGTGGTGGCGGTGATGTTGTTCACGCCGGTCACATACTGGTTGTCGAAAAGGTTGTTGACGTAGAAACCGACCTGATAGCGCTCGTTTGCGTTGCGCCAGTAGAGACGAACGTCCGTCCGGTTCTGCGCCTCGGATGGATCGAACCAGGGGGTCTGAAGGCAAGAGCCCTGGCCCGTGGACGTCTTGTTGCAGCGGCCTTCGCCGCGATAGGCGTGGATCAGCTGCATGTCGAGCGAGCCGGCGGCGCCGAGGTCCCGCCGATAGGAGGCGCCCGCCGCCGCCGACCACAGCGGCTCGCCGGTCGGCTGCCCGGCCAGATCGCCGTCGTCGGTCATCTTTCGCTTGTAGGTGGCGTCGATGTACTGGGCGTTGGCGAACAGGTTCAGACCGTCCAGAGGCTGGACGTCCAACTGCATGTCGACGCCCCAGGCGGTGTCGTCGCTGGTCTCGACCAGATACTGCGGCACGCTGGACCCCGCCGGGGTGACCAGCCGGATCGACTGCTTGCCGTCGTAGTCATACTGGAAGGCCGAGACGTTGAGGCGGGCGTTGGGGCCCAGGCTGCTCTTCAGCCCGATCTCGAAATTCTGGACGTCCTCATTGTCGAAACGCGAGGCGACCTCGACGCTGTTGAAGCCCCCGGCCTTGTAGCCTTTGGCGTAGGAGAAGAAGACCATGGCGTTGTCGGTCAGGTGATAGTCGGCGACGAAGCGCGGGCTGAGGTCGGACCAGGAATCGGACAGCTTGCAGGCCACGCCTTCCTGCACGGTGACGCCGTTGTCGCACTCGACCCCGGCCAGGCCGGACAGGTCGAAGACGAAGTCGGAATACAGATAGCCCAGCGCCGGTCCCATGTAGGTATCCAGCACGAAGTTGACCGTGGGGTCGTTGAGCACGGCGTCCAGTTCGGGCGCCACGCGCGGGCCGTTCAGCCACTGGAACGTCTTCTTGTCGCGGGTATAGCGCAGGCCGAACGTCAGGTTCAGGCGGTCGTTGGCGGCCCAGATGACGTCGGCGAAGAGGGCGGTCGCGTCGAAATCACCCTCGTTGATCATGTCCTCCTGCCAACTGTGGCCCAGCGTGCTGGCCGGGATGCCGGCCATGTCCAGAATCATGTCGGCCAGCGTGAACAGCGGCTGCCCGGCCGCATTGGTCAGGATGGTGTTGATGCTGTCGGTGGTGGCGTAGGTGTCGCTGCGCTGTTCGGCGTGTTCGCTGTAGTAGCTGGCGCCGGCGATCCAGTTGAACGCGCCGTGTTCGCCGGCGAAACGGAATTCCTGGTACCAGGACCGGTTCTTTTCGCGGTTGTTGGTGTCGAAATACAGGTCCGGCCGGTTGGTGCCGTCCTCGTCCTCGCGGTTCTCGGTGCTGAAGCGGCGGGCCGAGGTCAGGGAGGTGAAGTCGATGTCGCCGAAGGCGTGGGTGATGGTCAGCGTGCCTTCGTCCAGGCGACGCGCCTCGTGATTGTCGATGACGTCGTTGCGGATCTTGGCCTTGAACGGATCGAGGTAATCCGCCGGATCGGGCGGGAAGGCTGGCAGGCCGGGCGCTGCGGGCAGGGGAGCGACGCCGATGGCCGGGCGAGCGTCCTGATCGATTTCGTCATGGGTCCAGCTGAGGATCATCTGCGTCTGGGGACCGACGTCCCAGCGCAGGGCCGCGCGGGCGGCCCAGTTGTCCTCGCGGTCATAGTCCTGGCCGGTGACGTCATCGATGAGCCAGCCGTCGCGACGGTTCACCAGCGCATTGACCCGCAGCGCCAGGACATCGTTGATCGGCAGGTTGACCAGGCCCTCGAAGCGGCGCTTGTCGTAATCGCCCAGCCGGACGCCGAGGCGCGCCTCGAATTCGTCGCTGGGCTTGTTGGTGGTGATGGACACGGCGCCCGCGGCGCTGTTGCGGCCGAACAGGGTGCCCTGCGGCCCTTTCAGCACTTCGATCCTGGCGACGTCGCTGAACGCCAGCAGGCCGGCGCCCGAGCGCGCCGCATAGACGCCGTCGACATAGACGCCCACCGCCGGGTCGGTGCCGACGCCGAAGTCCGACGTCGAGACCCCGCGAATGCTGTAGTTCGCCTGCGTCGGGCTGGTGTTCGATACGGACAGGCCGGGCACGAAGGCCGAGATGTCGCCCATATCGTCCGCCGCCAGCGACTCCAGCGTCCTGGCCGTGACCACGCTGACGGTGATCGGGACTTCCTGCAGGCTTTGTTCGCGCCGTTGCGCGGTGACGACGACGTCATCGAGCGTCGTGGCCTCCTGCGCCCTGACATCCTGCGCTCTGACATCCTGCGCTCTGGCCAGACCCGACGTCGCCAGGGCGGCGAGCGCCACGCTCCCCGCAAGCGTCGCCTTCAGACAGTGCTCCATCCTGATCATCGCAGCCCCTCCCAAAGCCCCGTTTTCTCAAACTTTACGAAACAGAATATTATTCCGTTTGACAAGGGGCTGCGCGCCGATGTGGCTTACAGAAAGGCGTCCAGTCGTGTTAGACGGCCTGCGGATTGGAATGGAGGGCGGCAGTGACCTCGCGCGCGTCGCAAGAAATCATCACCACGCTGGAACGGCGCACCGCGCCGATGCAGCAACGGGCGCGCGATCGGATCACTCGCGTGTTGGCGGCGACCGAGAAGCTCCTGGCCTCGACCTCCGTCGATACGATCACCACCAGCGCCATTGCGGCTGAAGCCAATGTGCCGGTCAGTTCGATCTATCGCTATTTCCCGAACGTCTTCGCCATCTACAAGGAGTTGTTCGAGACTCTGGTGGCGCAACTGCACGCTCGCATCGCCGAGATCATGGAGAACCCTCGGTTCACGTCGTGGCGTGAGCGCCATCTGCAGGTCATGCTGGCCCTGCGCAAGACGTTGGACGAGGATCCTGCCTATCGCCCCCTGTTCCATCTGATGCTGACGACGCGCGAACTGCGCATCGTCAAGGAACAGGCCAACGCTCAGATCGCGGCCTATCTGGCGGCGCGGTGGGAGCAGGGGCTGGACGGCTTCCATGACGGCGCGCCCCTGGCCGTCGCCCGCATGGCCACCGAGATTTTCACCTCATTCGAAACCCTGACCAGCGGCGAGGCCCAGTCGGAATGGACCGACCGTCTGTTCGCGGAGGCGACCGTGGCGCTGGAGCGTTATCTCTCGGCCTATCTGCAGGACTGATCCGGCGCAGACGGCTCAGGCCATGCGCCGGAACAGCGCCAGCTTGCCCTTGGTGAAGGGCGGATAGCGGATGCTGGCGTCCAGGGCGAAGCCGCGCTTCAGCACGGCGCGCCGGTGGCTGAAGGCCTCGAAGCTGTAGCGTCCGTGATAGGCGCCCATGCCGCTGGCCCCCACGCCTCCGAACGGCAGGTTCGGATTGGCCATGAAGATCACGGCGTCGTTGACGGTCGCCGAGCCGGATCGCGTCGAGGCGATGATCCGGTCCGCCGTCGTCTTGTTCCGGGTGAAGGCGTAGAGCGCCAGCGCGGGCGCGCGGGCGTTGATGGCCGCCAGGGGTTCGTCCAGCGTCTGATAGGGCAGGACCGGCAGGATCGGGCCGAAGATCTCCTCGGCCATCACCGGCGCATCGGCCGCGACATCCGTCAGGATGGTGGGCGCGACATAGCAGCCGTCGACATCGGCGTGACCGCCTATGACGGCGCGGCCGTCGGCCAGCAGCTTTTGCAGGCGCGCGGCGTGGCGCGGATTGATGATGCGGCCGTAGTCGGGGCTTTGCCGGGGATCGGCGCCGAACATGGTCGTGACGGCGCGCTTCAACTCGTCCAGAAACCGGGCCTCGACCGAGGCGGCGACATAGACGTGATCCGGCGCCACGCAGATCTGGCCCGCGTTCAGGAAGCGGCCCCAGACGATGCGCCGGGCGGCTACCGTCAGGTCGGCGGTCTCATCGACGATGCAGGGGTTCTGACCGCCCAGCTCCAGCACGATCGGGGTCAGGTGACGGGCCGCCGCCGCCATGACGATCCGGCCGACCCGTTCGCCGCCGGTGTAGAAGATCAGGTCGAACTGCTGGTCCAGCAGGGCCTTGGAGACGGCGGCGTCCCCTTCGACCACGGCGAAGGCGCGCGGGTCCAGATAGCGTTCGACCAGTCGTTTCAGCAGGGCCGAGGACTGGACCGCCATCTCCGAAGGCTTGATGACGGCGCAATTGCCCGCCGCGATGGCGCCGACCAGGGGGGCCAGAACCAGCTGGAAGGGATAGTTCCACGCCCCGATGATCAGGGTCACGCCGTAGGGCGCCGACTCGATGAAGCTCTTTCCGGGCTGGATCGCCAGGGGGGTGCTGGTCCGCTGGGGGCGGCTCCAGCGGGCGACCTGTTTGCGCGCGAGCGCCGCCTCGCTGGAGACCAGGTCGATCTCGGCGGTGCAGGCCTCGGCGAACGGCTTGCCCAGATCAGCCTTCAGCGCAGCGGCGATCTCCGCCTCGTTCTCGACCATCATCCGTTCGAGGGCGGCGAGCTGGGCGCGACGCCAGGCCAGGTCGCGCGTCAGGCCGCTGTCGAAGGCGGCGCGCTGGCGCTCCATGATCGCGGCGATCTGAGGGTCAGGGGTCTGGGCCGCGTCTAACGACATGATCCCTCCAATGAATCGATCCAGGACCGGATCAGGGCCACGCCTTCGTCATGGCGGGTCGAGCGGCCGATCTCGGGCATCATGACGGCCGGATGGGTCGAGCCCATGCGGTAGGCGATGATGGATTCGTCCGCCTTGCCCGGCACGATGTCGAAGCGCAGGTTCCCCGTGCCCGCGCCCGCCGCGACGGGCAGTTTGCACAGGCCGGCGGACCCTGACAGCGGCGAGGCCGCGTCCAGGTAGAGCCCTGAGGTGGCGGCGGCCCCCTTGGGGTTGTGGCAATGGCCGCAGTTGACGTCGAGATAGGCCCTGGCGCGCGCCTCGGTCGGCGCGGCGGCGTCCGTCCATGACACCTGAAGCGGCGCCTGACCCGGATCGGCGACGCCCTTCAGATAGCCCATGGCGGTGAGGCGGCTCAGCTGGTTCTCCGACCCGTCCGAATAGGCGAAATCGCGGTTGAGCAGACGCGCCTTGGGGCCGATCGGCTGGATTTCGCGGGTGGCGACGTTGGTCGCATGGCAGGCGGAGCACTGGGTGGCGTTGGGAACGATGTAGGAGAAGGCTTCGTCCTTGCCGTCCTGACGGACCATGGTCAGGGGCACGACGGCGCCGATGCGATGCAGCACGGCGTCGGTTTGGGCGTCGTTCCACAGATAGGTTAAGGCGGTCCACCCCTCGGCCCGGCGGATCAGCAGGCGGGTCTCGATCATGCGGACCTGATTGAGCTTCAGGCCGTCGCCGGCATGGAATTGCGCCGGGTCCGCCTGTTGCAGCACCCGGCCCTTGGCGCCGGTCTGGTAGAAGAAGGTCTTGGTGATGACCGTGCCGACCGGGAAGGCTAGGGGGCCGTCCGCCGTATAGTCGGCCGCGACGCCGGGCGGCATCCAGATGGTCCGCAGCTTCTGCGCATAGTCGGTGAACAGCGGCGTGGTCAGGTCATAGGGCGTCACGCGCGCGCCCAGGATCAGAGCGCTGTCCGACACCTGGACCATGCCCCATTCCCGGAGCGACTTGGGGTTTTCGCTGTCGAAGTATGTTGGTTCGGCCAGAGGCTGGGCCGGGGCGGAAGGCTTGGAGCAGCCTGCCGCTCCGATCAGGAGCAGCAGGCCGAGCGCGAGCAGACGAAGCGGGGTCATGGGCCGTGTCAGGCTGCGGGCAGGACGACGGGCGAGAGGCGGGGCAGGGTGCACCGGTGCGGCGTCATGTCGGTGTTCGGATTGGCGTATTTGTTCGGCCCGTCGACGTTCAGGATCCCGGCGTCGCCGTTGTCGATGCAGATGCGCAGCTCCGCCGGCAACCGGCCGTTCACCAGCCGCTTGGGATTGACGTAGCCGTCCCACAGGATGTCGGGGAAGCGGCCGGTCGGACCGAATTTGGCGATGCGCAGGGCCTGGAATTCCATGCCGTCGGGCGCGTTGCCGCCGCCGCTGAAGCGGTTGTCCTTGATCAGGATGGCCTCGGGATAGGGGTCGAAGTCGCCGCTCATGGCGCTGTCGGAATAGCCGGCGGAGAACAGGGCCGAGATGATGATGTTGGCCGTCTTGTTGTCGGCGATGTCGTTGTCGAAGATCTCGACCTGATCGTTGGAGTTGACGATCACGCCGGTGCCCGCGGGCACGCTGGCGACCGGGGTGCCCGCGTGGCCGAAGTTGCGCGTGTTGTTGGCGACGGCGCGGTTGTTGTAGACGCGCGTCCGATAGCCCGCCTGCTGAAGCTGAGGCATGTTGAAGACAAGGATGCCGCCGGTGTTGTTGGTGGCCAGGTTTTCATAGACGTCGGCGTCGATGCAGTTCTCGATCTCGATGCCGGCGACGTTGAACTCGGCCCGGTTGCGGCGGACCACCACATTCTGCGACTGACCGACATAGATGCCGGCGTCGGAGGCGCCGATCGCCACGCTGTCTTCGATCAGGACGTTCTTGGTCTGGACGGGGTAGATGCCGTAGGCGCCGTTTTCCGTCTTGGGTCCTTGGGTCCACTCCGTGCGGACCTTGCGGACGATGATGTTCTCGCCCTTGTTGATCTTGATGGCGTCGCCCTTGGTGTCCTCGATCGCCAGGTTTTCAATGGTGAAATTGCTGGCGGTGACCAGCAGGCCCTGAGCGCCGGCCGCCTGGTTGCGGAAGTTCAGGATGGTCTTGTCCATCCCCTGGCCGCGAATGGTCACCCCGTCGACCACCAGGCTCAACTCGGTGTCGATGGCGAAGACGCCGGCGGGGATTTCGATCACCGCGCCCGGCTTGGCGTCCATCAACAGCTCCATCAGTTCGTTCTGATAGGTGGTGTTCGCCTTCGCGAGGTCCGTGCCCTTCTCGGTCGGTTTCGACCCGCAGGCGCTCAGAAACAGTATCGCCGCGACCGGCAGCCAGATGCGCATTTTCATGATGTCCCCTCCAGAACGCTCGTGAGTGTTCGCCCAGCCGGAGGTTTTCATAAGGTTCCTCTTGCCGCAAGAAGAAAACGAAACTGTTTCCGTTTTTGAGTCCGTCAAACGAGTCATCGGGGTGATGTCGACCGCCTTCGACGCAAGGACCTTCACTCGCGCGCCGCGTGGATACGCGCCGGTCGCCGCCGCCGCCGTCGTTGAATGCTCCGCATGGAGAGGGAAGGGCGCCGGATCGTCGCCTAAGCTTGGCGTGGCTGTAGTCGAAGCGTGAGCCGAACATCATGAATTCGCCCTAGAGCCCCTCTCCGTCGGAGGCGGGGATTCAAAGGCATGAAGTTCAGTGTTTCGCCGCGCGCCATAGCGCCTGTGACCATCGCGGCGCTGGCGCTGGCGACGGCCATGCTGGTCGCTATCGCGCCGGGTTGGGCGCAGGCCGCCGATACGTCCCCGACCGACCGCCGCGCCGTGGAGCGCCTGCCGTTGAACCAGAACGGCGGGACCTGGGATTCCGGCCATGTGCAGGGGATCGCGGTCGATGTCGAAGGCGGCTTCATCTATTATTCCTTCACCAACCTGCTGGCGAAGTACGACCTTGAGGGGCGGCTGGTCGGGACGCTGGTCGGCTGGACCGGCCACCTGGGCGACCTGGCGCTCAACTCGGTCGACGGCAGGCTGTACGGCTCGCTGGAGTACAAGGCGGACGAGGCCTTCTACATCGCGGTGATCGATGTCGCGGGCCTGAATGAGGTCGGGGTCGAGGCCAGTCGCAGCGATCTGTTCAAGACGGTTCATCTGGCCGAGGTCGGACGCGATTACGCCGCCGACATGGACGGCGACGGGCGGTTCGACGGCGACACGGCGGACACGCGCGATCATCGCTACGGCGCCTCGGGCATCGACGGCGTGGCGTTCGGTCCGCGCTTCGGACGTAGGGACGGACCGGTGCTGCTGACCGTCGCCTATGGCGTCTATGGCGATGTGACGCGGGCCGACAACGATCATCAGGTCCTGCTGCAATACGACATCGCCGCCTGGGACCGTTACGCCCGGCCGTTGTCAGAGGCCGCGCCGCACCGCGAAGGCCCCGCCGCCGTCGACGGCAAGTATTTCGTCCGCACCGGCAACACGACCTATGGGGTGCAGAATCTCGCCTACGACGCCGAAGCGGGCCGCTGGTTCATGGGCGTCTATCCGGGCCGCAAGCCCGAGTTTCCCAACTATCTGCTGTTCGCCGTCGACGCTGAGGCCAGGCCTGCGCGCGGCGATCTGATCGGCGTGCCCGCCGCGTCGGGCCAGGGCTGGGAGCAGGGGATGCTGCTGCCTCTGGCGCCGGACGGTCTGGAAGACCCGGCCACCGGCCTGCGCGGCTGGCGCTGGAAGGCGGACGTCGGCTTTCAACCGCTGGGACGCGGCCTCTTCTATGTGGCGGCGAATTCCGGCGGCAAGGGCGCCCAGACGGCCGACATCGCCCTGATGCGCTGGACCGGCGATCCGCAGGCGCCGTTCGCGCCCGTCGACGCCGAAGAGCGCCTGCGACGACTCTCCGCCCCCTGAGCCGCGCCTGACGGCTGCGTTCGCCCCATCGGGTCGCTGTCACGGCGGCCTGCGACCCCTCGCTTTTTCCTCTCCTCCCCAGTTGTTCGAGTAGATTTCCATGAAGATCCGTTCCCGCCATCTCGCCAGCGCCAGCCCGCGAGCCCTGTTGTTGTATCCGCTGATGGCGGCGGCCTTCGCCGCCGTCGCGCCGCAGGCCGCCGCGGCGCAGACCTCGGGCGAGGC
>DGIZ01000148.1 GCA_002386585.1 Brevundimonas sp. UBA4609 | reverse complement strand
GATCCGAGGTTCTTCCAGACCCTGTCGTCCCTGACGGTCGCCGCCCTCGCCGAGCACATCGGCGGGGGGGCGGTCCGGGGCGGCGAGGTCGTCATCTCGGCCGTCGCGCCCCTGTCCAGTGCGGACCGGGGCGCGATTGCGTTTCTGGGCGACCGCAAGTTCGCCGCCGCCCTGACGCAGACGAAGGCCGGTTGCGTGATCGTGCCGCCGTCGGCCGTGGACGCGGCGCCGCCTGACGCCGCCGTCATCGTCTCGGGCGAGGCTCAGGCCGCCTGGGCGCGGGCCTCGGCCTTGCTGCACAGACCCATCCGTCTGGATCGCGCCATCACCGCTGCCGAAGCGGCAGAAGACGACACCGTTGTGGTCGAGCCGGGCGCCGTTCTGGGCGAGGGCGTCCGCATCGGGCGCGGCAGCCGCATCGGCGCCAATACTGTCATCGGGCCCGGCGTCCAGATCGGTCGCGACTGCCTGATCAGTCCCGGCGTCACCGTGGGCTTCGCCCTGCTGGGCGACCGTGTGAAGCTGCTGGCGGGCGCGCGCATCGGCGAGGCAGGCTTCGGCGCCGCCGGGTCGAAGGCCGGGCCGGTGGACATTCCGCAACTGGGCCGCGTCATCCTGCAGGACGGGGTGACCATCGGCGCCAACTCCTGCATCGATCGCGGCGCCTATGACGACACCGTCATCGGCGAGAACACCAAGATCGATAATCTGGTCATGATCGGCCACAACTGCGTCATCGGCCGCAACAATCTGATGGCGGCGCACACCGGAATCTCGGGCTCGGTCACCAGCGGCGACAACTGCATCTTCGGCGGTCGGGCGGGAGTGGGCGACCATATCACCATCGGCGAAGGCGCGCGCGTCGCGGCCGGGGGCGGCGTTCTGGCCGACATTCCGCCGGGCGAGACCTGGTCCGGCTATCCCGCCAAACCCATCCGCCAGTTCTTGCGCGAGACGGTCTGGCTGTCCAAAGAGGCGTCCCGGAAGAAGGGCGCGAAGGAATCGAAAGAATGAGCGAAGACAACACCATCGACTATGCCGAGGTGATGCGTCGCCTGCCGCACCGCTATCCCTTCCTGCTGGTCGACAAGGCGCAGGACTTCGTGGCGGCGACCTCCATCGTCGGCATCAAGAACGTCACCCACAACGAGCCCTTCTTCCCCGGCCACTTCCCGATCGACCCGGTCATGCCGGGCGTGCTGATCGTCGAGGCCATGGCCCAGACGGGCGCCCTGCTGATGTCCAAGTCGCTGGACGTCGCGGTGGCCGATAAGGTCATCATGTTCATGTCGATCGACGGCGTGCGCTTCCGCAAGCCCGCGCGTCCGGGCGACCAACTGCGCATGGAGGTCAAGGTCATCAAGGCGCGCGGCGACGCCTATAAGTTCCGCGGCGAGACCTTCATCGACGGCAAGCTGGCCGCCGAGGCCGAGTTCATGGCCATGGTCGTGACCGTGGCGGAGCCTGCCCAGTGAGCATCCACCCGACCGCCGTTGTGGACGCCTCGGCGACCGTGGCGGACGGGGTCGAGATCGGCCCGTTCTGCACCGTGGGGCCGGGCGTGGCGCTGGCCTCCGGCGTGCGTCTGGTCAGCCATGTGGTGATCCAGCAGGACGCCAGCATCGGCGCGAACACCACGATCCATCCCTTCGCCGTCATCGGCGGCGATCCGCAGCACGGCGGCTACAGGGGCGAGTCGGTGCGGCTGGAGATCGGCGAGAACAACCTGATCCGCGAGCACTGCACCTTCAACCGGGGCACGCCGCAAGGATCGGGCGTCACTCGCGTCGGCTCGAACAACCTGTTCATGACCGGCGCCCACGTCGGCCACGACTGCGTGGTCGGCGACAGCGTCACCATGGCCAACAACGCCACCCTGGGCGGTCACGTCCATGTCGGCGATCGGGTGTTTCTGGGCGGCCTGTGCGCCGTGCACCAGAACGGCCGGGTGGGGCAGGGCGCCATCGTCGGCGGTCTGGCCGCCGTGACGCGCGACGTCATTCCCTACGGGTCGGTCTGGGGCAATCACGCCAGCCTGCACGGCCTCAACCTGATCGGGCTGAAGCGCAAGGGCTACGGCAAGGACGCGGTGCGCCGCCTGCTGGCCGCCTATCGCGACCTGTTCGAGGGAGAGGGCGTCTTCGCCGAGCGTCTGGATCGGGTCGAGCAATCCTATGCCGACCTGCCCGAGATCATGGAGATCGTCGCCTTCATCCGTGACGGCGGCAAGCGCCCGCTGTGCCTGCCGAGCGCGGAATGACGATCGCGCCCAAGCTGGCCCTGATCGCGGGTTCGGGCGATCTGCCCATCCGCGTCGCCCAGCGCTGTGAGGCGGAGGGGCGCGAGGTCTTCATTATCCGCCTGAAGGGCTTCGCCGACGCCCACCTGCACCGCTGGCCGGGGCAGGACTTCGGCATGGCCGAGATCGGCAAGATCGTGAAGGCCATGCGCGCCGAGGGCTGCCGCGCGGTCTGTCTGGCGGGCTACGTCAATCGGCCGGACTTCAAGACGCTGAAGCCCGATCTGAAGGGCGCATCCCTGCTGCCCGGCATCATCGCGGCGGCGTCGAAGGGCGACGACGCCCTGTTGCGCAAGATCCTTTCGGTGTTCGAGGACGAAGGTTTCGCTGTCGAGGGCGCGGACGACATTCTGGGCGGCGAGATGCTGGCGGCGGGCGCGCTGGGCCGTGTGACCCCGACGGCGGAGCAACTGGCGGACCTTAAGAAGGCGCTGCATGTCGCTGAAAAATCAGGCGAACTGGATATCGGTCAAGGCGCGGTCGTCTGCGACGGACTGGTGCTGGCGGTCGAGGCTCAGGAAGGCACGGATGAGATGCTAGGGCGCGTGGCGCACCTGCCCGCCGACCTGCGCGGCTCGCCCGGTTTTGCGCGCGGCGCCCTGGGCAAGGCGCCCAAGCCGATTCAGGATCTGCGCGTCGACATGCCCGTTATCGGACCGACGACGGTCGAACTCGCCGCCGCTGCGGGTCTGGCCGGGATCGGCGGGTTCGAGGGGCGGCTGATCATTATCGACCACGAAGGTCTGGTCGAGGCGGCGGATCGTCTGGGCCTGTTCGTCTGGGGAGAGCCGCGATGAGCCGTCCGTTGAAGGTCATGCTGGTGGCGGCCGAGGCCTCAGGCGACGCTCTGGGCGCCGGGCTGGCGCGGGCGCTGAAGGCGCGGCTGGGCAAGGACGTGGTCTTCGTCGGCGTGGGCGGCCCCAAGATGGCGGCCGAGGGCGTCGCCAGCCCGTTCGACATCGCCGAACTGTCGATTCTGGGCTGGATCGAGGGCCTGAAGGCCTATGGCCGGGTCAAGAAGCGCGTGGCCGAGACGGCTGCGCTGGCGGCGGCGGAAAAGCCGGACGCCGTGGTGCTGATCGACAGCTGGGGCTTCACCATCCGCGTGGCTCAGGCGATCCGCGCGGCCTCGCCGAAGACGCCGCTGATCAAATACGTCGGACCGCAGGTCTGGGCCTCGCGGCCGGGGCGGGCCAAGACGCTGGCGGGGGCGGTGGATCACCTGCTGGCCCTCTATGCGCTGGATGCGCCGTGGTTCGAGAAGGCGGGCCTGCCGACGACGGTCGTGGGGTCGCAGGCGCTCCACGTCGACATGGCGGGAGCCGACGGCGCCCGCTTTCGAGCGGCGCGAGGCATAGCGGCGGATGCGCCGCTGCTGCTGGTCCTGCTGGGCAGCCGCCCCAGCGAGATCACGCGCATGACGCCCGTCTATGAGCAGGCGGTCAAACAGCTGAAGGCCCAGATTCCAGGGCTGGAGGTGGCTGTCGTGGCGGCGGGCACAGTGGCCGCCGACGTAGCGGGCCGGGTCGCCGCCTGGCCGTTCCGCGCCCATGTGGTGCAGGAGGCCGACAAGTACGACGCGATGAAGGCCGCGAACGCTGCGTTGGCCACCAGCGGCACGGTTTCGACCGAACTGGCGTTGGCGGGGGCGCCAATGGTCATCGCCTATAAGATCGACGGGCTGAGCTATGTGCTGATGAAGCGGCTGGTGACGGCCAAGCACATCACCCTGTTCAACATCGCCGCCGACGAGGCCATCGCGCCCGAGTTTATCCAGCATGAGGCGACGCCGCAGGCGCTGGCCAAGGCGGTCGGGCGGCTGTTGGCCGACCCCGAGGCGGCGGCCGATCAGGCGCGTCGCCAGGCCGAGGCGCTGGACCTGATGGGACGCGGCGGGCCGGACCCGTCGGAACTGGCGGCGGACGCCGTGCTGAGGGT
>DGIZ01000151.1:7042-7219 GCA_002386585.1 Brevundimonas sp. UBA4609 | reverse complement strand
GCCCACCACGCGCAGGTCGTCGGCCGTCTGGGCTTCGATACGGGCGGCGCTGTCCTCGGACGACACGGGTGCGCCGAACGCCAGCGTCTGCCCCGCCAGACGGCCCGAGCGGCTGGCCGGGCTTTCGTCGGCCATCCACAGGCTGGCGTTCAGCACGGCCTTGGCCCGCGCCAGCTC
>DGIZ01000151.1:4867-6814 GCA_002386585.1 Brevundimonas sp. UBA4609 | reverse complement strand
GGCCTTGGCCCGCGCCAGCTCGGCGTCCGTCGGCCCCCTTTCGGCCAGGTCGAGGATCTCGGCGGCGCACAGCTCGGCCAGCTCCAGCGAGCGCTCGGCCGCCGCTCCAGCGTAGACGCCCAACAGGCCCAGATCGTCATAGGTCTCGTGATAGGCGTCGATGGCGTAGGCCAGACCCCGATCCTCGCGCGCGCTCTGGAACAGGCGCGAGGCCATGCCCCCGCCCAGGATTTCGGTGAACAGGCGCACGGCGGGCTGGCGCGGATCGCTCACCCCCAGGCTGGGAAGCTGGAACACCAGATTGGCCTGTTCGATCTTGCGCGCCAGCCGCGCCTCGCCGCCCGTGAAGACGGCCGGCGCCGTCGTTTCGCCCGGCGCCGACGCCGCCTGGCCGAACCAGGCTTCGGCCAGGGTCAGCAACTCGGCCTCATCGACCGCACCGGAAACCGCCACCACCATGCGGTCGGGCGAGTAGAGCCGGGCGCGCCAGTCGGCGACGGCCGCCCGGTCGGCGGGGGCCAGACTGGGGACCGAACCCAGGATCGGCCGCCCGAGGGCCTGGCCGGCGAAGGCCTGGGTCTGGGCCATCTCGAACACATGGTCGTCGGGGGTGTCGAAGGCCTCGGCGATCTCCTGAGCCACCACGTCCTTCTCGCGCTCGATCTCCTCGGGCGACAGGGTCGGGCGGAACACCAGGTCGGACAACACCTGCATGGCCAGCGGCAGGCTGCCCTTCAGGGCGCGCACGTCAAAGCTGGTGCGCTCATAGCCGGTCGCGGCGTTGATCGAGCCGCCCTCGGCCTCGATGCGCTCGACGATGTCGCGCGCGCCCATGTCGCCCGCGCCCTTGAAGACCAGGTGCTCCAGCAGGTGCGACCAGCCGGAATGGACTTCGTCCTCCATGCGGGCGCCGCCGTTGACGGCCACGGTCACGGCGATGGTGCGCAGGCCGGGCATGGGGTCGCACACGACGCGCACGCCGTTGGACAGGGTGTGAAGGCGAGCAGTCAGGTCAGCGGTCCTTGGCAGGCATGGGACGATAGCGGCGCAGCAGCAGGGCCGCGTAGAAGACGACCAGCACGATCGCCAGGCCGAACCAGGTCAGGGCGTAGCCCAGGTGGTTGTTGCTGAAGGCGGCGGGCGGCGCCACCGGCCGCAATCCCGTCAGCTCCGGGTTGGCCGAGGTGGTCGCATAGACGGTGTAGGGCGAGACGGCCCCCGTCACGCCCAGGGCCTCAGCCATGGCCGCCCGGTCGCGGCCGTAGAAGATCTTGCCCGACGGGGGCGGCGTCAGGGCGTTGGGGCCGGGCGCCTGGCGCACCACGCCTGCGATCACGACCGGCATGGCCGCAGCGTCGGCGCGCACGGCGGGACGCTCGGCGACATCCGCCGGCAGGAAGCCGCGATCGACCAGCACCGTCCCCCGCCCCTCGACCGGACAGGCCGAGATCAGCCGCACCCCGGCGTCGCCGTCCTCGATGGTCTGAAGCTCGACGAAGGGGGCCGCGTTCAGGCCCCGGCAGGTCACGACCACCTGGCGGAACTCGGGATCCTCCAGCGCCAGGGCGTCGGTCAGGGCGATCGGCGCCTGCTCCGCAGCGGCCTCAGCCTTGTCGATCAGGTCCAGCTTCCACTGCAGCCGCTGCACCTGCCACACGCCCAGAGCCAGCAGGACGCCGAGCAGCAGGACGGCGACCGCCGTCAGAATAATGGGAAAGCGAGGCCGGGCGGCGACGGTCATCAGGTCTCTCGGTGTGAATCGGCGCCGCGCTGACGCAGCATCTGAAGGGCGGTCATCAGCCCTTTGCCGGGCCGCATCAAGGCCACGGCCAGAACCGCGACCAGAGGCAGCCAGATGATCAGGTGCAGCCAGATCGGCGGGCTCCAGGCGATCTCGACGGCCAGGGCCGAGAAGCCCACCAGGAAGCCGGCGATCTGCATGATGAA
>DGIZ01000151.1:0-4763 GCA_002386585.1 Brevundimonas sp. UBA4609 | reverse complement strand
ATGATGAAGGTCGCCGCCCCATCGCCGGTCTCGACCGCCCCCAGATCATAGCCGCAGACTTCGCAAGTCGAGCGGCGTTTCAGGAAGCCCTCGAACAGCGGCCCCCGCCCGCAGGCCGGGCAGCGTCCCATGAGCCCTGCGCGCACGGCGGGCCAGACAAGCAAATCGGCGCGGGGCTTGGGGCCCCGCGCCGACGAAAGCTCGACTTGTCCGTCGGGTTCGATCAACCGAAGACGACGTACATGAAGACGAAGAGGAACAGCCACACCACGTCGACGAAGTGCCAGTACCAGGCGGCGGCTTCGAGGCCGAAGTGCTTCTGCGGCGTCATCTGGCCGGCGTAGAGGCGCAGCAGGCAGACCGCCAGGAAGATGGTGCCGATCAGGACGTGGAAGCCGTGGAAGCCCGTCGTCATGAAGAAGATGGAGCCGTACAGCTTCGCCTGGGCCGCTTCCTCGCTGAAGAACAGGTGGCCGTGCAGGATGTGGTAATACTCGTAGGCCTGAACCGCGGTGAACAGCACGCCCAGCAGGACGGTGATCAGCAGGCCCAGCTTGGCGCCCTTGCGGTCGCCCGAGATCAGGGCGTGGTGCGCCCAAGTCAGGGTCGTGCCCGACAGCAGCAGGATGACCGTGTTCATGAGCGGCAGGCTCCACGGGTCCAGCAGCTCGACGCCCTTGGGCGGCCAGGTCTGCCAAGCGGCGGCGGTGTCCGCCCAGTTGCCGACTTCCGGGATGATCGTGCGCGCTTCGTTGAAGATCGCCATGTCGAAGAACATCCAGAAGAAGGAGACGAAGAACATCACCTCCGACGCGATGAACAACACCATGCCGTAGCGCAGGCCGATGCCCACGACCGGGGTGTGGTCGCCCTTGCGGCTTTCCTTCACCACGTCCGACCACCACGAGAACATGGTGAACAGGACGCCGGCCAGGCCGGCGAAGAACAGCCACTTGGTGCCGGCTTCCAGGCCGAACAGGCCCTTCATCCACACCACAGCCCCGATGAACATGATGCAGGCCGACATGGAGCCGACCAGCGGCCACGGGCTGGGGTCTACCAGATGGTAGTCGTGTTGCGGTTTCGCGTGAGCGTCAGCCATTCCCAAGGTCTCTGAATTAAGGCGAGAGTCGTTTGAAGAGGGCTATAGCCCCCGCTCTCCGGCTTTGCCAACAGCAGAGTCGTTCGCAACGGCCTGCTGAAAGCCTTTGGTTGGAAAGAAGGTGTAGCTGAGGGTGATCTGGCGCACCCCCTTCACCTCGGCGTCGGTCGCCATTTCGGGCGCTACGAAATACTGCACGGGGAAGGAAACCGTCGCGCCCGGCGCGATCTCCTGCCCCTCGAAGCAGAAGCATTGCAGCTTCTGGAAATAGGGTCCGGCCCGCTCGGGCACCACGTTATAGGCGGCCGTGGCGTGGATCGGCTGGTCCGAGGTGTTGGTCACCTCGAAATAGGCCATGCCCGTTTCGCCGATGCGAACCTTCTGGCTGGTCTGCTCCGCGCGGAACTTCATCGGCAGGTCGCGGACGTTGGTGTCGAACCGGATCAGGACTTCCTGGTCCAGAACCGCCGTCGGCGCGGCCTCGGCCTTCTTCACCGTGCCGTCAAAGCCGGTGACCTGGCAGAACAGCCGGTACAGCGGCACGGCGGCGAAGGCCGCGCCCGTCATCAGAATCACCAGAGCCGCGCACAGAAGCGCGACCGAATTCTTGTTCTTCACAGCCCTCAAGGCTCCTGGGTTGCAGGCGCGGGGGCGTCCGGCTGGACCGGCGCCGGCAGGGCCGGGTCAGCCCTCTCCAGCGTGGCCAGGGCCGCCGCCTCGGCTTCATGCCGCGCCTGGTTGTTGGCGTGCATGCGCGACACCGTCACGGTGTAGACCAGGGCGATGAAGGCCAGCAGGCCCAGGGCGATGGCCACGTTGCGACGCTTGCGCGCACGGACCTGTTCATCGTTCAGCTTCAGGAACTCTGGTTTGGACATGGGATTCAGACTCCGACGCCCGACAGATGCTCGACCAACAGGGCCGAGAACAACGCCATCAGGTACAAGATCGAAAAGGCGAACAGGTTGCGGGCCGGTTTGGCCTCGACCCGGACGTCATACAATGCGGCCTCTCGCCCCACGGCCTCGGCCTTGTCGGGCTGGTCGCCCGCGCGCGAGCGCCACAGGCGGAAGGCCAGGGCCAGGAAGCCCAGCCCCCCGACAGCCGACACCACCAGATAGATCGGCCCGCCCAGGCCGGTGAAGGCCGGCGCGATCGCCACAGGCACGAAGACCAGGCTGTAGAGCAGGATCTGCAGACGCGTGGACTTGGCCCCGCGCGCCACCGGCATCATCGGAATGCCCGCCTTGGCGTAGTCGCCGGCCGAATAGAGCGTCAGGGCCCAGGTGTGGGGCGGCGTCCACATGAAGATGATCAGAAACAGCAGCCAGGCCTGCCAGGGCGCGTCGCCCGTCACTGCGGCCCAGCCGATCACCGGCGGGAGAGCGCCCGCCGCGCCGCCGATGACGATGTTCTGCGGCGTGCGGCGCTTGAGCACCAGGGTGTAGAGCCAGGCGTAATAGACGATGGTCAGGGCCAGAAGCCCGCCGGCCAGCCAGTTGGTCGTCATGCCCAACAGCATGACCGAGAACACCGACAGCACCATGCCGAAGGCCAGGGCGTCGTTCTTGCGCACGCGGCCGGCGGCGACCGGTCGGCCGCGCGTACGGCGCATCAGGGCGTCGGTCTCGCCCTCGACGGCCATGTTGAGAGCGCCGGCCGCTCCCGCCCCGATGGCGATGCACAGGACGGCGACGATGGCGTTGACCCAGCTCAGCTGACCCGGCGCCACGACCAGGCCCGTCACCGCCGTGAACACCACCAGCGACATGACGCGCGGCTTCAGCAGTTGGAAGAAGTCTTCCGGCTGGGACGTGGTGACGAGGGGGGTCTCGCGGGCGGGGCGTTCGGTCATGGTCATATAAAGCGCGAAGGCCGCCCTTCCGGTTTCGAAAGGGCGGCCTCTCCGGGTCTATCCGATACGGATCAGTGGTTGTCCGCCTTGACCACCGGCAGTTCGTTGAACTGGTGGTGCGGTGGCGGCGAGGAAAGGGTCCACTCCAGGGTGGTGGCGCCTTCGCCCCACGGATTGGCCTCGGCCTTGCGGCGACGGATGGCCGACTCCAGCAGCATCACCAGGAAGACGGCGACGCCGATGATGGTGATGAGGTAGCCGACCGACGAGACGTGGTTCCAGTAGGTGAAGGCTTCCGGGTAGTCGATGTAACGACGCGGCATGCCCTGCAGGCCCAGGAAGTGCTGCGGGAAGAACACCAGGTTCACGCCGATGAACATGATCCAGAAGTGCGCCTGGGCCAGGAACTCGTTGTACTTCACCCCGAACATCTTCTCGTACCAGTAGTAGAAGGCCGCGAAGATCGAGAAGATGGCGCCCAGCGACAGCACATAGTGGAAGTGCGCCACGACGTAGTAGGTGTCGTGCAGGCTGTAGTCGATGCCGGCGTTCGACAGGACCACGCCGGTCACGCCGCCGACGGTGAACAGGAAGATGAAGCCCATCGCCCACAGCATGGGCGCCTTGAAGGTGATGGAGCCGCCCCACATGGTGGCGATCCAGCTGAAGATCTTCACGCCCGTGGGCACGGCGATGATCATGGTCGCGGCCACGAAGTAGGCGCGCAGGTTCACGCTCATGCCGACCGTGTACATGTGGTGCGCCCACACGATGAAGCCGATGAAGCCGATGGCGACCATGGCGTAAGCCATGGCGAGGTAGCCGAAGATCGGCTTCTTCGAGAAGGTCGAGACGATGTGCGAGATCATGCCGAAGCCCGGCAGGATCATGATGTACACTTCGGGGTGGCCGAAGAACCAGAACAGGTGCTGGTACATCACCGGGTCGCCGCCGCCGGCCGGGTCGAAGAACGACGTGCCGAAGTTACGGTCGGTCAGCAGCATGGTGATGGCGCCCGCCAGGACCGGCAGCGACAGCAGCAGCAGGAAGGCCGTGATCAGCACGCCCCAGGCGAACAGCGGCATGCGGTGCAGGGTCATGCCCGGCGCGCGCATGTTGAAGATGGTGGTGATGAAGTTGATCGCGCCCAGGATCGACGAAGCGCCCGCGACGTGCAGCGAGAAGATCGCCAGGTCGAACGACGGCCCCGTATGGCCCATGGTCGACAGCGGCGGATAGGAGGTCCACCCCCCGCCGAAGCCGCGGCCCGGCCCGCCGTCGACGAACATCGACAGCACCAGCAGCACGAAGGCGAAGAAGATCAGCCAGAACGAGATGTTGTTCAGGCGCGGGAAGGCCATGTCCGGCGCCCCGATCATGATCGGGATGAAGTAGTTGCCGAAGCCGCCCATCGTCGCCGGCATGACGACGAAGAACACCATGATCAGGGCGTGCGCCGTGACCGTGGCGTTGTAGCCGTGCTTGGAGGCCTCAACCAGGCCCAGGTACTGGATGATCGTACCTTCCTTGAACAGCTGAATGCCCGGCTCGGCCAGCTCCCAGCGGATCAGGCCAGACAGGGCGCCGCCGACGAGGCCGGTGAAGATGGCGAACACCAGGTACAGAATCCCGATGTCCTTGTGGTTGGTCGACAGGAACCAGCGGGTGAAGAAGCCCGGCTTATGGTCGCGTGAATCGTGAAGTGCAGCGGTGGCCATGGATCTGGGCTCTCGCGTCTCTCTTACTGAGCAGCCGGCGCGGCGGCGGTTGCGGGGGCCGCAGGCGCGGCGTCGGTCGGGGCGGCGG
>DGIZ01000187.1 GCA_002386585.1 Brevundimonas sp. UBA4609 | reverse complement strand
ACGACGCTCTTCCGATCTCGCGCCGCGCGGCTCGGGCGCCTGGCCCTGCGGCCCCGGCGTGAAGGCGTAGGCCGCGACGCGATCGGTCACGCCCGACAGGCTGACGCCTGCTGTCAGCATCGCATCCACCCGCGTCTTGGCCGAGCGCCGCAGCAGCCGTCCGGACACCTGGGCGGCCGTGTCGAAGAAGGCTTCCCCCTCCAGCATCACCAGGACCGGCCAGCCGCCGGGCGGCCGTTCGCCCTGAGGCGTCGCCACCCGCACGTCCACGGCGGGGGCGCCATCGACAGCGGGCAGGCGGATGGCGTAGGGCTGGGTCGTGTCGGGAGCCGTGTCCCTCTGGGACGGGGCGGCAGGGGCGGGCGAGGTCAGCGTCATACGGCCACCCTAGCCTATCTGGCCATTGATATGTATTGCGACGCATTCTCTGAGTGGAGTTCGTGCTTTGGCGAACGCTGAAAACGCCCTGCCCGAGGCGGTCGTCGCCTATTCCAGAAGCGTGCGGACCAAGCTGTTCGCCATCGCCGTTCTGGCCGCCCTGGCGGCGGCGGCCCTGCTGCTGGACATCGCCACCGGCCCGTCGTCGATCTCGCCCCTGACGGTGCTGCAAGGGGTGTTCGATCCGTCCAGCCTGAGCACGGCCCAGCAGGCCATCGTCTGGCAGGTGCGCCTGCCCTACGCCCTGATGGCGATGATGGTGGGGGCGGCGCTGGCCCTGGCGGGCGCCGAGATGCAGACGGTTCTGAACAATCCGCTGGCCAGCCCCTTTACGCTGGGCGTGTCCTCTGCAGCCTCGTTCGGCGCGTCTCTGGCCATCGTGCTCGGCCTGGGCGCCAGCTTCATCGGCGCGGACTGGCTGGTGCCGCTGAACGCCTTCGTCTTCGCCTTCGGTTCGGTGTTGGCGCTGCAGGCCCTGGCGCGGATGAAGGGATCGGGGATCGAGAGCATCGTCCTGTTCGGCATCGCGCTCGTTTTCGCCTTCAACGCCCTGACGGCCCTGGTGCAGTTCCTGTCATCGGCCGAAGCGCTGCAGCAACTGGTGTTCTGGACCATGGGATCGCTGTCGCGCGCGACCTGGAGCAATGTCGCGGCCCTGGCGGTCGTGCTGGTCGCGGTGACGCCCTTCTCGCTTCTGTCGTCGCGCGCCCTGACGGCCCTGCGGCTGGGCGAGGACCGGGCCATGAGCTTCGGCGTCGATGTGAAGCGGCTGCGCTTCCTGTCGCTGCTGCGGGTCAGCCTGCTGTCGGCGACGGCGGTGGCCTTCGTCGGCGCCATCGGCTTCATCGGCCTGGTCGGGCCGCACATCGCCCGCCTGCTGGTCGGCGAGGATCACCGCTACTTCCTGCCCGCCAGCATCCTGGCCGGGGCGGTCATCATGTCGCTGGCCTCGGCGGCGTCCAAGATCATCGTGCCGGGCGTGCTGATGCCCGTCGGCATCGTCACCGCCGTGATCGGGGTGCCGGTCTTCCTGCTGCTGATCTTCCGCAACGGAGGCCGGGCATGAGCGACCTGTCGATCAGCGGCCTCGACGCCGGTTACGGCGGCCAGCCCATCATCAGCGGTTTCAGCCTGCCGACCCTGACTGCAGGCGAAGTCGTCTCCGTCGTCGGCCCCAACGGCGCGGGCAAGAGCACCCTGCTGCGCAGTCTGGCGGGCCTGATCCCGGCGCACGGCTCGATCCGGCTGGACGAGGCGGAACTGACGCGGCTGTCGCTGGCCGACCGGGCCAAGCGCGTCACCTACATGCCGCAGACCCTGCCGCAGGGCGTGGCGCTGACGGTGCTGGAGACGGTGGTGGCCTCGATCCGCGCCACGCCCCTTCGCGGCGCCGTCTACACCGACGCCCAGGCGGCCGAGCGCGCCTATGAGGTGCTGCAACGGATCAACGCCGAGGCGCTGGCCGGACAGCGTCTGGACCGGCTGTCGGGCGGTCAGAAGCAGCTGGCGGGTCTGGCGCAGGCCCTGGCGCGCGAGCCGCGCCTGCTGCTGCTGGACGAGCCGACCAGCGCGCTGGACCTGCACTATCAGCTGCGCGTGCTGGACCTGGCGCGCGAGGCGGCGGCCGAGCGGAGCATGACGGTGATGATCGTCCTGCACGACCTGCAGGCGGCGGCGCGCGTCTCGGACCGGATCGCCGTCATGGCCAAGGGACGGCTGGTCGCCTTCGGAACGCCGGACGAGGCGATCACGCCGGAGATTCTGGCCGAGGTCTATCGCGTCTCGGCCCGCGTCCAACGCTGCGACCGCGGCGCGCTGCAGGTCATGATCGACGACGTGCTGACGGGCTGAGCGCCTCGCCCGCCAATCCCTTAAAGCCAAGAAAAAGGCCCGGCTGCATCTGCGGCCGGGCCTTTTCTTATTCAGTCTCGATCGGATCAGGGACGGATCAGCGTCACCACGTCGCCGGTCGGGTCGACCGGGACCGGCGTGCCCGCCGGAGCGCCGCGCGGCAAGCCGCGGGCCTTGTTCGAGACGTAGACGGCGTTGGTCGCGCGGTCGATGGCGATGGTCTGGGGGAAGGTGCCCGTCTCCAGGTTCGCCTTCACCGCATAGGTGTCCGAATCCAGCACCGTCACCGTGCCCGCCTGGCGGTTGGCGACGTAGATCTGCTTGACCGCGCCGTTGTACGCGACGCTCAGGGCGCCCGCGCCGGTGGCGACCTTGTGGATCAGGGCGCCGGTGTCGGCGTTCAGCACCGTCAGTTCGCCCGATTTCTGATTGGCGACGAACAGGCGGCGGCCTTCGGAATCGACGGCGACGTTGATGGTCGAGTCGCCGTGCGACGGCCATTTGCCGACCGTCTCGCCGGTGGCCAGGTCGATGGCGGCGACTTCATTGCTGCTCATGCCCGTGACGTAGAGGCGGTTCGTCGAGGGATCAAGCGCCGCGCCGGTCAAGCCGCCGACCGTGGCGGTGATGGTGCGTTCGACCGTGTTCGTCGCGCCGTCGATGACCCAGATCAGGTTCGGCTTGGAGGCGTCGCCCGCCTCGCCGCCGACGACGCTGATGTAGACCTTGTTGTTCGCCTCATCGACGACGACCTGGCGAACGTGGGCGCCCTCTTCGTCGCCGTTGCGGATGGTGGCGATCACTTCGCCGGTGCGGGCGTTGATGGCCGTGATCACGCCCGAACGCGTGTCGGTGCCGTACAGCACCTGGGTGCGGGTGTTCAGGTTCAGGCCGAACAGCGGATTGGCCGAGACGTCGACCGAGGATTCCGGCTCCAGCGTCTGGCCTTGCAGACGCACGATCTGGGCCTGGTTGGCGCCGCGCGGGCCGACGGCGGCGACATAGAGGTCGTTGTCGGCCGGGTTGAAGACGATCTCGTACAGGCCGCCGGGGGCGACCTTGACGGTCTTCTCGATCGTCTGGGCCGAGGCGGTCGAAGCGATCGCCAGGGCGGCGAAGGCGGCGACGGTCATCAGGCCGTTGCGCAGGGTGGTCATGGCGGTTCTCCGTGGTGAAATCATCAGGCGGCCGGGACCAGATCGGTCCAGTAGTCCCCGCGATAGGGGACGGCCAGGAAGTCCTTGTTGATCGTGCCCAGCGTCGCGCGCGGGTCCAGATCGGCGAACAGTTCGGGCTGGATCCACTTGGCCAGGACTTCGGTGGCGACGATGTCGATGGGCGAGTTGATCAGCTGGTGCGACAGGCCGTGCACCTTGCCCCCGCGCACCGCCTTCAGGGTCGACAGGCCGCGCCGCCCGGCCACGCGGCGCAACGAGGCGCGCGAAGTCTCCACGTCGTATTTCGGACCGACGACGAAGCCGCCGGTCTTCTCAAGGTGCGGGCCGCCGGTGGCGATGTAGATGTCGGGATCGCGCTCGACCACGAACTCCAGGTTCAGCTTGCCCGACGGCTGTTTCAGCACCTCGGCGCCGATGTTGCGGGCGCCGACGAAGCTCAGATAGTCGCCGATGTTCCCGGCGCCGACCGAGTTGCAGCAGTCCGGCCCGTTGCCCGCGTGGGCCTCCAGGAAGACCGTCGGCTTCTGCGCGTCCGTAAGACCCGCCACGCGGTCGGAGATGACCTTCAACCGGGCGGCGCGGAAGGCGTTGTAGGCCTGCGCCTGGTCCTCGCGGCCGATCATGGATCCCAGCAGGGACAGGCTGCGCGACTGATTTTCGAACGGGTGCTGGAAGAAGTCGATATAGGCCACGCGCACGCCCGCCTGCTCCAGCTGGGCCGTCTGGGCGTCGGTCGGGCCGGAATCCAGCGACACCAGGGCGACCTGCGGCTGGGCGCCCAGCACCGCCTCGACGTTGAAGGCGGCGGCCGAGCTCGGCGTCTTCGGCAAGGTCGCCAGCGCCGGCGACCTCTCCAGGTAGGCGGCGTAGATTTCGGGGCTGAGTCGGTTCACGTCGCCCGCCCAGGCCGCCAGCAGACTGACCGGATCGGGATGGATCAGCGACAGGGCGATCAGGAAGCGGCTGTCGTCGATCGACAGCTTCGTCACCGGCGGAGTGATCGCCAGCGGCCGGTCGCGCAGATCGGTCAGCAGGGAGGACGGCCCGGCCTGGTCGCGACGCGTGCAAGCGGCCGCCCCGGTCGCCATCAGGGCGGCGGCGCCCAGCAGCAGGGCCCGACGCCCCAACCTCACCTCGACCATCGGCCCGTTCTCCGCCCATTCATCAGCGACGCCAGCGGCGTTTCACGAGCGACGCTTAATGATAATCAGTGTCAGCTTCAATCGCTGATTTGTCGCAGCGGACGCACGACCATCCGCGGGCCCGTTTTCATGTTAGGGCTGCTTTCACCGCCCCGCCTCCGCCCCTTCCGCCTCTCGAGCAGAGACCCGCGCCATGAACATCCGCCCATTGGAAGACCGTCTGCACGTCTCGCCGCAGATCCAGCCCGAAGACGTGCCGACGGCCGCCGCCCAGGGCTATCGCGCCATCATCTCCAACCGCCCCGACGCCGAGGAGCCGGGCCAGCCGATGACCGAGGACATCCGCGCCGCCGCCGAGGCTGCGGGCCTGCCCTTCGTCCACATCCCCATTCGCGGCGGCGCCATGACGCCGGACGACGTGGCTCGTTTCAAGGCCGCCCTGGCGGACCTGCCGCACCCGATCCTCGGCTACTGCCGCTCGGGCACGCGCACCACCTATCTCTGGGCCCTGTCCCAGGCGGGCGAACGCCCGGCCGAGGAGATCATCACCCTGGCCGCCCAGGCCGGCTACGACGTCTCGCCTCTCGCCTCGCGCCTATAGAGCCCGCGAGGAAGCCGCGGCCTCAGTCCTGCTCCGGCGCCGTCAGCCGGGCGGGGTCGACGCGGTGGGTCACCATGCGGCGATGCAGGGTCGTGACCACCCCGCTGCCGGTCTTGACGCACAGGCCCGGAAACACCGCATGGACGAAGCAGGCCAGGGAGCCGACGAACATGGCCGCGCCGAACGAGGCGGCGACGCCCATATGCTCCACATAGCTCTCTCCGACCGAGGCCGGGTGATCGACGAACAGACGCTTAAACATGAACCCTCCGCTACAGACTGCGGAAGGTATTCCGATCACCGAAGAGAATCATTTCTGCCTGTTCCCCGAATTTGATGGCTCAGGAGAATAATATTCTCGCCTGCCCGCCCATCAGAGCGGAAGGGCCGTGGTGAACTTGATCTGTTCCATGGCGAAGCTGGAGGAGACGTCGTCCAGCGGGGCGATGGCGATCAGACGGCGATAGAAACGGTCATAGGCGGCGATGTCCTTGACCAGCACCTTGAGCAGATAGTCGACGTCGCCGCTCATCCGGTAGAACTCCACCACTTCGGGCAGGGCGGCGGCCGCCTTGAACGCCTCCAGCCATTCGGCGTCGTGCCGGCGCGTCTTGACCGAGACGAAGACCACCAGCGGCAGGTCCAGCGCCTCGCGGTCCAGCAGGGCCACGCGCGCGGCGATGATCCCCGTGTCCTGAAGCCGCTTCACCCGTTTCCAGCACGGCGTCTGCGACAGGCCCACCCGCTCGGCCAGTTCGGCGATGGGAACGGTGGCGTCGTCCTGCAGTATGGCCAGCAGGCGGCGGTCGATGGCGTCCAGTGCGCTCATGTCGCGGCCCCTCCCCGGCCGATCACGCCGTCGTCTCAGGCCGTCAGGGCGCGCGGCAGTTTGAAGGTCACCGTCTCGCGGGCGCCGTCGTCCTCGGTCACCGTCACGTCGAAGCGCGTGCGCAGCGCCTCGATCACCCCCTGCACCAGCGGCTCGGGCGCCGAAGCCCCGGCGGTCAGGCCGACCGTCTCGACCCCGTCGAACCAGCCCCAGTCCAGATCGCCCGCGTCATCGACCAGACGCGCGTCGCCTGCGCCGGCCTTCAGCGCCACATCCACCAGACGCGCCGAGTTGGACGAGTTCTTGGACCCCACCACCAGCACCAGGCCGCAACCTTCGCCCAGCCGCTTGACCGCCTCCTGTCGGTTGGTGGTGGCGTAGCAGATGTCTTCCTTGTGCGGGTCGGGCAGTTCGGGGAAGCGCCGCTTCAGCGCCGCCAGAATCTCGGCCGTGTCGTCCACCGACAGCGTCGTCTGGGTGGCGTAGGCCAGCGGCTGGTCGCCGGGGCGCTGGAAGCCTTCAGCATCCTCGACCGTCTCGACCAGGCTGATGGCCCCGGCGGGCAGCTGGCCCATGGTGCCGACGACCTCGGGGTGGCCCGCGTGGCCGATCAGGATGACGTGGCGGCCTGCTGCGAAGTTGCGCTCGGCCTCGACGTGGACCTTGGACACCAGGGGACAGGTCGCGTCCAGGAACAGCATCTCGCGCGAACGCGCCGTCGCGGGCACCGACTTGGGCACCCCGTGGGCCGAGAAGACCACCGGACGGTCGTCCGGGCACTCGTCCAGCTCCTTGACGAAAACGGCGCCCAGGCCCTTCAGCCGGTCGACGACGTGGCGGTTGTGGACGATCTCATGCCGGACATAGACGGGGGCGCCGTATTTCTCGATCGCCCGCTCGACGATCTGGATGGCCCGATCCACCCCGGCGCAGAAGCCGCGCGGCGTCGCCATGCGGACGGACAGGGGCCGGCGTTGAAACTGCGAAGGGGGGACAGGCGCGTTCATGGGCGCGAACTTAAGGCTTTGCGCGCCGGATCGCCACCGGAAGTCCGCACGCCGTTTGCCGCGCCTCGCTTTAGCCGCTATCACCACCCAGCGTGGCCCGTTCGGGCGTCCGATCGGCCCCGCCTTCATCGACTGCCGGAAAGCTCCTGATGCGTCGCGTCCTGACCGCCCTCGCCGCCCTCTCCCTCACGGCCGCGCTGATCCCTCACGCCGCCGAGGCCCAGAGCGGACGCCCCCAGGGCGGCCAACAGGGCGGCCAGCAGGCTGAAAAGGCCCCGTCTCGCCCGATGCGTTTCGCGCCTCTGAGCCGCCGCGCCAACGCCGGCCCCTGCCCCTATGTGAAGATTCTCTACGACGCGGCCCGCTACGTCGAACTGTCGGATTATGAGCGTCCGACGACCACCGGCGTCGGCTTCACCGGCGAGATCGAGGGCGTCAGCTCCGACTGCGTCTACCGCGAAGACGATCCGATCCGCCTGGACATGAATCTGCTGTTCAGCCTGGGCAAGGGTCCGCAGGCCGAAGGCGACGCCCGCACCTATCGCTACTGGATCGCCGTGACCGAGCGGAACTCCGCCGTCCTGGCCAAGGAATATTTCGACCTGCCCGTGACCTTCGGCGGCGCCGACCGCACCCAGGCCGAGGCCAGCCAGACCATCGTCATCCCGCGCGCCGACGCCTCCACCAGCGGCGGCAATTTCGAAGTCCTCATCGGCTTCGACGTCACGCCCCAGATGGCCGAGTTCAACCGATCCGGCAGCCGATTCCGTCCGACTGCGGGCCAGCAGACCAACTAAGACATGACCGACCTCAAGACTTCTCTCGGCGAAGCGGTCGGAGCCGCCTTCGCCGCCGAAGGCGTGGACAAGGCCCTGGCCCGCGTCACCGCCTCCGACCGTCCCGATCTGGCCGACTTCCAGTCGAACGGCGCCCTGGCCGCCGCAAAGGCGCTGAAAGCCAACCCGCGCGAACTGGCCGCCAAGGTGGCCGAGCGTCTGGCCGCCGATCCGCGCCTGTCCTCGGTCGAGGTCGCCGGCCCCGGCTTCATCAACATGAAGCTGTCGAACGCGGCCCTGGCCCAGCGCGCGGCCGAGGTCGCGGCGGATAAGGAACTGGCCGGCGCCTCGCGCGTCGAGCCGCGCAAGGTGGTCATCGACTACGGCGGCCCGAACGTGGCCAAGCCCATGCACGTCGGCCATTTGCGCAGCGCCATCATCGGCGAGAGCCTGAAGCGGCTGTTCCGCCTGCGCGGCGATGAAGTGACCGGCGACGCCCACTTCGGCGACTGGGGCTTCCAGATGGGCCTGCTGATCACCGCCTGCGGCGACGAAGGGCTCGCGGACGCCTTCATGGCCGAGGGCGACGGTCCCTTCCCGGCGCAGACGCCGGTGACGCTGGCCGATCTGGACCGCCTGTATCCGCTGGCGGCGGGCAAGGCCAAGGAAGACCCCGCATTCCGCGACCGGGCCCGCAAGGCGACCGCCGAACTGCAGGGCGGCCGCCCCGGCTATCGCGCGCTTTGGCAGCATTTCGTCGCCGTCAGCCGCGAGGCGCTGAAGCGCGAATATGACGACCTGTCGGTCGACTTCGACCTGTGGAACGGCGAGAGCGACGCCGATCCCCTGATGGACGAGATGATCGCCGACCTGAAGGCCAAGGGCCTGCTGGTCGAGGACGACGGCGCCCAGGTGGTCCACGTCGCCCGCGACGGCGAGACGCGCAAGAAGAAGCTGGCCGACGGCTCGGTGATCGAGGCCCCGTCGCCCCCGCCCCTGCTGGTCATCAGCTCGGAAGGCTCGGCCATGTACGGCACGACCGACCTTGCGACGATCCTGGACCGCAAGAAGTCGATCGGCCCGGACCTGATCCTCTACGTCGTGGATGAGCGTCAGGCCGAGCATTTCGAACAGGTCTTCCGCGCCGCCTATCTGGCCGGATACGCGCCTGAGAAGTCGCTGGAGCACCTCGGCTTCGGCACCATGAACGGCGCCGACGGCAAGCCGTTCAAGACCCGCGCGGGCGGCGTCCTGAAGCTGCGCGACCTGATCGACATGGCGACGGAAAAGGCGCGCGAGCGTCTGCACGAGGCCAAGCTGGGCGACGACCTGCCCGCCGAAGAGTTCGAGAACATCGCCCACAAGGTGGCGGTCGCCGCGCTGAAGTTCTCGGACCTGTCGAACAACCGCACGACCAGCTACGTCTTCGATCTCGACCGCTTCATGAGCTTCGAGGGCAAGACCGGCCCCTATCTGCTGTATCAGGCCGTGCGGGTGAAATCCCTGCTGCGCAAGGCGGCGGAACAGGGCGTGGCCCTGGCCCCCATCGTCATCGAGGAAGCCGCCGAACGCGATCTGGCCCTGACGCTGGACGCCTTCGACGCGGCCACGGCCGACGCCTATGACAAGCGTTCGCCCAATCTGATCGCCGAGCACGCCTATCGGCTGGCGCAGAGCTTCTCGAAATTCTACGCCGCCTGCCCGATCCTGGTCGCGCCGGACGAGGCGACCAAGGGCTCGCGCCTGGCCCTGGCCGCCGCGACCCTGCACCAGCTGGAGACGGCCCTGCGCCTGCTGGGCATCGAGACGCCCGAGCGGATGTAATGTGATAAGGGGGAGGCGACCGCCAAGGAGCCTCCCCTCATGTCCCTCGACGCCTTCGTCGCCGGCCTGCCCAAGGCCGAACTGCACCTGCACATCGAGGGCTCGCTCGAGCCCGAACTGATGTTCGAACTGGCGCAGCGCAACGGCGTCGCCATCCCCTACGACAGCGTCGAGGCCGTGCGCGCGGCCTATGACTTCTCGAATCTGCAGGACTTCCTCGACATCTATTACGCGGGCGCGGCCGTGCTGCTGACCCGTCAGGATTTCGAGGACCTGGCCTTCGCCTATTTTCAGCGCGCCGCCGCCGACAACGTCCGCCACGCCGAGATCTTCTTCGACCCCCAGACCCACACCGACCGGGGCGTGCCCTTCGCCGTCGTGGTCGAGGGCCTGATCGCGGGCATGGACCGGGCCAAGGCCGAACTGGGCGTGACGAGCGGCCTGATCCTCAGCTTCCTGCGCCACCTGTCGGAGGACGAAGCCTTTGCCACCCTGGAAATGGCCAAGCCGTATCTGCATCACTTCATCGGCGTCGGACTGGATTCCTCCGAGGTCGGCCACCCGCCGTCGAAGTTCCAGCGCGTCTTCGCCGCCGCGCGCGAACTGGGCCTGAAGCTGTGCGCCCACGCCGGCGAGGAAGGCCCGCCCGAATACGTCCGCGAGGCGCTGGACCTGCTTCACATCGACCGCATGGACCACGGCAACCGCTCGATGGAGGACGAGGCCCTGATCGCCCGTCTGGCCGCCGACCAGATGACGCTGACCGTCTGCCCGCTGTCGAACCTGAAGCTGTGCGTGGTCAGGGATCTGAAGGACCACCCGGTCCCCGAGATGCTGCGTCGGGGTCTGCACGTCACCCTGAACTCGGACGATCCGTCCTACTTCGGCGGCTATGTGAACGCGAACTATATCGAACTGGCCAAGGCGGTCGGTCTGACACGCGAACAGGTCGTGCAACTGGCGAAGAACAGCTTTGAGGGCAGCTTCCTCAGCGACGCCGACAAGGCCGCACGGATCGCCGAGGTGGACGCCTACGCAGCGGCGAACTGAGCCCCTCCCGTTCGTCATCCTCCGGCAAGCCGCGTAGCGGCGCTGACCGGGGGACCCAGCGGCGCCGGAGGCGATCTTTTTAGCAGGCGCTGAGCGTGGACGTTTCGCGCTCACGCGCGCCGCTGGGTCCCCCGGTCTCGCTGCGCTCGCCGGAGGATGACGAAGAGAGGGTCAGCCGATCAGCGATGCTACTTCGATTTCGGCGATCTTGAGCGTCGCAAACTCGGCCTTGGCCGCCGCCGCCGTGTCCGGGGCGATGGCGCGGCAGGCGTCCTCGATGACCACGGCCTCAAAGCCCTCGCGCACCGCGTCCTCGGCGGTGAAGCGGACGCAGTAGTCATAGGCCAGGCCGCACAGGAAGACGCGCTTCACGCCCAGATCGCGCAGCAGGCCCGCCAGCCCCGTCGCCGTCCTGTGGTCGTTGTCATAGAAGCCGGAATAGCTGTCGACCGCCGGGTTGTAGCCCTTGCGGATCACGGCCAGCGCCTTGGTCACCGCAGGCGCCGCGTCAGGATGGAAGTCCGCCCCCGCCGTGCCCTGCACGCAGTGATCCGGCCACAGCATCTGGGGGCCATAGGCGACCTCAATCTGCGTGAACGGCGCCGCGCCTGCGTGGTTGGAGGCGAAGCTGATCTGGTCCGGCGTATGCCAGTCCTGGGTGGCGATGACGGTGGCGAACCGCTCGGCCAGCCGATTGATCAGGGGCATGATCGCCGCCCCGCCCTGAACCGCCAGGGCGCCGCCCTCGCAGAAATCGTTCTGGGCGTCGATGACCAGAAGGGCGTCAGAAGCGGCGATCTGCATGGCGTCAGGCCGCCGCGATCTGGTCGACTTCGTTGGCCGAGCCGAGCACGACCGGCACCCGCTGGTGCAGTTCGGTCGGGGTCACGTCCATGATGGCCTGCTTGCCGTCGGTGGTGGACTTGCCGCCCGCCTGTTCGACCAGGAAGGACATGGGGTTGCCTTCATACATCAGGCGCAGCTTGCCCGGCTTGTTCGGCTCGCGCTTGTCCCACGGATACAGGAAGACGCCGCCGCGCATCAGGATACGGTGCACGTCGGCCACCATGGCGGCGACCCAGCGCATGTTGAAATTCTTGCCGCGCGGGCCGTCGGCGCCCTTCAGGCAGCCGTCGACATAGCGCTGGACGCTTTCGGCCCAGTGGCGCTGGTTCGACATGTTGATGGCGAACTCCTTCGTATCGGCCGGAATGCGCACGTCCTCGTGCGTCATCAGCCAGCGGCCGTCGGGGGCTAGGGTGAATCCCGCCACCCCCTTACCCGTCGTCAGCACCAGCATGGCCTGACCGGCGTAGACGGCGTAGAGCGCCGCGACCTGCTGACGGCCCGATTGCAGGAAGTCGGCCTCGCTCGGCTGGGCCGACGGCGCCTTCAGCACCGAGACGATGGTGCCGACCGGCGCGTTGATGTCGATGTTGGACGAGCCGTCCAGCGGATCGAACAGCACCAGATATTCGCCCGCCGCGTTCGCCGAGGCCTGCATCGTGTCCTTTTCCTCGGACGCCACGCCCGCCACGGCCGGGCAGACCAGCAGGGCGTCGGTCAGGATGTCGTCGGCGATGACGTCCAGCTTCTTCTGCTCTTCGTCCTGCACATTGACGGCGCCCGACGCGCCCAGGGCGCCGACCAGGGCGCCGCCCGCCACCACCTGGCGGATCTCGACGCAGGCCGCGGCCGCCGTCGTCAGCGTCTCGACCAGTCCCTGCGGCAGGTCGAGGGAAGCGAGGTGGGCGGCGAGATCGATGCGGGCGGTCATGACGTCCTTCAAATCCTGTGGGCGAAGCGCGGTTCCGCCCCCTCATGGCCGTTCAGATCGTCGGCGGCAAGTCCGGCGCCGCTTGACTTCGCGCCGGAGTCGGGGCCTTAGGTCGAACGCTCTCGCGGGAGAGATCGGGTCCGTTCGCGGCGCCCGGAGCCGAAGGCGCAACCGCCCCGGAAACGCTCAGGCAAAAGGACCGCGAAAGCGCACGGACGCTGGAAAGTCGCCGAAGGATCGTCAAGAATCCGAGGGCGCGCCGACGGAGCAAGGCCGCCCCTTGGGAGGGAACGGTCGGAATCTCTCAGGCTTCAGGACAGCGGGGGCGCGACGACGGCGGAGCTATCGCCGCAACCCGCGACCCGGAGGCGACGCCATGAGCGATCAGGCCCTTAAGACTACCCCCCTCAACGCCGCGCATCGCGCGCTTGGCGCCCGCATGGTCGGCTTCGGCGGTTATGACATGCCGGTCCAGTATGAAGGCGTGCTGGCCGAGCACCGCTGGACCCGCGAGCACGCCGGCCTGTTCGATGTCTCCCACATGGGCCAGGCGCGCATCACCGGCGCCGACGCCATCGCCCAGTTCGAGCGCTTCGTGCCCGGCGACTATGCGATCGTGAAGCCCGGCAAACAGAAATACTCCCTGCTGCTGAACGGCCAGGGCGGGATCATGGACGACCTGATGGCGGGCAAGCCGTTCGAAGACGGCCTCTACGTCGTCGTCAACGCGGGCAACAAGGATGCCGACTTCGCCTTCCTGAACGCCCATCTGTCGGGCGACGCCAAGCTGGAGGTGCTGGACCGCGCCCTGCTGGCTATCCAGGGGCCGGAAGCCGCCGAAGTCATGGCCAAGCACGAAACGGCGCTGGGCGACATGGGCTTCATGGACTGCCGCACCATCCGTCTGTTCGACGAGGACTGCATCGTTTCGCGCTCGGGCTACACCGGCGAGGACGGCTATGAGATTTCGGTTCCGGCCGCCGCCGCAGAGCGCGTGTGGAACCTGCTGCTGACCGACGCCCGCGTGAAGCCGGTCGGCCTGGGCGCACGCGACAGCTTGCGTCTGGAAGCCGGCCTGCCGCTGCACGGCCACGACATCGACGCCGAGACCACCCCGGTCGAGGCCGCCCTGACCTTCGCCCTGTCCAAGTCGCGCAAGGAACGCGCCGACTTCGCCGGGGCTGACGTCATCCTGAAACAACTGGCCGACGGCCCCGCTCGCGTCCGCGTCGGCCTGCACGTCAAGGAAGGCGCTCCCGCCCGCGAAGGCGCCGAGATCGCCGACGCCGACGGCGCCGTGATCGGCAAGATCACCTCGGGCGGCCCCTCGCCGACGCTGGGGCACAACATCGCCATGGGCTATGTGCCGCCGGCCTTCGCCGAGCTGGGCACGGTCCTGAAAGTCTTGGTGCGCGGCCGTCCCGCCGCCGCCGAAGTCATCGCCACGCCTTTCGTGGCGACCCGCTACTACCGGAAGCCGAAGGCCTAAGGCCCTCCCCCTTCCGTCATCCTCGGCCTTGTGCC
>DGIZ01000204.1 GCA_002386585.1 Brevundimonas sp. UBA4609 | reverse complement strand
GGCGGCGATGGCGCTCGCGCGTCACGGCCGGGAAGTCGGCGCCCGACAGGTCACGCGCCAGGCGGGCCGCGATCCAGTCATGCAGTTCGGCCAGCCCCTGCCCTGTCGTCGTGCTGACCCTCAGCGCCTCGAGAGCGGGCGCGACCGCCACGTCGCCGAGGTCGGCCTTGTTCAGCACCTGAAGATCAGACGGGCGGACGAAGACAGAGGCCGGGTCCTCAGCCCCCTCGGTCGAGGGGGAGCGGACCCACAGGCGCAGGTCGGCGCCCTCGGCGCGCAGACGGGCGCGGCGAATGCCCTCGGCTTCGACCGGATCATCGCTGTCGCGCAGACCCGCCGTGTCCGACAGGGTGACGGCGTAGCCGCCGATCATGATGTCCGCGTCCAACACGTCGCGCGTCGTCCCGGCGATGGGCGTGACGATGGCCGCCTCGCGCGCGACAAGAGCGTTGAACAGCGACGACTTGCCCGCATTCGTCTCGCCGATCAGGACGATGCGATAGCCTTCGCGCACCCGTCGCCCGCGATCGGAATCGGCCAGGGCCGCGCGCAGGTCAGCGGCCAGAGCGTCCAGCACCGGCCCGGCGGTGCGCGCCAGATTGTCGGGCACCTCCTCGTCGGGAAAGTCGATCTCGGCCTCGACCAGGGACAGGGCCTTCAGCAGGTCGCGGCGAAATCCAGCGTAGGCGGCGGACAGGGCGCCGTCGAGCTGGCCCAGGGCCTGAGACTTCTGGGCTTCCGTTTCGGCGTCGATCAGATCGGCGACGGCCTCGGCCTGGGCCAGGTCCATGCGGCCGTTCTGGAAGGCCCGTCGGGTGAACTCGCCGGGCTCGGCCGGACGCAGACCCAGAGCGATCAGGGCGGTGCTGGCCGCTTCCACCACGGCGCGACCGCCATGCAGATGCAGTTCGGCCGAATCCTCGCCCGTGTAGGAGCGCGGGGCGACGAAGCGCAGCACCAGGGCCTCGTCGATCAGACGGCCTTCGTGGCGCAGGCTGCGCACCGAGGCCAGACGCGGGGTCAGCCCCCCGGCCCCCAACGCCGTCAGCGCCGACTCCGTGGCCGACCCGGACAGGCGCAGCACCGCGATGGCTCCCCGCCCCGGCGGGGTGGCGAGGGCGAAGATGGTGTCGCTCACGTCGTCAGGCCCACGTCGTCAGATTCAGGGCTTGGCCGCGCCCGTGACGGCGGCTTCCATCAGGCGGCGGAACTGGTCCTGGGCCTGAACGCCGAAGCTGGTCCAGGTCTTCATCAGTTCGTCGGGCTGCATGGCGGCCATGTTGGCGTCCATCCGCTTCTGCATCTCAGCGACCAGATGATCGTTGAGCGGCGTCACGTCCGGCAGGCCCAGAAAGGCGCGAGCCTCGGCCGGGGTGCAGTCGATTTCGATGTTCAGCTTCATGACCCACGCTCCTGTTTCACGTGAAACAGGCCCTCAAGCAGCCGCCCGCCGCGCGGGCGGCGCTAGGGCCAGTATCAGGTGTTCATCGACTGGAAGAAGTCCGCGTTGTTCTTCGACTGGCGCAGCTTGTCGAGCAGGAACTCGATCGCATCCTGCGGACCCATCGGGTTGAGGATGCGGCGCAGGACATAGGTCTTGGCCAACTGGTCCTTCGGCGTGATGAGGTCTTCCTTGCGGGTGCCGGACTTGAGCACGTCGATGGCCGGGAAGATGCGCTTGTCGGCGACCTTTCGGTCCAGGACGATCTCCGAGTTGCCGGTGCCCTTGAACTCTTCGAAGATCACCTCGTCCATGCGGCTGCCGGTGTCGATCAGGGCCGTGGCGATGATGGTCAGCGAGCCGCCCTGCTCCACATTACGCGCGGCGCCGAAGAAGCGCTTCGGACGCTGCAGGGCGTTGGCGTCGACGCCGCCGGTCAGCACCTTGCCCGACGACGGAACGGTGGCGTTGTAGGCGCGGCCCAGGCGGGTGATGGAGTCCAGCAGGATCACCACGTCCTTCTTGTGCTCGACCAGACGCTTGGCCTTCTCGATCACCATTTCGGCGACAGCGACGTGGCGCGAGGCGGGCTCGTCGAAGGTCGAGGCGACGACCTCGCCCTTCACCGTGCGCTGCATGTCGGTGACTTCTTCCGGACGTTCGTCGATCAGCAGGACGATCAGGAAGACTTCCGGGTGGTTGCGCTCGATCGACTTGGCGATGTTCTGCAGCATGACCGTCTTACCGACGCGCGGCGGGGCGACGATCAGGCAGCGCTGGCCCTTGCCGAGCGGGGCGACGATGTCGATGACCCGGCCCGAACGGTCCTTCAACGTCGGGTCCTGGATTTCCATGTGCAGCCGCTCTTCAGGATAGAGCGGGGTCAGGTTGTCGAACAGGACCTTGGTCTTGACCATCTCCGGATCTTCGAAGTTGATCGTGTCGACCTTGAGCAGGGCGAAATAGCGCTCGCCCTCACGCGGGCCGCGCACGGCGCCGTGCACCGTGTCGCCCGAGCGCAGGCCGAAGCGGCGGATCTGCGACGGCGAGACATAGACGTCGTCCGGACCCGGCAGATAGTTGGCGTCGGGGCTGCGCAGGAAGCCGAAGCCGTCCGGCAGAATCTCCAGCACGCCCGAAGCGATGATCTCGACTTCTTCATCGGCCAGGGTCTTGAGGATGGCGAACAGCAGGTCCTGCTTGCGCAGATTGCCGGCGTTCTCGATGTCCAGACCCTCGGCGAAGGCGACCAGGTCTTCCGGCGTCTTCTCGTTCAGTTCCTGAAGCGTGATGCGGCCGTTGGGGACGATGGGTTCGCCGTCGTCGTCCTCATCGTCGTCCTCGGCCGTGGTGTCGACGCCGTGGTCGTCGTCTTCGGCGACGGGCGCGACGACGGTTTCTTCCGGCGCGGCTTCCTCGACCGGCGCAACAGCGCGGCTGCCGCCCAGGCTCAGGGTGCGGCGCGGCCGCTCGACAGGCGTTTCCGCCGTATTTTCAGGGACTTCGGTTTCCGGCGTCTCAGGCGTATCGGTCATGATGGCGTGCTCGTTCGCGCACCCGAACACCGCGAGGCGCCCAGGAGCAGAAGGTCGTCGATGGCTTCAGCCGCAGAGGCTGGGAGGGAGGGCGACGGTCCCCCGCAGGCTCGAACCGGCAGGCGTCGCGAAAAGAGAGGGACCGCACTGCACGGATCGGCCGCACGGTTCACCGCAGCGGAACCACGAAAGACCCGTGCGGGTCAAGGCCCCTCAAGCAGCGCGCGACCGCGTCGCCCGCGTCAGGGCGCTTAGAAACTCCATTCCATCGTCACCGACAGCACCATGATGATGGCCAGGACGAAGGGAATCTCATTGGTCATCCGCCAGAAACGCCCCGAATATTTCGACGTCCCCGCCGCGATCTTCTTGCGCTGCCCGGCCAGAAAGCCGTGCCAGCTCGCCAGCAGGAAGACGCCGATCAGCTTGGTCACCATCCACGGCTGATGGGCGAAGGACCAGTCGGCGCCGTCGCCGCTGCGCAGCCACAGCAGCCAGCCGCCGAAGACGAAGGCCAGGATCATGGCCGGGTTGATGATGATGCGCAGCAGCCGCGTCTGCCAGACGCGCAGCAGGGCCTGCATCTCGCCGCGCAGGGGCTCGGGCTTGGCGTTCTGCTCGGCGTCATAGGCGAACAGGCGCGGCAGGAAGAGCATGCCCGCCATCCAGGCGATCACCGCCAGGATGTGAAGCCCGCGGGCCAGGTTGTAATAGTCCATGTCGCTTCCCCTCAAGCCGCCTTGGAGGCCCTTGAACAGCCAGACGGGCAGGCTTTCAAGTGGGCGCATGGCCCACCCTGCGAAGCGCCCTGTGGCGCCACGCCCGGCGTTTCCAGCGCCCGCTCGACCGCATCGGCCAGGGCGGTGATGAAGATCGGATCGGCGCTGACCGTCGGCGCCCGCAAATAAGGCGCGCAACCGACCTTATGCGCCAGTTCGCCGTATTCCATGTCCAGCTCGACCAGGGTCTCGATGTGTTCAGAGACGAAGGCGATGGGCACGACGACGGCGCCCACGCCGTCCCGGCCCGCCTGCTCGATGGCGTCCGGCGTGGCCGGTCCCAGCCATTTCAGCGGCCCGACCCGGCTCTGATAGCAGATGGCCCAATCGGTCAGGCCCATGTGTTCGACCACGGCGGCCACGGTGGCCTCGACCTGAGCCTGATAAGGATCGCCGGCCGCGACCAGCTTCTCAGGGATGCCGTGAGCCGAGAACAGCACCCGAACCGGCTTTTCTTCGGCCTTATCAAGCGTTTGCCTGATAAGACGCGCCTGGGCCTCGATCAGCCCCTCAGCGTCCGGATAGCAGCAGACGACGTGGGTCTCGCCGGGGCCGTCGTAGCACTCGGTCCACTTCTTCAGCGAGGAGGCCGTCGTGGTGGTCGAGAACTGCGGATAGAGGGGCAGAAGGACGATCTTGTCCGGCTGGAAGGCCTTGACCGCCGCCGCCGTCTCTTCCGTCAGCGGATGCCAGTAGCGCATGGCGATGAAGACGCGGCTGTCGTCGCCCGGCGCGGCGTCGGCCAGGGCGCGCGACAGGGCTTCGGCCTGCTTCTGCGTCTCGGGCAGCAGGGGAGAACCGCCGCCCATCAGGGCGTAGTTGGCCTGGGCCGAGGTCTCGCGACGGCTGGAGATCAGCTTCGCCAGCGGCGTACGCACGATCCCCGGCAAGCCGATGATGGCCGGGTCGTTGAACAGGTTGAACAGGAAGGGTTTGACCGCTTCGGGGCGATCAGGACCGCCCAGATTGGTCAGAACGACCGCCACGCGCCGGTTGGGTCGTCCCTCGGGGTTTGTGGCGGTCCGGGTCATTGGGCGCCGATCCGCTTCAGCACCTGTTCGACATGGGCGATCGGCACGTCCGGCAGGATGCCGTGGCCCAGGTTGAAGATCCACGGCCCCTGGCCCCACGCCTCCATCAGTTGGTCGACGCGGCGGTCCAGAGCGTCGCCGCCCGCACGCAGCAGCAGGGGGTCCAGCGCGCCCTGGATGGGCTTGATGGCCTGGACGCGCTGGCCGACCTCCAGAGGACAGGCGGTGTCCAGCGCCACGCCCTGCACGTCGCAATCGCGCGCATAGCGTTCAGCCAGAGCCGCCGAGCCCCTCGGGAAGCCGATCAGCGGCACGGTGACGCCCAGTTCGCGGGCGCGGGCGACCAGCTTCTGATGCGGCTTGAGCACCAGGGTCTCGAACAGATCGTCGGGCAGGCCCTCGGCCCAGCTCTCGAAGATCTTCAGCACCTGGGCGCCGGCGTCCTGCTGCATCTTCAGATAGTGGGCGGTGGCTTCCACCAGAACGTCCAGCAGGCCGTAGACGATCTCGGGCTGGGTGTAGGCGTAGGTGCGCGCCAGACCGCGCTCTCCCTTGCCCATGGTGCGGTGTTCGCCGTCCAGCATATAGGTGGCCACGGTCCACGGCGCCCCCGCGAAACCGATCAGGGCCCGTTCCGGCTCGAGTTCCGCGCGCACCAGGCTGAGCGTCTGGCCCACGGCCTTGAGGGCCTCTCCCGCCTGCTGAGCCTTGTCGGCCATCGACTGCACGGACGGCAGGGCGCCCAGGCGCGGCCCCTCCCCCGCCTCGAACCATACCTTCTGGCCCAGGGCGCCGGGGATCAGCAGGATGTCGGCGAAGACGATGGCGGCGTCAAAGCCGAAACGGCGCATCGGCTGCAGCGTCGCCTCAGCCGCCATCTCAGGGTTCAGACAGAAGGCGATGAAGTCCGGCGCCTTGGCCCGCAGTTCGCGGTATTCCGGCAGGTAGCGCCCGGCCTGACGCATGAACCACACGGGCGGGCGAGAAAGGGTTCGGCCCTGGAGAGCCTGGATCAGAAGGGGCGTGCTCATGTCTCGGCCTTTAGGATGCACACCCTCAAGCCTCAATCCCTATTCAGATTTAAGAATTGAAAGAATTAGAGGTTGGAAGCAGGGCCGGGGAGCGCGGGGATAAGTGTCGACAGTCCCGGTTTGACTCCCTTTTGTCCCCTGTCGGCGACGGAGAAATCCGGGCGTTTACAAGGCGGGGTGTGAGTCATGGGGATAAGCCGTGAAACACCCGCGGGACTCGGCTTCCTCTCTGGGCGCCGATGTGGGTGAATCCACGGGCGCCGCTGTTGGACAAATTGTCCGACCCCCAGAACGGGATGAATCTCCGGCGCCCAGGCGGACGACTCCGGCGCCGATCCCGCCAACGGCGCCCGCGATCCCCGCTCGCGACCGGCGCCGGGGCTTGCTAGAGGATTCGGCGCCCGGTCTTTCACGAACGGCGCCCCGGCTTTTCAACAGGGCGCGGGGATGGTCTGACCGGTTCGGAGAAGGAGACGCCGTCCTCATGAGCCCCGCCCGCCCTCCCGGCGCCTCGCGCCTGGCCACCTATTTTCACGTCCACCTGGTGTCGGACTCGACCGGCGAGACGCTGAACGCCATGGCCAAGGCGGTGATCGCCCGCTTCGACGGCGTCATTCCGATCGAGCACATCTACGCCCTGGTGCGGTCGACCAAGCAGATGGATCGCGTGTTGGAAGAGGTGGCGGCGGCCCCCGGCGTGGTGCTGCACACCCTCGTCGATCGGGACCTGCGCGAGCAGCTGGAGGAAGGCTGCCGTCGGCTGCAGATGCCGCAGATTGGGGCGCTGGACCCGCTGGTGGGGGCCTTGTCGCGCTATCTGGGGGCGGACGTTTCGGCGCGGGTCGGGGCGCAGCACGCCCTGGATACGGGCTATTTCAACCGCATGAGCGCGCTCGACTACGCCATCGCCCATGACGACGGCCAGGGCACGCTGGAGCAGCTGGAGGCGGCGGACGTGGTGCTGTGCGGAGTCAGCCGCACCTCCAAGACGCCGACCTGCATCTATCTGGCGCATCGAGGCATTCGCGCGGCCAATGTGCCCCTGGTGCCCGGTCAGGAGGACGGCGAGCGGCTGACCGGGCTGAAGAATCCCCTCGTCGTCGGCCTGACCGTGTCGCCCGATCGCCTGGTGCAGATCCGCCGCAACCGGCTGGACGGGCTCAACGCGGGCCACGCCTCGGCCTATGTCGATCATGACGCCGTGCGCGAAGAGACCATCAAGGCCCGACGCGCCTTCGAGCGGCGGGGCTGGCCGACCATTGATGTGACGCGCCGCTCGGTCGAGGAGACGGCGGCCGCCATCATCAACTTGTTGAGCGAGCGGCGCAGCCGCAAGCTGGGAGCCCCGATGTGACAACGACCGACGGCGAAAGCCTGATCCTGGCCTCCAGGAGCGCCGCGCGCCGCGCCATGCTGAGCGACGCGGGCGTGCCCTTCGTCGTCCAGGTCGCCGATGTGGACGAGGACGCGCTGAAGACGCCGGGCGTCGATCCGGTCGAGCTGGCGGTCGAGCTGGCGCGGGCCAAGGCCCTGGCCGTATCGCGCCACGACGCCGACGCCTGGGTGTTGGGCGCCGACCAGACCCTGGCCTTCGACGGCGGTCTGGTGTCCAAGGCGGCGACGCTGGGCGCCGCACGCGAACGGTTGTCGGCCATGCGCGGCCGCACGCATCAGCTTCATTCGGGGGCCGCCCTGGCCCGCAACGGCCAGGTCGTCTGGTCCGGGGTCGATACGGTCGAGATGAAGATGCGGGACTTCTCCGACGCCTTCCTCGACGCCTATCTGGCGGCGGAGGGCGAGGCGCTGCTGTCCTGCGTCGGCTCCTACCGGCTCGAGGGGCTGGGCGCGCAGCTGTTCGAGGCGGTGGAAGGCGACTATTTCACGGTCCTGGGCCTGCCGCTGTGGCCGGTCCTGGCCGAACTGCGTCGCGCGGGGGTGATCGCATCATGAACGGCAAGCCTGTCGGCCGCATCACCGGCGCCGCCCTGCTGGGCGGCATCGTCGGATATCCGGTCAGCCATTCGCTCAGCCCGGTGATCCACAACGCCTGGCTGGAGGCGGGTGGGATCGACGCCGCCTACGCCGCCTTCGCGCCCCGGGATGCGGCGGGGTTCGAGGCTTTGGTGGCGGCGGGCCGCGCGGGGCTGATCGCCGGCGTCAACGTCACGGCGCCGTTCAAGGAACAGGCCTTTGCCCTGGCCGATGAAGCTGGGGCGGCGGCGCGCCTGACCGGCTCGGCCAACATCCTGGTCTTCGAAGAGGGCCGGGTGCGGGCCGAGAGCGCCGACGGCGCGGGCGTGCTCTACGCCCTGGCGGAACAAGATCGGAAGAGCG
>DGIZ01000208.1 GCA_002386585.1 Brevundimonas sp. UBA4609 | reverse complement strand
GCGATCCGCTGCGCCGCAAGCCGCCGCTCCCCTGATCGAACCGCCCCTGCCGCCGGAGGGCCAGGTTCCCGCCTGGCCTGCCCCGAACACCGCGCCGCCCTCGACCCAGGAGACGCCGCACCAGGCGCCGCAATGGTCCGGCCCGGTCCCGCGCGAATGGGTCGATCCGCGCACAGGCCATCGCATCCGCCGAGTCTCGCCCGACGGCGGCGGCGGCAAGCCCTACTTCTACAAGAACATGTTCCTGCCGGCGAAGGCGGGCGCGCCCGACCTCATGGTCATCTCCACGCCCCAGGGCATCTCGACCGTGGACCTGAAGACCTGGGCGCTCAGCGTGCTGGTTCCCGACCAGAACGCCGATCTGATGTTCACGGGGCGCAAGGGCCGCAACGTCTATTATTCGGTCACCGAGCCGGGCGAGTCCCAGCTGATGGACCGCGCCAAGACCCTCTACGTCATCGATGCGGACACCCGGCGCGTGCGCCGGATCGGCCGCATTCCCAACGGCCAGGTCAATTCGGTCAATGCCGACGAGACCCTGCTGCTCGGCTTCGTCGCCTATGATTCCCAGCCGCTCCAGCCCGGCGTCGGCGATCCGCGTAACCGCCGCTTCGACCAGGCCGAATACGAAGCGGCCGGGCCGGACGGAAAGCCGCTGAACTTCGCTCGCGCCAAGGGCGTGCGGATGCTGCAGCGCTGGGCCGCCCGCTATCCGATGGAGATCTTCGTCATCGACATGGCGACCGGCGAACGCCGCGTGATCCACAAGACCAATGAATGGATCGGCCACACCCAATTCTCGCCGACCGATCCCGATCGCATCATCTTCTGCCACGAAGGCCCCTGGCACCGGGTCGACCGCATGTGGACGATGAAGGTCGACGGCTCGGACCTGCGCAAGACGCACCAGCGGACCATGAATTTCGAGATCTTCGGCCACGAGTGGTTCAGCCCCGACGGCAGGCAGGTGCTCTATGATCTGCAGACGCCGCGCGGCCAGGTCTTCTGGGTCGCCTCCGTGGACCTGGAGACAGGCAAGCGCGTCTATCGCCGGGTCGAACAGAACGACTGGTCGGTGCACTACAACGTCTCGCCGGACGGACGGATGTTCGCGGGCGACGGCGGCGACGGCGACATGGTCGCCCATGCGCCGGACGGAAAATGGCTCGTCCTGCTGCGTCCCGAGCCGATCGTCGACGAGGATCCGTCCAGCGACAAGGACGATCAGATCAGCGTCGAGTATCTGCGATCACAGCGCCTGGTCGACCTGTCGAACCATGACTACCGGCTGGAGCCCAACCTGACCTTCACGCCGGACGGCCGATGGATCGTCTTCGTCTCCAACATGCACGGCGCCAATCACGTCTATGCGGTGGAGGTGGCGCGGGCGGCCTGACGCCCGCCGTCTCCCCCCCTACGAAAAAGGGCTCCGGAGCGATCCGGGGCCCTTCCTGTTTCGGCGACGCCTCGAGGCAGGTTCCGTAACCTCATGAAATCGTCGCTGTTTTCGCGGCTCACTGCAGTCTCGCACGGAGGCTGACACGAGCCTGTTGCAAAAAGCGGGAAGCTGTTGCAAGAAGTGACACGCGTATCGTCCAAATATACGCAACAGCATACCAACAAATGACACCGGTGCCACGGGCTTCGGTGCGGGGAGAGAAATATGGCACGACCCTTCCGCAACGTCCGCGCCCTCTGTGTCGCCGGCACTTCCGCCACCGCCCTGATGTGGGGCGTCACGCCCGCCATGGCCCAGGACGCCGCCGATCAGACCACGGGCGAGGACGCCACCGTCGTCGACGAGATCGTCGTCACCGGCTTCCGCTCCAGCCTGCAGCAGGCGCTGAACGTCAAGCGCCGCGAGGCCGGCGCCGTCGACGCCATCCTGGCTGAAGACATCGCCGACTTCCCCGACCAGAACCTGGCCGAGGCCATCCAGCGCCTGCCCGGCGTGACCATCGAACGGGTCAACGGTCAGGGCACGACCATCTCGGTGCGCGGCCTGGGCGCCGACTTCACCCGCACCCGCATCAACGGCCTGGAGGCCCAGGCGGCGTCGGGCGGCAACCGCAACCGCAGCTTCGACTTCTCGATGTTCGCGTCCGAGCTGTTCAACAGCATCAAGGTCCGCAAGACCCAGTCGGCCGAGATCGAGGAAGGCTCGCTGGGATCGACCGTCGACCTGCAGACCGGCCGCCCGCTGGACTTCGCGAACAGCGGCTTCAACTCCGCCCTGTCGGTTCAGGCCTCCTACAACGACCTGTCGGAAAAGACCGTCCCGCGCACGGCCGGCCTGCTGAGCTGGTCGAACGACAGCAAGACCTTCGGCATCCTGGGCTCCATCGCCTATTCCGAACGTTCGCCGATCCTCGAGAGCTTCAACACGACCCGGTGGCAGAAGGGCGACCCGACCCAGGCCTACGGCGTTGGTCAGAACTTCGGCGGCTGCGTCCCCTGCACCACGGAGGCCCAGCGCACTGAACTGCTGAACGCCTTCTATCCACGCATCCCGCGCTACACCTTCGGCAACACCCAGGAAGACCGCCTGGGCATGACCGGCGCCCTGCAATGGCGCCCCAGCGACCGCACCGAGGTCGTCCTGGACCTGCTGTGGTCCCGCCTGAACTCCGAACTGGAAAGCCCCAACGTCGAGGCCTGGGCTTTCAGCCGCGCGGCCGTCAACAACGTCATCGTGCGCGACTACGCCATCGACGCCGGCAAGAACGCCCTGTCCTACGGCGTATTCGACAACATGCTGGTGCGCTCGGAAAACGGCTTCACCCGCAATGAAAGCACCTTCGCCCAGGCTTCGCTGAACGTCCGCCACGACTTCACGGATCGCCTGCGCGGCAACATGAAGCTGGGCCTCAACAAATCCGAAGCTCGCACGCCGACAAACGTCACCTACGCCTTCGAACAAGCGGGGGTGAACGGCTACACCATCGACTTCCGCGGCAACGATCGCCTGCCGATGATCGACTACGGCTTCGACATCACCTCGGGCAAGGACTTCACCCTGATCCAGGGCACGCGCTCCACCAGCGGCGGCGATTTCGACAACAACGTCTTCGCCGGCGCCCTGGAGTACGACTGGACGCCTTCCATCACCTTCAAGGCCGGCGGCGAATACCGCACCTACGGCTTCAGCACCTGGGGCGTGGCGCGGGCTCAGACGGCTACGGCGGGCGCTGACCGGATCACCGGCGTGGACGCCCTGGGCAAGATCGTCAGCATCGACGGCAAGATCGGCGTGCCGGCGGGGTCGGACCTGAGCTTCATCGTTCCCGACATCTCGAAGATCAACGACTTCCTCAGCGTCTACGACGACCCGCTGGTGCCGAACCGCAGCGAGCGCGAAGTCGACGAAACGGACAAGGGCGTCTTCGTCCAGGCCGACTTCAACACCGAGGTCGCCAACATGACGGTGCGCGGCAACGTCGGCGTCCGCTACGCCAAGACGGAAGTCGAATCCAAGGGCTGGCAGACGATCTCGTTGCCGGGCGGCGGCAACGCCTACGACTACGTCACCGCCTATAACGACTACGACGACGTCCTGCCGTCGTTCAACCTGGCCATCGAGCCGCGCGACGACCTGGTGATCCGCCTGGGCGCCGCCAAGGTGATGTCGCGTCCGACCCTGGGCGACCTGACCCCGGGCGGCGGCGTCTCGCCGACCACGCGCACCGTGTCCTACGGCAACCCGCTGCTGGATCCGTTCCGCGCCACCAACTACGACCTGTCGGTCGAGTGGTATTTCCAGAACGAAGGCCTGCTGGCCGCCGCCGTCTTCTACAAGGACATCGACAGCTTCATCACCTCGGTGACGGAATCGATCGTCTGGAGCGATCTGGGTCTGCCCGACGAACTGCTGCAAGGCGCCGCGCGTCCGACCGACGTCTTCCAGGTCACGCGCAAGCTCAACGGCGAGGGCGGTTCGCTGCACGGGCTGGAGATCCAGTACCAGCAGCCCTTCACCTTCCTGCCCGGCCTGTGGTCGAACTTCGGCTTTATCGGCAACTTCACCTATGTCGACTCTGAGGTCGACTATGGCGCCGCCGGCAAGAACCGCCTGACGGGTCAGTCGAAGAACACCTTCAACACGACGCTGTATTACGAGGACGGCCCCTTCCAGGCCCGTGTCTCGGCGGCCTACCGCAGCGGCTATCTGATGTCGTTCCCGGGCGGCAACGGCAACTCGGAAGAGGGCATGAACGCGACGACCTACGTCGACGCCTCAATGTCCTACGACATCTCGGACAGCATGACGATCTCGCTGGAAGGCATCAACCTGACCGACGAGTACAACGATCGCTATGTCGATGAGACGAACCGCATCTCGGACTACCGTCACACGGGTCGCGAGATCGCTATCGGATTGCGCTGGAAATACTGATTCACCTCCCTGAACCTTTCAGCGTACCACTCGGCCCGGAGCATCTGCTCCGGGCCTTTTTTCTGTTCGGCTCCCTGCATTCGGGCGAAGAAAAACCCCGACGCCGAAACGCCGGGGGTTTGAACAGTCCGTTCCGGACAAGAAGCCTCAGAGGCCGACCACGCCGCGCGACGCCGTGACCTTGGGTCCCGTTCCGTCCAGGGTGTCGATGTCGCAGTCGATGAAGCGCCAGTTGTCGGCGTTGGCGATGGTCCCCGCCTCGCGCACGTCCCAGCGCAGCCGCTCGAAGGTGAAGTCGCGCAGGGGCGCTTCCTCATAGGCGGCGGCCTCGAAGCCGATCTTGCCGCCCACCGCCCTGATGTCCGACAGGCGCACGTCGCGGATGCGGGGCACGCCCTGCTCGCGCGGGACCGGCGTCGCCAGCGCCCGCCAATAGTCCGGAACATCCGTCATGCCCGCGGGGATCTGGGCGTAGGAGTAGTTCGGATACCAGTTGAGATTCACCCGGAACAGGGTCGCCACGTCCTGCAAGTGGATGTCCCGCAGGGCGATGTTGTTGATGACCCCGCCGCGCGTGTGGCCCGACTTGAAGAAGATTCCCAGCGGCACGGGGTATTCGATCCGCAGGCCCGACACCACGATGTCCTGGAACCCGCCCGAGGTCTCGCTGCCGAAGGTCATGCCGGCCAGGGCGTCGCGCACGATGCAGTCGCGCACCTTCACCTCGCGGCAGGGTCGGGCGACCCTCAGGCCGTCCCAGTCGCGCCCCGCCTTGATGCAGATGGCGTCGTCGTTGACCGACAGGTCGCAGCGCTCGACCAGCACCCGCTCCGAGGAATCGATGTCGATCCCGTCGGTCGAGGGGCCCCGGCCGCCCAGGTTGTTGCGGATGATCAGGTCCGACACCTTCACGTCGCGCGAATAGCAGACGTGCACGGTCCAGAAGCCCGAACGCGCCAGGTTCAGGCCCGACACCTCGACCTGGTCCGCGTCATAGACATGGATCAGGCGCGGGCGGCGACAGTCGTAGTCGGCCGCCCAGCGCAGGTCGCGCGGATCATAATCGCGCCGCATCGCCCAATAGGCGTCCCAGAAGACCTTGCCGTCGCCGTCGACCAGTCCTTCGCCGGTGATGCGGGCGTTCCGCTCGCGATAGACGTTCAGCAGGCCTGCGGGCCATTCCATCTCGATCCCGGCGACGCGCGTGCGCACCAGGGGATAGGCGGCGATGTCGCGCAGCCCCTTCAGCGTTGCGCCGCGCCCGATCAGCAGGGTGACGTTCGACTTCACGAACAGGGAGCCGGACAGATAAACGCCGGGCTTCAGCACCACCGTGCCGCCGCCCGCCCCCGCCGCCGCGTCGATGGCGGCCTGGATCGGACGGGTGTTGATGGTCTCGCCGTCCCCGACCGCGCCGAAGTCGGCGGCGTCGAGGGTCCGGCCGGTTCCCTGCGCCCAGGCGGGCGCGGCCGCCACGCCGGTCGCCAGGGCGCCGGTAATTCCGAGTTGCAACAAAGAGCGGCGATGCATAGGCGTTCCTCATGTGGTCGCGCCGCAAGATGGACGGCGTCTTGTCGCGGTTTACCGGTGTCATTCCGGCTTGCGCTGGTTGAAGACCATTTTATGGTACGCATCAGCAAATAGTGAAACCCCAAACGCCACGGGGTCCGTACCGGAGAGAACGCCTGTGACGCTACGCCGCGCCGCCCCGACGATCGCCTTCCTGCTCGCCAGCACCGTCCTGACCGCACCTGCGCTCGCCCAATCGGCCGCAGGCGAGCCCTGGGCGCCGCAGTCCAACCCCGGCGTTGAGGCCGAATGGCTGACCGCGCGCCCGCGCCCCAACCTGGATTTCCGCGCGGACGCCCGCCCTTCGCGCGAACAGACCCTGGCGGCGGTCGAATACGTCGCCTCCTCCCAGATCACCGACATGGCCTCGCGTCCCCTGGCCCTGTCGACCGGCAGCAATCTGACGCAGATGTCGTCCAATTGGGTGGCCGCGACCTTCTACATCGGCGCGGCGCGGCTGGCGCGCGTCTCGGACGACCCCGAGACCCTGCGCTTCCTGACGGCCGTGGCCGAGCACTACAACTACAGCCTGCGCGGCGCGCGCTCAGGTCCGACCATGCTGAACGCCGACGACCAGACCATCGGCGACCTGTATCTGGAGCTCTATTCGCGCCGGGGTCAGGACGGAGTGCTGATGCCGCTGCGCCAGCGGCTGGACTATATGATCCCGCACCTGAACCGCGCGACCGAGACTGACGCCCTGATCTGGTGGTGGGCCGACGCCCTCTACATGGCGCCGCCAGTTCTGGCGCGCATGTCGGCGGTGACCGGCGACCCGAAATACGTCCGCGCCATGGACAAGGAGTTCCGGCGCACCATCGACCGCCTGTGGGTCCCCGAGCAGCGCCTCTTCCTGCGCGACCAGCGCTTCGAGGGCCGCACCGAGGCCAATGGCCAGCCCGTCTACTGGAGCCGCGCCAACGGCTGGGTCATGGGCGGCCTGGCCCGCACCCTGGAGGCCATGCCCGCCGACTTCGAGGGCCGTCAGGACTACGTCGACATCTTCCAGGCCATGGCCGGACGCATCCGCGAACTGCAACAGGACGACGGCCTGTGGCGCGCCAGCCTGCTGGCCCCCGAACTCTATCCGCAGGCCGAGACCTCGGGTTCGGTCTTCTATGTCTACGCCCTGGCCTGGGGGATCAACCACGGCCTGCTGGACCGCGCGACCTATGAGCCCGCCGTGCTCAAGGGCTGGGCCGCGCTCAACCGCCACGTCCTGCCCAGCGGCCTGATCGGCGCCACGCAGAAGACCGGCGACATGCCCGTCCCGACCGATCCGAACGAGGTCGGCCTCTACACCACCGGGACCTACATCCTGGCGGGGCTGGAGGTCGCCGACCTGAACGGCCCGCAAAAGAGCCTCCCCCTGGCCGAACCTGCGCGCGATGCGCCCGAGGTGATCGCCGCCACCACGCCCGCGCCGCCCGCGCCGGTCACCGTCGTCGGCGAGGCCGAGATCAAGCGTCGCGCCGAGGAGATGCAGGCGACCCGCGCCCTGGCCTATGACCCGTCCTCGCTGGGGCGCCCCGCCGAGGTCGAGCGCCTGACCCCGCCGCCCGCCGACCAGCAGCAGCCTCGCGCCGTCGTCCGCTTCGCGCCCGACCGCCTGGACGATCTTCTGTGGGAGAACGACCGCGTCGCGCACCGCATCTACGGTCCCGCCCTGGAGGCGCGAGAAGCGCCCTCCGGCTCGGGCGTCGACGTCTGGGCCAAGCGCGTCCGCTATCCCTACATGGACCGCCAGCTGCGCTTCCCCAACTACCACGTCGATCGCGGCGAGGGGCTGGACTACTACGACGTCGGTCGTGGTCGCGGCGCGGGCGGCCTGGGCGTCTGGTACGACAACAAGCTGTGGACCAGCCGCAACTTCTCGACCTATCGCATCGAGGCGACCGGCGGCGACGAGGCCCGCTTCAGCGTCGACTATCGCCCCTGGCCCGTCGACGTGGCCCGCAAGGTCTGGGAGACGCGCGAGTTCAGCCTGCCGCTGGGCTCCAGCTTCACCCGCATGACCTCGACCCTGAACTCGGACACGAGCGAGCCCCTGATCGTCGGCGTCGGCATATCCAAGCGCCGCAACGCGGCGGGCGCCGGCTTCGTCACCCGCGACGCCGCCAACGGCCGCCTGATGTTCTGGGAGCCGGCCAATCCCGAGCACGGCTCTATCGGCATCGCCATCGCCGTCGACCCGGTCCAGGTCGAAGGCTTCGCCGAGGACGCCGACAACTATCTGATCCTGGTCCGCGTCACGCCGGGCCGGCCCTTCACCTACTACATGGGCTCCGCCTGGGACGGCGGCCTGGACTTCAAGACCCGCGAAGCCTGGGAAGCGCACGTGGCCGCCACGGCCCTGACCTTCTGACGGCATGGGATCATCCAGGGCCTTGTCCGAACAGCCGTCGTCGGGCAATCCAGCCCTGCAACAAGGATGATCCCCATGACCGAGACGCTTGAGCTATCGCACTGGATCGGCGGCGAGAAGATCGCCGGGCCGCGGCCGGGCGAGAGCCTGAACCCGTCCGATACGCGTCAGGTCGTGGCGCGCACGCCCAAGGGCGGGGCGGCCGAGGTGGATCAGGCGGTCCAGGCGGCGCGCGCCGCCTTCGGCCCCTGGGCCGACGCCTCGCCCGAGGTCCGCACGGACATCCTGGACCGGGCCGGGACCCTGCTGATGGAACGGCGCGAGGCGGTCGGCCGCCTGCTGTCGCGCGAAGAGGGCAA
>DGIZ01000093.1:5545-6264 GCA_002386585.1 Brevundimonas sp. UBA4609 | reverse complement strand
GCTCTTCCGATCTCCTGAACATCCCGGCGCGGCCGTAAGGCGAGAGTTGCGGGGGCGGGCGATGCGCCGCGCCCCCGCGCAGGCTCAGATCTCTTCGGTCGGAGCGTCCGGCACGTATTTCTTGATCGACTCGATGGCGCGCTTGGCGCCGGACTTGTCGGAATAGCCCTCGGTCGAGAAGATGATCTCGGAGTTGTACTTGAACCGGACGCGGAACTCGCCCGCCTTGTCCTGATAGACTTCGAACTTGTGCGCCATGATCGCCTCGCTCTGACGGCCGCCAGTCGGCCGGAACGGAGGCTGCCACGGCCCCGCTCGGGCCGTAAAGGGCGCGAAATGTAAAAGGCGGCGAAGCGGCTCAGCCGCGCGAGGGAATCCAGCGCCGCGCCGCCAGGGCCAGGAAGCCGACGGCCAAGCCCCAGAAGGCCGAACCGACCCCGAACAGGGCCACGCCCGACGCGGTGGCGGCGAAGGTCAGCACCGCCGCCTCGCGATCCTTGACCTTGCCCATCATCGCCCCCAGCGATCCGGTCAGGGGCGCGATCAGGGCCAGGCCGGTGATGGCGGCAAGGGCGCCGGTCGGCATGGCGATGAACAGGCCCGCCAGCGGCGCCGCGAACAGGGCGACGACCAGGTAGAACAGGCCGTAGATCACCCCCACGGTCCAGCGTTTGGCGGCGTCGGGGTGAGCGTCCGGCCCGGTGCAGATGGCGGCGGTG
>DGIZ01000093.1:0-5352 GCA_002386585.1 Brevundimonas sp. UBA4609 | reverse complement strand
CCGGTGCAGATGGCGGCGGTGATGGCGGCCAGGTTGACGCCGTGCGCGCCGAACGGCGCCAGCAGGGTGCTGGTCAGCCCGCCCCAGAAGATCAGCTTTCCGGCGGGCGGGGCGTAGCCTGCAGCCCTCAGCACCACCAGACCGGGCAGGTTCTGCGACGCCAGCGTTACCAGATAAAGCGGCAGGGCCAGACTGACCGCCGCCTTCCAGTCGAAGGCGGGCATGACCGGCGACAGGGCGCCGAACAGACCGGCGCCTTCGGGCAGGGCGACCTGGCCGCGCAGGGCCAGGACGGCGAAGGCGGCGACCAGAACGGCGGGCAGGGACCAGGCGGGCGCCAGCCTGCGCATGACCAGAAAGACCAGCAGCAGGCCCGCCGCCAGCGTCAGATCGGTCGGAAACACCAGGAACAGCTTGAGGCAGAAGGGCAGCAGCACCCCCGCCAGCATGGCCGAGGCGACGGCCGCCGGAATGCGCTCGGCCAGCCGACCCAGCGCCGGGATCAGGCCGGTCAGCACCATCATCAGCCCGGCGATGACGAAGGCGCCCACGGCCGTCGACCAGCCGAGGCCGAGCGTCGAGGCGGCCAGCAGGGCCGCGCCCGGCGTCGACCAGGCCAGCACCACGGGCATCTTCAGCCGCCAGCTCAGCACCGCGCCGGGCAGGCCGATGCCCAGGCACAGGGCGGTGACCATGGAAATGATCTGGGCGGGCGCCGCCCCCATGGCCTGTCCGGCCTGCACCACCAGGGCGACCGTGCCGCCGAAGCCGACGACGGTCGCCACGGCGGCGGCCGAGAAGCTGGCGGCCACAATGCTGGGAGAAGGCGGCAGGCGGGACGGGCTCATGCCCTATGGCTTAGGCTGCGCCGCAACGCTTCGCAAAGGGGAACGGCGCCGTGCTGGCGTCGTTTGAGTCGTCATGCTGGACCACACCGGGATCATCGTTTCGGACCTGACGGCGGCCCGCCGCTTCTATGACGCCGTGGCGGAGGCTCTGGGTCTGCAGACCGCCAGTAATTCGCCGGAGTCCTTCCTGTTCGGCCACAGCGCCGAACAGCCCATTCCCTATCTGTGGATCGGGACCACGCGGCCGTCCTATTGGGTCGAGGGTTCGCGCGCAGGGTTGAACCAGATGCACGTCGCCTTTGTCGCGCGGGACAAGGCCATGGTCGACGCCTTCCATCGGGCCGCCCTGGCGGCGGGCGGCCGCGACAATGGCGCGCCCGGCCCCCGCGAAGGGGCCGGGGACTATTACGGGGCCTTCGTGCTGGATCCCGACGGCAACAACATCGAGGCCTGCTGCCGGGGCGTCGCGGCCCGCTGAGGGCGAGGGCTCAGCCCTCCATGTCGTCCGGCAGGCCGACGGCGTGGAAGCCGGCGTCGACGTGGACGACCTCGCCCGTGGTCGAGCGGCCCAGGTCCGAGCACAGCCACAGGGCGGCGCCGGCGACGCCTTCCATCGAGGTCTCTTCCTTGATCAGCGAGAACTGCGCCGACTTGGAGTGCAGGCCGCGTCCGCCCGAGATACCCGCCAGCGACAGGGTGCGCATGGCGCCCGCCGAGATGGCGTTGACGCGGATGCCCTTCGGCCCCAGGTCGCGCGCGATATAGCGGGTCGCCGCTTCCAGGGCGGCCTTGGCCACGCCCATGGTGTTGTAGTTCGGAATGACCCGCTCGGAGCCGAGATAGGTCAGGGTGATCATCGACCCGCCGTTGGGCATCAGTTTCGCCGAGCGTTTGGCCACGTCGACGAAGCTGAAGGCCGAGATGTTCATGGCCAGCAGGAAGCTGTCGCGGGTGGTGTTGTCGACGAAGGAGCCCTTCAGTTCGTCCTTGTTGGCGAAGGCGACCGAGTGGACGACGAAGTCGATCGTGCCGAATTCCTTCTCCAGCTCGGCGAAGGCGGCGTCCATCGAGGCGTCGTCGGTGACGTCGGCCTGGATCAGCAGCTTGGCGCCGACGCTTTCGGCCAGCGGGCGCACCCGGCGCTCAAGACCCTCGCCCAGGTAGGTGAAGGCCAGCTCGGCGCCCTGGGCGGCCAGCTGCGAGGCGATGCCCCAGGCGATGGAGTTGGAGTTGGCCACCCCCATGATCAGGCCCTTCTTGCCCTTCATGAGGTCTCCGGTGGGCATGTCCCAGCCTTCGCTCGTCGCCATGGGTTCGTCTCCGTATCTAGAACTTGATCCGCCTTTTGGACGGGCGCGCGGCGGGTGACAAGCGCCCAGACCTCGGCTCGGGCTCAATCTGCGAAGCTGGCGTTTCTCCGCAGGCGGCCTAAGTTGAAGCCATGAGCTTCGACGTCGACAGTTCGAACGCGCAGCCGCAAGGCGCTTCCCCGTCGGGGCCGGTCTTCTTCGACCGCCGCGAGCTGGACCAGATGCTGCGGATCTATGGACGGATGGTGGCGGCGGGCGAATGGCGGGACTACGCCATGGCCGGAGGCAGGGACCACGCCGAGTTCGCCGTTTTTCGTCGCCACGGCGACGCGCCGCTCTACCGCATCGAGAAGCGCCCGGCGCTGCGCCTGAAACAGGGGCAGTGGGCGGTGATCGGCGAGGGCGGCCATGTTCTGAAGCGCGGCCGCGACCTCGCCCAGGTGCTGCGCGTCTTCGACAGCCGCAGGTTCACGGTGGTGGAGTAGGGCGGCGCCTTCATCCCCGCTCATCCCGGCGGACACCGGGACCCAGTGAGTAAGCCAAACCTGAGCCTGACCGCTGAACCGGATGCTCTGAAGCCAAAGCACCGGATCCCGGCGTCCGCCGGGATGAGCGGAGGTAGGTTGCCGCCAATAATAACGTGACACAGTCAAGAAAAAGGCCTCGACGGCGCCGTCGAGGCCTTTTCAATCAGGACTTAAGAAGCCCCTATTCGCGGCTGCCCATGAAGGCCAGCAGGAACTGGAACAGGTTGATGAAGTTGATGAACAGGCTCAGGGCGCCGAAGCCCGTGGCCACGCCCATGGCGTTCTTGTCGCCGCCGAGCGCGTAGTAGGTCATCTTCAGGCGCTGGGTGTCATAGGCGATCAGACCCGAGAAGATCAGCACGCCCGCGCCCGAGATCACCAGATACATCACGCCCGACTGCATGAACATGTTGACGATCGAGGCGATGATCAGGCCGATTACGCCCATGATCAGGAAGGTGCCCATGCCGCTCAGGTCCTTCTTGGTCGTGTAGCCGACCAGGCTCAGACCGGCGAAGGCGGCGGCCGTGACGAAGAAGGTCGAGGCCAGCGAACCTATATTGTAGCGCAGGAACAGCACGCCCAGGCCCGCGCCGATGGTGGCGACCACGGCCCAGTAGAGCATGTTCACGCCCTTGGCCGACGGGTTCTTCATGAAGAACATCGAGCCGAACAGCATGACCAGCGGCGAGAACTGGACGATCATGCCCAGCATCGTCAGGCCGATGCGGCCGTCGTCCATACGGGCGAACAGCAGTTGCTGCACTGGCGGGACGTTGCCGGTCACGTAGGCCAGGACGCCCGCGACGACCAGACCGATCGCCAGCTTGTTGTAGACGCCCAGCATGAAGGCGCGCAGGCCGGCGTCGACGGACATGTCCGCCGACTGCGGAAGCGGGCGCGCATAGCCGTTGTTGAAATCGCTCATCGCGAAAGAAGTCTCCCATGTGGCCGGAAATATCCCGGCCCGTGGCTCAAATATCGGGACGCGGAGACGTCCATGCAAGAAAAACCGGACTTCCGGCCGCCGGTTCCGCCCGCTACCAAGGGTCGCATGTTGCGCCTGTTCACCGCCATCGCCATTCCCGAGGACGTCGCCGAGACCCTGGCGCGGCGCCAGTCCGGCCTGCCCGGCGCCCGCTGGCGGCCGCTGGACGCCCTGCACGTCACCCTGTCCTTCTATGGCGAGGCGTCCGAGCGCACGGCCGACGATCTGGCGTCGGAACTGACCCGCGCCGAGGGCGGAGGGGCGTTCGAAGTCACCCTGAACGGCGTCGGCGCCTTCGGCGATGCCCATCGCAGCCACACCCTGTGGGCCGGGCTGGACCGGTCGGAGCCGCTGAACGTCCTGGCCGGGCGTTGCCGCGCGGCGGGCGAACGGGCGGGCGTCCCGCCTGAAAAGCGCGAATACCGCCCGCACGTCACCCTGGCCTATCTGAAGCCCCAGGCGAATCCGGACCGTATCGGCGCCTGGATCGCGGGGCACAACCTGTTGAAGTCGCCGCCGATCCGCGTGGATCGCTTCGGACTGTACTCCAGCGTCCTGACCGGCGACGGCAGCGTCTACACCTTGGAACGCGAGTATCTGTTGTGATCGATCGCCCGACGTCCCCTCTCGGTCCGACGCTGGAGACCGAGCGCCTGTTCCTGCGTCCGCCGACGCTGGATGATTTTCCGCGCTGGGCCGAGTTTCAGGCCGACCCGGACACGACGCGTTTCATCGGCGGGCCGCAGTCGAAGCATCAGGTCTGGCGTACCATCGCCTCGGTCGCGGGCATGTGGGCCTTGCATGGCGAGGGCATGTTTTCGGTGATCGAAAAGGCGACCGGCCTGTGGATGGGCCGCATCGGGCCGCTGCATCCCTATGACTGGCCGGGCCGCGAGGTGGGCTGGAGCCTGCACCCCGACGCCACGGGCAAGGGCTATGCGATCGAGGCCGCCGTCGCGACCATGGACTACGCCTGCGACGTGCTGGATTGGGCGGACGTCATCCATTGCATCGACCCGGACAACCGGGCGTCGGAGAAGGTGGCGGAACGGCTGGGTTCGACCAATCGCGGACCGGCCGTCATGCCGCCGCCCTTCCATGAGCACGCCGTCAATCTGTGGGGCCAGACGCGGGATCAGTGGCGTCTGAACCGGCAGCGCTTGCGATAGGAACATAGGCGGAACATAAAGGCGAATGCCCGCCGCCGCGCTTCACCTCGAACTGGTCTTCAGCCGCCCCGAAACGACCCTGTCCGTCACGCGCGGGGCCGCCCGGCTGATGGCGGACATGGGGTATGCGCCCCTGCTGGAGGTCTGCCTGCCCAATGGACGGCGCGCCGACGTCATGGCCCTGGGGCCGAAGGGGGACATCGTCATCTGCGAGGTGAAGTCGGGGATCGACGACTATCGCGTCGACCGGAAGTGGCATGAGTACGGCCCCTTCTGCGACGCCTTCTATTTCGCCGTGGCGCCGGAGTTTCCTGAGGGCGTGCTGCCTGACGAACCGGGTCTGATCGTCGCTGACGGCTTCGGCGGGGCGGTGGTGCGCGAGGCGCCGGCGACGCCCCTCGCTCCCGCGCGCCGCAAGGCCCTGACCCTGGCCTTCGCCCGCCTGGGCGCGCTCCGGACGATGCGGGAGTAGCGCCTTCTCTCACAAGGGGAGAAGGAGAAGAACAATGC
>DGIZ01000135.1 GCA_002386585.1 Brevundimonas sp. UBA4609 | reverse complement strand
CGTCGGGCGCGCCCTGCGCCGCCGAAAACCTCCGCCTGGCGGTCGAGGGCGGGGACGCCGGCATGGGGCATCGCCTCACCACCCTGGCGCTGCGGAACATCGGCGCCGACGCCTGCACCGTGACCGGCTATCCGTCCGTCAGCCTGCTGGACGACGAGGGCAAGCTGCTGACCAGCGTTCGGGCCGTGCAGGCGCCGGGCAATTATTTCGCCCAGGGCCGCGCCTCGACGCCGGTCGAAATTCGTCCGCAGCAAGCCGCCTGGTTCGACCTAGCCTGGACCGTCATCCCGCACGAGGACAAGGGCGAGACGACCTGTCCTTCGGCCAAGACCGTGCGCGTGACGGCGCCGGGCGCGACGACGGCGATCGCCCTGCCGCTGGCCTTCACGCCTTGCGGCGGGCAGGTTGAGGTCAGTCCCCTGCGGCCCGTCCTCGATGGTTCGGCTCAGCCTGCCCCGGTCGCTGCAAACTAGGGGTTCAAACCTGCTCGAATTCAGCGTAGCGGAGCAAACATGACCCAAGATACGAACCAGGCCTTCTATGACCGCGTCTCCGCCGAGCTGGCCGATATCGACGCCCAGGGGCTGACCAAGCCCGAGCGCGTCATCGCTTCGCGCCAGGGGCCGGTGATCTCCGTCAACGGCCGCGACGTGCTGAACTTCTGCGCCAACAACTATCTGGGCCTGGCGGGCGACGAGCGCGTCACCCAGGCCGGGATCAAGGCGCAGGAGAAATGGGGCGCGGGCACGGCCTCGGTGCGCTTCATCTGCGGCACGCTGGAAATCCACAAGGAGCTGGAGCGGGCGATCGCCGACTACCTCGGCTTTGAAGACGCCATCCTGTTCGCCGCCGCCTTCGACGCCAACGGCGGCATTTTCGAGCCGCTGTTCGGGGCCGAGGACGCCATCGTCTCGGATAGCCTGAACCACGCCTCGATCATCGACGGGGTGCGTCTGTCGAAGGCCCAGCGCTATCGCTTCGCCAACTCAGACATGGCCGATCTGGAGGCCAAGCTGAAGGAGGCGCGCGCCGCCGGCGCCCGCAACATCATCATCGCCACCGACGGCGCTTTCTCGATGGACGGCTACATCGGCAGGATCGACCAGATCCGCGCCCTGGCCGACCAGTATCAGGCCCTGATCATGGTCGACGACTGCCACGCGACCGGCTTCCTGGGCGACAAGGGCAAGGGCTCGTTTGCGCACTGCGGCGTCGAGGTGGACTTCGTCACCGGCACCTTCGGCAAGGCGCTGGGCGGGGCGATGGGCGGCTTCATCTGCGCACGCAGGAATGTCGTGGAGCTGCTGAAGCAGCGCGCGCGGCCCTATCTGTTCTCCAACGCTCTGGCGCCCGCCGTCTGCGGGTCGTCGCTGGAGGCCATCCGCATCGCTGCGGGAGATGAGGGCGACAAACTGCGCGCTCAGTTGTTCGCCAACGCCGCGCGTTTCCGTTCGGCCATGGCGGCGGCGGGCTTCGACCTGCTTCCGGGCGAGCACCCGATCATCCCGGTCATGCTGGGCGACGCCAAGCTGGCCCAGGACATGGCGGCGCGCCTGCTGGAGCTGGGGGTTTATGTCATCGGCTTCTCCTTCCCGGTGGTGCCGCGCGGCCAGGCCCGCATCCGCACCCAGATGTCGGCGGCGCATACGTTCGAGCAGATTGATCAAGCGGTCGCGGCGTTCACGACGGCCGGCAAGGAATTGGGAGTTATCTGATGGCTGACACGATGAAGGCCCTGGCCAAGACGAAGCCGGCCGAGGGGCTGGAGCTGATCGACGCGCCCATTCCCGTCGCGGGTGATGAGGACGTGCTGATCAAGGTGCATCGCACCGCCGTCTGCGGCACAGACATCCACATCTGGAACTGGGACGAGTGGTCCCAGAAGAACGTGCCCGTGCCGATGATCACCGGGCATGAGTTCGCGGGCGAGATCGTCGCCATCGGCAAGGACGTGGATCGCCGCCTGAAGGTCGGCCAGCGCGTCTCGGCCGAGGGCCACGTCATCGACCTGAACTCCGAAGCGGCCCGCGCCGGTCACTTCCATCTGGACCCCGACACACGCGGCATCGGCGTGAACCGTCAGGGCGCCTTCGCCGAATACGTCGTGGCCCCGGCGTTCAACGTCATCGAGTTGCCGGACGAGGTGCCGTATGAGATCGGCTCCATCCTCGACCCGTTCGGCAACGCCGTGCACACGGCGCAGCAGTTCGATCTGCTGGGCGAGGACGTCATCGTCACCGGCGCCGGCCCCATCGGCATGATGGCCGCCGCCGTGGCGCGTCATGCGGGCGCGCGCACTGTGGTCCTGACGGATATCAACGACTTCCGCCTGGAACTTGCGCAAAAGGTTGCGCCCGGCGTCCGCGCCGTGAACACGACCAAGGAAGACCTGCGCGACGTCATGCACGAGCTGGGCCTGAAGGTCGGCTTCGACGTGGCGCTGGAGATGTCGGGTTCGCCCGTCGCCTTCAAACAGTGCGTCGACACCCTGATCATGGGCGGCGGCATGGCCATGCTGGGCATTCCCTCCAAGCCGATGGAGACGGAATGGGGCGCGATCATCCTGAAGGCCCTGACCATCAAGGGCGTCTATGGGCGCGAGATGTTCACCACCTGGCGCAAGATGCTGGGCCTGCTGAAGGCCGGTCTGGACCTGTCGCCGCTGATCACCCACCAGATGCCGTATCAGGACTTCGAGGCGGGCTTTGAGGCCATGAAGTCGGGCAAGTCGGGCAAGGTCGTCCTGAACTGGGCCGACTGATCGAGCGCTAAATCCCGACTTCGCGAAGGCGGGCGCGCAGGCTGTTGATCCAGTCGCGCGCCTTGTCGCCGCCCCACAGTCGCCAGGCGATATAGCCGGCCGAGGGCTTGATGGGGTCGGCCCAATGGCGGCCGTGCCTGTCCACCGCGTGACGGGCGAAATAGCTGTACATCGACTTGATGTCGCGGTCGCTGAGCGGGGTACGCGCCATCAGCTGTTCGGCGCGGCGCACCCCGACCTCGGTGCCGCCGCGTCCGTGCTGTTGGCGCAGGGCCAGACCGTGCTGCGCCGTTTCGGCGATGGCCGGAGAGGGCGTGCGGTCCTCGTCGGAAAGGATGGGGTGGTCGATCAGCATGGCGTATCCTGAAGCCGGGGCGTCGTGCTCTCTTATACGACTTGACCTGATGACGGGGGCGGGGGACGAGCGGCCATGAATTATCGTCACAGCTTTCACGCCGGAAACTTCGCCGATCTGGTCAAACACGCCCTTGTGCTGTGGCTGTTGAAGGAGCGGCAGGCGCGCGGACCTGTGAGCGTGCTGGACACCCATGCCGGGGCGGGTCTCTATGACCTGTCGGGCGATGCGGTCCGCTCGCGTGAGGCCGAGGCCGGAGTGGCGCGGTTGATGACCGCCGAGGCGCGGCCGCCGCTGATCGAGGCGCTGGCCGCCGAGGTCGCCGCGCTGAACCCGCAGGGCGGCGCGCGCTTCTATCCCGGCTCGCCGGTGCTGACGGCGCGAGCCTTGCGGGCTGAGGATTCCTATCGCGGCTTCGAGCTGAACCCGCCGGTCGAGGCCTTGCTGCAGGAGGCGCTGGCGCCGTGGCACAATGCGACGGGGCGGGCGGGCGACGGCTATGAGGAGGCTGTGCGCGCGGCGCGGGGGCTGAAGGCGCCGCTGGTGCTGATCGATCCGCCGTTCGAGCGGCCCGACGACTATGTCCGCTCGGCTGAGACAGCGGCGGCCGTTCTGGGCGCCGATCGGACGGCCTGTGTGGCGATCTGGACGCCGCTGAAGGATCTCGAGACCTTCGACGGCTTCATCCGGCGGCTGGAGCAGGCGGGGCTGTCGCGCGTGCTGGTGGCCGAGGCGCGGCTGCGTCCGCTGAACAATCCGATGAAGATGAACGGCTGCGCCATGACGATCGTCAACGCGCCGTCGGGCGCCGATGCGGCGGCGGCCGAAATCTGCGGCTGGACGGTTCAGGCGCTGGGCGATCCCGGCGGCCGGGCCGAGGTCTGGCGCGCGGGTTAGGCCTGGATGACCTCGCCCGGTTCGTAGAGGTGAGGCTCGAAGGTGGCGATGGCCAGGATCGGCCCCATGGCCGCAACGACCTGAGGGTGGCGCGTCATGGCCTTCCAGGCGCCGGCGCTGGCCCAGACGGCGTGATTGGCGGCGACCCGCCCGTTCAGTCCGCGATGCAGGGTGGCGGAGACGAAGCCGGGCAGGGCGGTCTGGATGCGCACAAGAGCGGCCAGATGCTCCATCAATTCGTCCAGATGGGGCGCGTTGCACTTGAAGACATTGATCAGGACGATCGGGTCTTCAAGCGGCGCATCGGCCTGGATGTCGGCTGAAGAGGGCATGGGCGGTTCGTCTCATTGCTTTCGCCTTCCTTCTACCGCAATCGAGGGGCTGACGCTTCCTTCCTCCCTCGTCGATCAAGTGGATTTCATGACCGCCATCGCCATCCTCGAAACCGGTCGTCCGCCCGCCCCTCTGGCCGAGGCGTTCGGCGACTACACCGCCCAGTTCCGGGCCATGCTGGGCGAGGGCGCAACCACCCATCGATTCGACGTTCAGGCGGGGGAACTGCCGGAAGACCCGTCGGCCTTCGCCGGGACGATCGTCACCGGGTCGGCTGCGGGCGTCTATGAGGATCTGCCGTGGATCGCGCCCCTGTCCGCCTGGCTGCGCGACGCGCGGGGCAAGACGCGGCTGGTGGGCGTCTGCTTCGGCCACCAGATTCTGGCCCATGCCTTCGGCGGCCGGGTCGAGAAGTCCGACAAGGGCTGGGGCGTCGGCCTGCACCGCTATGACGTGCTGAGCGACGAAGCCTGGATGACGCCGGCGGCGTCGACCATCGCCATTCCGGCATCGCACCAGGATCAGGTCGTGGCCGCGCCTGCGGACGCACGCGTGCTGATCGCCAGCGAGTTCACTCCCTATGCGGGCCTGGCCTGGGGGCAGGACGCGATCAGCTTCCAGTGCCATCCCGAGTTCGACCCGGCCTTCGCCGCCCGTCTGACGGAAGGTCGGCGGGGACGCATCGACGACGCCCTGGTCGATCAGGCCCACGCCAGCCTGGCCCAGCCGAACGACCGCGCTGTGCTGGCCGACTGGATTCGGGCCTACCTCGGCGTTTCGGCTTGAACGGGGTCCTGGCGAGGCGCGCTTCATCGAACGGCGCTAAGCCTTAGGCAACTTCCGCAGGTCTAGAGTCGGGGGGATGGCCCCCGTACGTCTCGTGCCCCTTCTCCGCGCGCCCTTGATCGCTGCCGCCGTACTGGCGACGGCCGCGCCTGCCATGGCCGGCGTCGGCCAGGCTGCGGAGTTGGCCCGCGCCGTGGAGCAGAGGGCCGCGCGCACGAATTTCGCGGCGCTGGAGGCCTTTGGCCTGGAGGCCATGAAGCGGCGCGACCGCGAGGGGCTGAACCGGCTCTATCACGTCGCGTGGACGGTTCTGAACCAGGGGGACTTCGAAGAGGCGACCCTCTGGAACAATCGCCTGGAGGCCCAGGCGCGGGCCCAGAACGACCAACGCTACCTGGCCATTGCGCGGCTGAACGCCCTGACCATCCGCTACGACCAGGGCGATCTGGCGGTCGAGAAGGAGATGGCGCACACGGCGCGGACGAGCCGCGACTGGTTCGTCATGGCTCATGCGGCCCGCTTGAGCGCCCTGGCCCTGATGGATCAGGACCGCATCGGCGAAGGCCTGCGCCTGCTGACCACGGCCGAAAGCGAGATCCCGGTGCATGACCCCTATGCCGCCACTGCGCGCGCGGGGGTCTGGGAAATGACCGGCATGGGCCTGATGAAGCTGAGCGACGTGGCCGGAGCGGCGGCGGCCTTCCGCCGTTTCGAGATCGACGATTCCAATCCCGACTATCCGCGTCCCGACTTCGACAGCCTCTATAATCTGACGCGGATGGCGCTTCAGGTGGGGGACCTGTCGAACGCGGAGCTTTACTATGCGGCCCATCATCGGCTCAGCCAGCGCGCGAACCTGGAAAGCCTCAGCGCCTATGACGCCGCCCTGTGCGCCTTCCTCGCCGATGCGCGGCGGGATTCGCGCGGAGTGCTGGACTGCCTGGCCCCGCACGAAGCGCTGATCGACGGCAAGGCCTTCCTGGCGCTCGATATCCTGCCGGCCAGGGGCGTGGCGCGCGCGCGGCTGGGCGATCTGGCAGGCGCGCGCAGCGACCTGGAGCGTCTGCGAGAGTTGGCTCCGAACGGCGGAGTCGATCCGACCGAACGCCTGCTTGAGGCCGAGCTTCTGTTCGCTTCCGGCCGGGCGGCCGAAGCCTTTGACGTTCTGCGCGAATATCAGCGTCAGCGCGACCTTCACCTGTCTCTGCGATTCAGCGCGGGCATTCATCAGGTGACGGGCGACATGCAGGAGCAGTTGGCCGAGCGGCGACGTCAGTTGGAGACGGCCCGGGCCAACACCCAGCTGCAACACGCGGTGATCCGGGGACAGAACTGGATCCTGGGCATAAGCCTCGCCTTCGCCGTGTCGGTCCTTCTGGTGGTGTTCTGGCAGAGGCGGCAGTCTCGTCGGCTGAAGAAGGCCCAACTCCACGCCGAGGCCGCGAACCGCGCAAAGAGCGAGTTCCTGGCCAATATGAGCCACGAGATCCGGACGCCGCTCAACGGCGTGGTGGCGATGGCCGAAGCCTTGGCCGGGCGCGATCTGCGCCAGCAGGACCGGGAGCTGGTGAATATCATCCGGTCGTCCGGCGTCACCCTGGAGCGATTGCTCTCGGACATTCTGGACGTCGCCCGCATCGAGTCTGGCAAGGTGACGATCGAGCCTGCGCCCTTCGACCTGGAGGAGGCGTCGCGTGACGTCTCCGCACTGTGGGCGCCGCTGGCCATGGGCAAGGGGGTGGAGCTGCGGCTGGAGTATGACCCAGCCTTGCCGCGCCGGGTGCTCGGCGACGCCGTGCGTCTGCGCCAGGTGCTGACCAATCTCGTCAGCAACGCGCTGAAATTCACCCAGGAAGGCAGCGTGACGTTGAAGGTCGCCCGGATAGAGGGGGACCGCGTGCGCTTCACGGTCCTCGATACGGGCATCGGCTTTGACGCCGAGTTCAAGTCGCGCATCTTTCATCGCTTCCAGCAGGAGGACGGCTCCATCACTCGCCGTTTCGGCGGCAGCGGGCTTGGGCTGGCGATTTCAGACGATCTGGTCCGGCTGATGGGCGGGGAGCTCGACTGCGATTCTCCGCCGGGCGAGGGCGCGCGCTTCTGGTTCGACCTTTCCCTGCCGACGGCGACAGACGAGGCGCCGAACGAGGCGGTTCAGGCCGCGCCGCCGCCGTCCATGGAACGTGCAGGCGCGCCGCGCGTGCTTCTGGCCGATGATCATCCGGCCAACCGCAAGGTGGTCGAAGTCATGCTCGAACCGTTGGGAGTCGACTTGACGACGGTCGAGGATGGGGCCCAGGCCCTGGCCGCCTTCCGCGAAGGGGGCTTCGACCTGGTGCTGATGGATATGCAGATGCCGGTCATGGACGGACTGACCGCCACGACCGAGATGCGCGCCCACGAGCGCCGCATCGGCGCGGAGCCGACGCCGATCCTGATGCTGACCGCCAACGCCATGAGCGAGCATGTCGAGGCCAGCCATCGCGCGGGCGCCGACGGCCATCTGACCAAGCCGCTGAGCGTGGCGGGCCTGACCAGGGCGGTCGCGGAAGCCCTGGACCGGGCGAACGATCAGGTCTCGGCCTGAACCTCGGCCTTTTAGGGCCACTTCACCACGGGCGGCATGGAGCTGAGGATCGACTCGACGTTGCCGCCGGTCTTCAGCCCGAACATGGTGCCGCGGTCGTAGAGCAGGTTGAACTCCACATAGCGGCCGCGCCGGATCAGCTGTTCCTCGCGTTCCGCGTCGGTCCAGGGCTCCTGCATCCGGCGGGCGACGATGTCCGTGTAGACCTTCAGGAAGGCCTCGCCGACGGCCTGGGTGAAGGCGAAGTCCCGCTCCCAGTCGCCGCTGTCGTGGTGGTCGTAGAAGATGCCGCCGGTGCCGCGCGGTTCATTGCGGTGGGGCAGGAAGAAATACTCGTCGCACCACTGCTTGTATTTGGCGTGCCAGGCCGGGTCGAAGGCGTCGCAGGCGCTCTGCATGGCGGCGTGGAAGTCGACGGTGTCGGGGTGGTCGTCGCGGCGGTCCGCATCCAGCACAGGCGTCAGGTCGCCGCCGCCGCCGAACCAGGTCTTCGTCGTCGAGATCAGGCGGGTGTTCATGTGCACGGCAGGTACGCGGGGGCTGACCGGGTGGCAGATCAGGCTGATGCCGGTGGCGTAGAAGCGCGGGTCTTCCTCGGCGCCCGGCACGTTCCTGGCGTAGTCGGCGGGGAAGGTCCCGTGGACGGTCGAGCAGTGGACGCCGACCTTTTCGAACAGGCGGCCGCTCATCATGCCCATGACGCCGCCGCCGCCCTCCTTGCGGTCCCAGGGCGTGCGGACGAAGCGGCCGGCCTCGCCGGCGAACAGTTCGGCGGGGGCGGCGTCTTCCAGCGCCTCGAAACCGGTGTGGATCTTGTCGCGCAGGGTCTCGAACCAGACGCGGGCGCGCTCGCGGCGCTCAATCATCAGGGCGGGGTCAGCTTGGATCATGAGGGCTTCAACCATGACGCGGCCTTTCTGAACAGTCCGGCGGGGTGCGCGGATGCGAGCCTGATGCCGCAGTGCGGGCGAGGGGGCCTTGATCCAGATCACAAGGCGACCTGCGGGGGCGGTGTACGGATGGTTCCCTCAGCGCCTTAGCTGTGCCAGCGTACCGCGCCCGTAGGAAGCGGCGCCGTGGGGCGACCGAGCGGGCCGAGTATCCAGGAGGGGAAACCATGATCCGCATCGCCCTGAACGCCAAACTTCGCGCGAGCCTGCTCGCCGCCGCCTCCGTCGCCGTCCTGGCCGGACCGACCGTGGCTCAAACTCAGCCGCAAGAGGCGCGGGTGATGCAGATCCTCAAGCGCACGCCTCTGGTCGATGGCCACAACGACCTGCCGTGGGCGCTGCGTCAGGGCTTCGGGAACGACCCTTACGGCGTTGATCTGAACGCGAATCTATCGACCTCGACGCGCCTGCATACCGATATTCCGCGTCTGCGCGCAGGCGGCGTGGGCGGTCAGTTCTGGTCGGTCTACGTTCCCGCCAGCATGGCGCCGGTCGACGCGGCCAAGGCCACCTTCGAACAGATCGATACGGTCAAGCGCATCGTCGCCGCACACCCCGAAACCTTCGAACTCGCCACCACCGCCGACGACCTGGTCCGCATCCACCGCGCGGGCAAGATCGCCAGCCTGATCGGCATGGAAGGCGGTTACTCCATCGACGACTCCCTGGGTCTGCTGCGCGAATTCTATGATTCGGGCGCGCGCTACATGACGCTGACCCACTCCAAGAGCACGACCTGGGCCGACAGCGGCACCGACGCGCCCAAATGGAACGGGCTGAACGCCTTCGGCGAGGAGGTGGTCAAGGAGATGAACCGCCTGGGCATGATGGTCGACCTCAGCCACGTGTCCGAGGACACCATGGTCGACGCCATCCGGGTGTCCGAGGCGCCGGTGATCTTCTCACACTCCTCGGCGCGGGCCGTGACGGCCCATCCGCGCAACGTGCCCGACGCCGTGCTGCGCCAGATGGCGGCCAACGGCGGAATCGTCATGGTGACCTTCGTGCCTGGCTTCATCAGCGAACCGGTGCGCGCCTGGGGCGCCGCCCGCGCGGCCGAAACCACGCGGCTGACGGCGCTGAATCCCGGCGATCCGACGGCGGTCAAGGCCGGCGTGGACGCCTGGGTTGCGGCCAATCCCGCGCCCAAGGCGACGATCGAGGACGTCATCGCCCACATTCAGCACGTCCGCGACGTGGCGGGCATCGACCATGTGGGCCTGGGCGGCGACTATGACGGGGTGGACAGCCTGCCGGTCGGCCTGGAGGGCGTGGACGGCTATCCGCGCCTGTTGGCCGAATTGATGAACCGGGGGTGGAGCGAAGCCGATATCCGCAAGATCTCGGGCGAGAACCTGCTGCGCGTCATGCGCGCCGTCGAGCGCGTCGCCGCCTCGAAGAGCGCCGAGCGTCCGAGCCTGGCCAAACTGCCGAACGACGGCGCGCCGGAATGATCCGAGGGAATCCTTCTCCCACAAGGGGAGAAGGATCAGCGCGTCGGCAATTCGTTCATCTGCCTTAGCGCCTCATGCAGGCCGATCCCGGCGCTGACCGACAGGTTCAGCGACCGGGTTTCCGGCCGTATCGGAATGAAGATTCGCGCATCCGCCGCCGCGTGGATGTAGTCGGGCGAACCGGCGCTCTCCTTGCCGAACAGCAGGACATCGTCGGGCTGGAAGACGAAATCGGTCAGGGGTTCGGCCGCGCGCGTGGTGAACAGCACCAGCCGTCCCGGCGCCCGCTCGCGCTGGAAGGCGTCCCAGTCGGAATGGCGCGTCATATGGGACAAGGGCCCGTAATCCAGGGCCGCCCGCTTCATCGCGCGGTCGTCGAAATTAAAGCTGGTGGGCTCGATGACGTGCAATTCCACGCCGAAACAGGCGCTCAGACGGATGCAGGCGCCGACATTATGGGGGATGTCAGGTTGAAAAAGGGCGAGACGCATTCTAAGGCCCTCATACGCGCGGGGCGGGGCCTTGTCGCGGCTTTTGTTGCGACCGTTTCGCAAATCGCTTCCGCGACTTGTCTGGGACGGACGAAACCGAGGCCGGACGGGCAGGGATTTGCCGTCGCATGATAGGGTTCCATTCGGTTGACGCTCCATGTCGGGGCGGGCGGCCGGCGATGCAGAGGTGAAACGCGTGGCCGAATCGGTCGTGAATGCTGACGGGCCTGACGGCCAACACGGGGGTGGCGACGCCACTCGCCGCGACTTCATCCACATTGCGGCGGGCGCGGCTGCGGCCGGCGCCGGCGTGATGGTGGCGTGGCCCTTGATCAACCAGATGAACCCGGCGGCCGACACCCTGGCCCTGGCGTCGATCGAATTCGATCTGACCAAGGTTCAGGAAGGTCAGCAGGTCGTCATCAAGTGGCAGGGCAAGCCGGTCTTCGTGCGCTATCGCACCCCGGCCGAACTGACCAAGGTCATCGACGAGGGCGCCGTAGGCAGCCCGCCGCAGACCGACGCCGAGCGCACCAAGGCCGGCCACGAGAAATATCTCGTCGTCATCGGCTCGTGCACCCACCTGGGCTGCGTGCCGACCTTCAACGCCGGCGACTACGGCGGCTGGTTCTGCCCCTGTCATGGTTCGCACTACGACGCCTCGGGTCGCATCCGTAAGGGTCCGGCGCCGCTGAACCTGATCGTGCCGAACTACGAATACATGTCCGACACCCGCGTGAAGATCGGCTGAGGACGGACAGAGGAACCATGAGCGATCACGAATCCACTTACGTCCCGAAAACCGCTGTCGAGCGGTGGATGGACACCCGCCTGCCGATCATCCGTTTCGGCATGGACTATGCGAACCTGCCGACCCCGAAGAACCTGAACTACTGGTGGACCTTCGGCGGCATCCTGGCGATCTGCCTGATGACGCAGATCATCACCGGCATCGTCCTGGCCATGCACTACACCCCGCACGTCGACATGGCCTTCGCCTCGGTCGAGCGCATCATGCGCGACGTGAACGGCGGCTGGCTGATCCGATATGTGCACGCCAACGGCGCGTCGATGTTCTTCATCGCCGTCTATCTGCACATGCTGCGGGGCCTCTACTACGGCTCCTACAAGGCGCCGCGCGAGATGATCTGGATCGTCGGCTGCGTCATCTTCTTCCTGATGATCGCCACCGCCTTCCTCGGCTATGTCCTGCCGTGGGGCCAGATGTCCTTCTGGGGCGCTGAGGTGATCACCAACCTGATCGGCGCCATTCCGGTCGTCGGCGAGCCGATCCTGATCTGGCTGCGCGGCGGCCCTGCGATCGACAACGCGACGCTGAACCGCTTCTTCTCGCTACACTACCTGCTGCCGTTCGTCATCGCCGGCTGCGTGGTGCTGCACCTGTGGGCCCTGCACGCCGCCGGTCAGAACAACCCGGTCGGCATCCTGATCCCGAAGGACCGCGCCAAGAAGGACATGCTGCCCTTCCACCCGTACTTCACGGTCAAGGACGGCTTCGCGATCATCCTGTTCCTGATCCTGTTCGCGGTCTTCGTCTTCTACAACCCGAACGCCCTGGGCCACGCCGACAACTACATTCCGGCCAACCCGCTGCAGACCCCGGCGCACATCGTGCCTGAGTGGTACATGCTGCCCTTCTACGCGATCCTGCGCGCCATCCCCGACAAGTTCGGCGGCGTGGTGGCCATGTTCGCGGCGATCGGGGTGCTGTTCGTCCTGCCGTGGCTGGACACGTCCAAGGTGCGCTCCATGCGCTACCGCCCGACGATGAAGACCTTCTTCATCATCTTCCTGTTCGTCTGCTTCGGCCTGGGCTGGTGCGGCGCGCAGCTGCCCGACGCTCCGGTGATCGGCAGCTTCAAGACCTTCACCCTGATCGACGGCGACCTGAACTCCTACCTGTGGCTGACGCGTTTCCTGACGGCCTACTACTTCGTCTTCTTCCTGGTGCTGATGCCGGTCATCGGCCTGCGTGAGAAGCCGCTGCCGATCCCGGCGACGATCTCGGAGCCCGTGCTCCCGTCGACCGCAGCCGAGAAGGCGTGAGCGCGATGATGAGCAACGAGAAAAAGACCGTGTCCTTCCGCAAGATCCTTGTCTCCGTGACGGCCGCTGTCGGCCTGGTCGCCATCGCCGCCCCGGCGATGGCCGCCGGGGGCGCCAAGCATCCGCGCGACGGCGGCTTCAGCTTCGCCGGGCCGTTCGGCACCTTCGATCAGGGCCAGCTGCAACGCGGCTACAAGGTCTATCGCGAGGTCTGCGCCTCCTGCCACGGCATGGACCTGATGCACTTCCGCAACCTGGGCGACAAGGACGGCCCGTTCTGGAATCCGAAGTATCCGAACCCGAACGACAACCCTGTCGTGAAGGCTCTGGCCAAGGAGATCCAGGTCGCCGACATCGACTCGGAGACGGGTGAGGCCCTGATGCGCGACGCCACCACGGCCGACCGCTTCCCCAACCCCTATCCGAACCCGACGGCGGCCGCTGCGGCCAACGGCGGCGCCATGCCGCCGGACCTGTCGGTCATGGCCAAGGCCCGTCACGACGGCGCCAACTACATCTACTCGCTGCTGTCGGGCTATTCGGCCCCGCCGGCGGGCCTGAAGATGACCGAGACCCAGCACTACAACCCCTATATGGCCGGGGACATGACCCCGTTCTGGACGGGCGAGGGCCATGTTCCGCCCGGCGGCTTCATCGCCATGCCGCCGCCGCTAAGCGCGGGCCAGGTCACCTATGACGACGGCACCGAGGCGACGGTGGATCAGATGTCCAAGGACGTCGCGGCCTTCATCGCCTGGACGTCCGAGCCGAAGATGGTCGAGCGCAAGCAGATGGGCTTCGGCGTGCTGATCTTCCTGCTGGCCTTCGCGGGCGTGACCTACGCCAGCTATCGCCGCATCTGGAAGGGCGTCGCTCACTAAGGCGTCCTCTCCTTGCAGACGAAACGACCCGCCGGAGCGATCCGGCGGGTTTTTTCATGGGCGGCGTCCGCGTCAGCGGGCGAGGGCGGTGCAGCGGATCAGGCGCTGGGGCGCTTCGTCGGGTCTGTCGAGGCGGATCAGCCGCAGCGTCTCGTTCGTCGCCTCGAACCGGACTTGCCGGGAGGAGCGCCCGCTTACCGTCTCGCAGTCGAGAAGGGCGTCGTAGCCCTGGCCGCGCTCGTCGATGGATTCGATGACGCAGCGCAGTCCCCGTCCATGCAGATCGGTGGTGGTGATCTGAAGCGCGGCCTGATCGCCGGGCTGGGCGCAAGTTTCGGCCGTGGGCGCCCAACGGCCGATGAAGCTGGTCGCGCCGGCGCCGCGCATAAGCGGCTCCATCCCCGGCGGGCGCTGTGGCGGAGGCGCCGAAGTCCCCGGACCCTGTATGGGCTGGGCCGGCTCCGTGGGCGGGTTGACCTGTCCCGGCGGGTCGCAGGCCGTCAGCAAGGTCGCCAGCACGACAAGCAAGGAGGGCGTAGGGCGCTTCATCCCTGCTTCAACGTGCGGACAGGCGAGGGCGTTGCCGCCCTGCCTTCTGATGTGTCAACGCCGGGCCGCCGCGCTGCGGTCGCGGACCTGGCCGAACTCGGAGGTCGGCTTCCAGGTGGGCCATTCGTCGCCGTTGGCCAGGTCCAGGCCCAGGCGATAGAGCAGGGTCAGGTTCTCGACCGCCGAGCGCAGATCCCAGTCGGCCGACCACTCGTCGCTGGGGCGATGATAGTCGGCGCCGAACTTGGCTTTCCAGGCGGCCAGACCCGCCTCGCGGCCGCCCTCGACCCAATCCACGCCGTGCCAGGGCATCAGGGCCGGCACGCCCGCGCGAGCGAACGGGAAGTGGTCCGAGCGATAGTAGAAATTCTGTTCCGGCTGGCCGTCGTCGGAGACGTAGCGGCCTTCCTGTTCAGCCAGGGCCTGCAGGTCGTCCTCGAGGCTGTTCTGGCCCTTGCCGAAGATGGGCACGTCGCGGGTCGGGCCGCTGAGAGGCAGCATGTCGATGTTGATGTCGGCCACCGTCGTCTCCAGCGGATAGACCGGATCGGCGACATAGGCGTAGGCGCCCAGCAGGCCCATCTCCTCGGCTGCCATATGGGCGAAGACCAGGGTGCGCTTCGGCGTCGGGGCGGCCTTCAGCTGGCGGGCCATCTCGACCACGCCGACCGTGCCCGATGCGTTGTCCCAGGCGCCGTTGAACACCTTGTCGTCGCCTGCCGTGTTCTCATTGACGCCGACATGGTCCCAGTGGGCGGAATAGATGACGACCTCGTTCGGGCGCTCGGTCCCGGTGATGCGCGCCAGCAGATTGTGGGTGCGCAGGATTTCGACCGATTCATGGGCCGAGGCGGTGATCCGCGTCTCCAGCGCGAAGGCGCGGAAGTCGCCGGTCTCGAGGCGGGGCTTCAGCGACGCCAGGTCCACGCCCATTTCGGCGGCGACGTCGCGGTTGACGGCGCCGCTGAGGGTCAGTTCGGCCGAGCCGGGGGTCAGGGTGCGCGTGCGTCCGGCGCCGGCGGTCTCGCGCCGCCAGGCGGCCGAACCTGCATCGCCGTCGACGATCGTCAGAACGGCCACAGCGCCGCGCCGCCTGGCCTCGTCGGCCTTATAGGCGGCGGACTGATAGGTGGTGGCGTAGGGGCCGTTGAACAGCTCGCCGTCCGGCTCGCCCGCCACGACCAGGACGACCGCGCCGGTCACGTCCAGATCGCCGTAGTCGTCCCAGCCCCGCTCGGGGGCATGGATGCCGTAGCCTGCGAAAACGACGGGCGCGTCGATCACCCGCCCCATGGCCGCATCGTTCATCGCCCGCAGGGTGAAGTCGGTTCCGGCGGTCAGGGCGCGGCCCGTCGTGGCCGCTCCGGCCCAGGTCAGGGCGGGCTCGCCCTGGGGCGTCAGACGCTTCAGGTCGATGACCTGCAGCCACTGGCCGTTGGGACCGCCGGGCTCCAGCCCCATCGCTTCATACTGGGCCTGCAGCCAGTCCAGCGTCTTCTTCTCGCCCTCCGTGCCGGGATAGCGGCCCTGGAAGTCGTCGGCGCTGATGACGCGGATATCCTCGGACAGGCGCTGGGCCGAGAAGTCCTGGGCCGAGGCGGCGCCCGCGACGAGGATCAGCGCGGCGGCGGCGACGCCGCGAATGAAGCGATGGTGCATGGCGTTTCCTTCGGCCTTCCCCATGAGGCCGTTCCCTATAGTCTTAGGGCGGCCCCTTGCGAGGCCGCCCCTTACATTTTCGTCATGTTCGACAGACGGGCCGGATCAGCGGCGTTGGGCGGCGCTCTTGGCGCGTTCCGGGCCGAATTCCGAGCCGGATTTCCATTCCGGCCAGTCGCGGCTGTTGGCCAGATCCTGACCGACCTTGAACATGACCTCCAGGTCCTGGAGCATGCCGGAATAGTCCCAGTCGGATTCCCATTCGTCCGCCGCCTGGTGATAGCGGTTGGCGCGATAGTCGGCGGCCTTGGCCTGGCGCGGCTCGATCGGAGCGTCGACGAATTCGCCCGTCGAGGACAGATAGGCCATCGGCACGCCCTTCTTGGCGAGCGGGAAGTGGTCCGAACGGAAGTAGATGCCCGCCGCCGCTCCGGCGTCGCCGACGAAGCCGCGCCCCTGCGCCGCCGCCGCCGCGATCACCGGCTCGTCCAGTTCCGAATGGCCGTAGCCGGTCACGCCCAGCTTGTTCATCCGACCGAAGACGGCGGCCGAGTCGATGTTGAAGCCGCCGACGGTCTTCTCCAGGGGATACAGCGGATTGGCGGCGTAGAACTCCGAACCCAAGAGGCCGCTTTCCTCGCCGGTGAAGCTGATCATGACGATGGTGCGCTCAGGCCGCGGTCCGGCCGACCATTGGCGCGACATCTCCAGCAGGGCCGCCGTGCCCGAGGCGTTGTCGATGGCGCCGTTGAAGATGCGGTCGCCGTTGGCGTCCGGCTCGCCCATGCCGATGTGGTCCCAGTGGCCGGTGTAGAGGATGGTCTCGTCCGGGTGGGTCGAGCCTTCCAGCTTGGCGATGACGTTGTGGGTGACGATGCGGTCGGCGGCGACGTCGAACCGGGCGTCCAGACTGGCGCCGGTCAGTTCGACGGGCTGGAAGTCGCGGCTGCGCGCCTTGATCTTCTCCTGCTCGAAATCGAGGCCCGCGCGGCGGAACAGGTCGACGGCCAGATCGCGCTGGATCCAGCCTTCCATCGCCACGCGCTCGGCCGACGGATCGGCGCGCACGATGTCGAATTGCGGCACGCCCCAGGAGTTGGCGACCGTGGTCCAGCCATAGGAGGCGGGCTTGGTCTCGTGGACGATCAGCACGCCCGCCGCGCCCTGACGGGCGGCTTCCTCGAACTTGTAGGTCCAGCGGCCGTAGTAGGTCATGGCCTCGCCCCCGAAGGTGTTCAGCGACGGGTCTTCGAAGTCGGCGTCGTTGACCAGGACGACGATCACCTTGCCGCGCACGTCGGTCTTGAAGTCGTTCCACTGACGCTCGGGCGCGCTGATGCCGTAGCCGACGAAGACCAGCGGCTTGTCCTTCAGGTCGACGCCGTCGGAAGGCAGGCGGGTCGTCATGGTGACTTCCTGGCCCTGCGTCAGCGGCTGGCTCCAGTCGCCCAGCTTCAACTGGCCCGAGACGTTGGAGACGGTGAAGCGGTTCAGGCCGACGGCCTGGGTCCAGCCGCCGTTCTCGCCGCCCGGCGCGAAGCCTGCCGCCGCATACTGACGGCTCAGATAGTCGATGACCTTCTGCTCGGCCGGGGTGGCGATGCCGCGACCCTCGAAGCTGTCGTCCGACAGGACGCGGATGTCCTCGGAAATGCGCGCGGCGTCGAAGGCGGGCGCGGTCTGGGCGACGGCGCCGCCGGCCAGCGAGGCGGCGAACGCCAGAACGGCGATGGACGTTGAAAGACGCATACAGTCTTACCTCTCGGGGAATTCGATGGCGGGACCGTAGTGAGCCGGATCGGCGGAGTCGACAGCCAAGCGCCGCGTCAGAGGAAGAGAGGCAGGGCGGAGGGGCGCATCATGCCCGGACGCCTGCCAACGCTTTTCTTTCCGTCATTCTCGGGCTTGTCCCGAGAATCCATAAACACGCCGGCGGCTATCGAGGCGCGGAGCGAAAATACAAAAGGCCTGAGTCTATGGGTCCCCGGGACAAGCCCGGGGATGACGAAGAAAGGAGTGGGTCAGACCGCGGCCAGAGCCTGATCCAGATCGGCGATCAGGTCGTCGATATGCTCGATGCCGACGGACAGACGCACCGTGTCCTCGGTCACGCCCGCCTTTTTCAGTTCGTCGGGCGACAGCTGGCGGTGGGTGGTCGAGGCCGGGTGGCAGACCAGCGACTTGGCGTCGCCGATGTTGACCAGGCGGGTGAAGATCTTCACCGCGTCCTGGAAGCGGGCCCCGGCCTCGCGGCCGCCCTTGACGCCAAAGGTCAGCAGACCGGACGCCTTGCCGCCGAAATACTTCTGGATCAGGGCGTGATCCTTGTGCTCGGGAAGGCCGGCGTAGTTGACCCAGTCGACCTTGGGGTGGGCCTTCAGCCATTGGGCGACGGCGGTGGCGTTCTCGACGTGGCGATCCATGCGCAGGGCGAGCGTTTCCAGCCCCTGCAGGATCAGGAAGCTGTTGAACGGCGAGATGGCCGCGCCGGTGTTCCGCAGCAGCACCGTGCGCACTCGGCCGATGAAGGCGGCAGGGCCGAAGGCCTCGGTATAGACCACGCCGTGATAGCTGACTTCGGGCGTGTTCAGGCGCGCGAAGCGGTCCTTGTGCTCGGCCCAGGGGAAGGACCCGCCGTCGACGATTGCGCCGCCGATACTGGTGCCGTGGCCGCCGATGTATTTGGTCAGGGCGTGGACGACGATGTCGGCGCCATGCTCGATCGGCCGGGTCAGGTAGGGCGTCGGCACGGTGTTGTCGACGATCAGCGGCAGGCCTTGCGCATGGGCGGCGTCCGCCAGCGCGGCGAAGTCCACCACATTGCCGAGCGGATTGCCGATGGATTCGCAGAAGACCGCCTTGGTCCGCCCATCCGTGTTGGCCGCCACCGCCGCGATGTCGTCGGCGTCGATGAAGCGCACCTCGATGCCGTACTGAGGCAGGGTGTGGGCGAACAGATTGTAGGTGCCGCCATAAAGGGCGCCCGTGGCGATGATGTTGTCGCCGGCCTCGGCGATGGTCAGGATGGCATAGGTGATCGCCGCCATGCCCGAGGCCACGGTCAGGGCTGCGACCCCGCCTTCCAGCGCCGCCAGACGCTGCTCCAGCACGTCGGACGTCGGGTTCATGATGCGGGTGTAGATGTTGCCCGCCACCTTCAGGTCGAACAGATCCGCCCCGTGCTGGGTGTCGTCGAAGGCGTAGCTGGTGGTCTGATAGATGGGCACCGCCACCGATTTGGTGGTCGGATCGGGCGCATAGCCCGCGTGCACGGCGAGGGTGTCGAACTTCATGGCTTCCCCGGGAGCTTTCGACGCAAGGCGCGCCGATTCACACCAGCCTTAGCAAAGCTCGCCGCGAAATGGGATTTCAGTTTTTCTGCGAGAGCGGTCAGATTTTCTGACCGCCCCGCATGATGACGTCAGTTGTTGAAAAGGAAGTGCATGACGTCGCCGTCCTTGACGACGTAGGCCTTGCCCTCTGCGCGCATCTTGCCGGCTTCCTTGGCGCCCGCTTCGCCCTTCAGCGCGACGTAGTCGTCGAAGGCGATGGTTTCGGCGCGAATGAAGCCCTTTTCGAAGTCGGTGTGGATGACGCCCGCCGCCTGCGGCGCCGTGGCGCCGACGGGGATGGTCCAGGCGCGCGCTTCCTTCGGCCCGACGGTGAAATAGGTCTGCAGGCCCAGCAGGTCGTAGGCGCCGCGGATCAGGCGGTTCAGGCCCGGCTCCTCCAGACCCAGGGTTTCGAGGAACTCGGCCTGTTCGGCGTCGTCCAGCACGGCGATCTCGGACTCGATCTGGGCCGAGATGACCACGGTCTGGGCGTTGTCGGCCTTGGCGCGTTCGGCGACCTTGGCCGACAGCTCATTGCCCTCGGCGGCCGAGCCTTCCTCGACGTTGGCGACGTAGAGGGCGGGCAGGGCGGTCAGCAGCTGCAGCATGTCCCAGGCCTTGCGGTCTTCCTTGGACACCTCGGCCAGACGCGCGGGCTTGCCGTCGCGCAGCTTCTCGAGCGCGGCGTCGATCAGCTTCAGGTTCAGCTGCGATTCCTTGTCGCCGCCCTTGGCGCGCTTCTCGATCTGGACGCGGCGACGCTCTAGGCTCTCGAGGTCGGCCAGCATCAGCTCGGTCTCGATGATCTCGAGGTCGGAGATGGGATCGATACGGTTCTCGACGTGGGTGATGTCGTCGTCGATGAAGCAGCGGGCCACGAAAGCGATGGCGTCGCAGTCGCGGATGTTGGCCAGGAACTGGTTGCCCAGACCCTCGCCCTTGGAGGCGCCGCGCACCAGACCGGCCACGTCGACGAAGGTGATGCGAGCGGGGATGATCTCCTTCGACCCGGCGATGGCGGCCAGGGCGTTCAGCCGGGCCTCGGGCACGGCCACGTCGCCGGTGTTCGGCTCGATGGTGCAGAACGGATAATTGGCCGCTTGGGCCGCCGCCGTCTTGGTCAGGGCGTTGAACAGGGTGGACTTGCCGACGTTGGGCAAGCCGACGATCGCGACTTTCAGGGCCATGGTAATCCTCGTGAGCGCGAGCCTTTAGCCGGTTCGGGCCGGTTTGTCAGGCTCGCGCCGCCAAGAGAGGGTTTTACTCCTCCGAATCCACCACCGGCGGCTGCTTGACAGCCGCGTGGACGCCGATGGGACCGGCCTTCTCGAACGTCAGGGTGAAGGAGGCCACGCCGCCGTCGACCAGCGGATCTCGCAGACCCATCAGCATGATGTGATTGCCGCCGGGCTTCAGCTCGACCGGGGTTCCGGCAGGCAGGGGCAGACCGTCGGCCAGGTGGCCCATGCTCATGACCCCGTTCTCCATCTTCATCTCATGCACCTCGGCCGACTGGGCCAGAGCGGTCGAGACGCTGACCAGACGGTCGTCGGAGCCTGCCGTCAGGGTCAGGTAGCAGCCCCCGACCTTGGCGCCGTTGGGCGTGGGGCGGCACCAGGCGTCGGCGACCTGGACCGTGCCGGGCGCGACGGTGGCGTCCTTGGCGGCTTCGGCCGACTTTTCGGCGGGTTGGCCGCAGGCGGCGAGGGTAAGGGCGGCGGCGGACAGGGCGAACAGACGTTTCATGTTGAAGCTCCTTCTCAAGAGGCTGCGACGGGCTTGGACCCGGTGAACGCACGCACCGCCCGGTCGAGCAGCAGGGCGGCCACGAGGCTCAGTCCCGTCAAGGGATAGAGGATGGACAGGGGGATGACGATGCACAGCACGGCCATTCTCGCGCGGGGGCCGGGCGGCGCCGCCGGAGCGCCGGAGCGCCGGAGCGACAGGCTGGGCGGGCGGCGCTTCCACCACATGACCAGACCGCTGATCGCCAGCAGCCAGACGGCGATGCAGCCGATCAGCATGACGATACGGTTGACCCAGCCGTATTGCATTCCCTGGTGGACGGCGATGCCCCATTCAAAGCCCTTGGCCATGACGCCGAACTGGCTCCAGCGCAGGTCGGCCTTCACCGCCCCGCTGGCGCCGTCGACATAGAGGCTGCGGGCGTCTTCTGCCTTGCGGGTCTGGCGGGCGACGGTCCAGGCGAGTTCGGAGGATTGGGGGATGCTGACGGTGAAGGGGCGGGGCAGGTCCTGTTCGCGCGCCGTCTGAAGCACGCGGTTCAGGCTGGGGGCGACGGCCGGGCCGTGGTCATGTCCGTGTCCATGCGCCGCGTGGTCATCGGTGGGCAGGACGGCGTTCTCCAGCGTCCAGCCCACGCCCGACGGGGCGTCGTG
>DGIZ01000047.1 GCA_002386585.1 Brevundimonas sp. UBA4609 | reverse complement strand
TGTCGCGCCTGGGCGGACCGGACAAGGGCGGCGAGGCCGGCCCCGGCGCCCTGGCCGAGCAGTCCCCTGCGCCGACCTGGGTGGTGGACGGGGCGGGCCACCTGATCTGGGCCAACAGCGCCTGGCTGCTGGAGACGGGCGCCGAGACGCTGGATGAGGCGCGCAGTCGGACGCTGAGCTTCGATCGGGGCGCCGACGCCGTGGTGGCCGAGGCCCTGCGCCTGAACGCGCGTCAGGAAGGCTTCCGCTGGACCACGGCGGGCGGGCGGCGCCGGGCGTGGAAGATCCTGGCAGAGCCGCTGGCCGGCGGACGCGGCGCCGTGATCGCCTTCGCCATCGAAATGACCGAGGCCGAGGAGACGCGCGACACCCTGCGCCGCCACGTGGAGGCCCATGACGAGACGCTGAACCATCTGGCCGACGCCGTGGCCATCTTCGGCCCGTCCAAGCGGCTGGCCTTCCACAACACCGCCTTCCAGTCGCTGTTCGGGGTCGATCCGGCCTGGCTGGACGAGCGGCCGACCCACGCCGAACTGCTGGACCGACTGCGCCAGAAGCGCCTGCTGCCCGAGGTCGTCGACTATGCCGCCTGGAAGGCCGAGGAGCTGGACTTCTACGGCGCCGCCCAGGCCTCGCCGGACGACAGCTGGTCCCTGCCCGACGGCCGGACGCTGCGGGTGGTGCGCCAGCCGCACCCGTTGGGCGGCATTCTGCTGATCTTCTCGGACATCACCGGCGAGCTGCAGCTTCGCAGCCGCTACAACGCTCAGATTCAGGTCCAGCGCGCGACGCTGGACAAGCTGAACGACGCCGTGGCCGTGTTCGGCTCGGACGGACGGCTGCGGCTGCACAACGAAGCCTTTGAGAGCTTCTGGAACGTGGCGGGCGAGCGGCTGATGGAGGCGGGCGACTTCGACGCCGTGGCCGCCCTGTGCCGCCCGGTCCTGCCCGACGCCGCCCTGTGGCTGGGGCTGAAGGCGCGGGTGGCCGATCCGGACCCGGAAAGCCGCGTGGCCATCTCCGGCGAGGGCCGTACCGAGGACGGCCGCATCGCCGCCTGGCAGACTCGCCCCCTGCCCGACGGCGCCACCCTGGTCGCCTTCTTCGACGTGACGGCTCGGCGCGAGCTGGAACAGGCCCTGGCCGCCAAGGAGGCTGCTCTGGCCGAGAGCCAGGCGCTGAAGCGCGAGTTTGTCGGCAGCGTCTCCTATGAGCTGCGCACGCCGCTGACGACCATCGTCGGCTATTCCGAACTGCTGGAGGCCATGGGCGACCTGCCCGAACGCAGCCGCCAGCACGCGGGCGCCATCCGCGTGGCGGCCAGCCATCTGGCCCGCTCCATCGACGACGTGCTGGACATGGCCCAGATCGACGCGGGCGAGATGGAGCTGACCCTGGGCGACGTGCGGGTCTGCGACCTGCTGGACGAGGCGGCGGAAAAGATCAGGGCCAAGGTCGAGGGCCGCGGCGCGACGCTGCACCTGGCCTGCCCGACCGGGCTGAAGCCGATCCGCGCCGACGCCCGCCGCATCGCCCAGGCGGTCGATCACCTGCTGGAGAACGCCTGTCGCGCCGTGTCCGAAGGCGGCGCCGTCAGCCTGACCGCCGAGGCCGGACCGGGCGAGGTCCGCATCCGCGTCGAGGACACCGGCCGGGGCATCCCCTATCACCTGCAGGCCCACGTCTTCGACCGCTTCGTGCGGCGCGAGCGCGGCGGGCCGGGCGTGGCCCTGGCCCTGGTCAAGGCTCTGGTCGAACTGCACGGCGGCTGGGCCGAGGTCCAGTCCGAACCGGGCAAGGGCGCGGCCTTCATCCTGCACCTGCCGGTCGAGGCCACGGCGCCAACCGCCGCGCCGGAACTGCTGTTGGGCTGATCTGAACCGTCCAGTCGTGCTAGAGGGCGTGTCCAAGCCTTCCAGGACGTCCTCATGGCCGACACGACCCGCCCCCTGCTCAAGACCGCCGTCATCTATGATTTCGACGGCACCCTGGCGCGAGGAAACATGCAGGAGGTCAGCTTCATCCCCTCGATCGGGATGACGCCGGCCCAGTTCTGGAATGAGACCGTCCGTCCACGGACCATCGCTTCGGACGGCGACGGCATCCTGATGTACATGCAGATGATGCTGCTGGCCGCGCGCGAACAGGGCGCGCCGGTGACGCGCCAGACGCTGCGCGATCACGGCCGGGACGTGGCCCTGTTCGAGGGCCTGCGCGATCGCTCCTGGTTCGACCGGATGAACGCCTTCGGCGCCCAGTTCGGGCTGGAGATCGAGCACTACATCATCTCGGCGGGCCTGACCGAGATGATCGAGGGCTGCCCCATCGCCGAGGCCTTCACCCACGTCTTCGCCTCGAAATACGCCTATGACGAGGACGACGTGGCGGTGTGGCCCGCCGTGGGCGTCAACTACACGACCAAGACCCAGTATCTGTTCCGCATCAACAAGGGGGTGCACAACCACTGGGAGGATGAGCGCATCAACCGCTTCATCCCGGACGAGGAGCGCCCCATCCCCTTCGACCGCATGATCTTCCTGGGCGACGGCGACACCGATGTGCCGACCATGAAGATGATGCACACCAAGGGCGGCTTCTCCATCGCCGTCTACGATCCTGACAGCACCCCGCGCGACCACGACAAGATCCATCGTTTGATCTCGGAGGACCGGGTCAACTTCGTCGCGGCGGGCGACTATCGCGAAGGCTCGCCCGTCGACTTGATCGTCAAGGGCCTGATCGGCCGCATCGCGGTCAACTACGGCCGGATGCCGGCGGACTGACCGCTTCCTTCTCCCTCAAGGGGAGAAGGGGCGACGCTGACGGTCCAGCGTTATGGTGATGTCCGCGCGAACCCCGCCCGCCAGCATATGGCGGGTGATGCGCTCGAAATGCTGGATGAAGACGGCCAGTTCGATGCGCCGCGCGGGCGGCAGATCGGCGGGCGGCAGGCCCATCAGCCCCGCCTCCTGCTCGCAGCGCCAGTTCAGCACGGCGTCGAAGGACGGCGCCTTGAGGAACAGCATTGCGTCGAAGCGGGCGAAGACTTCGGCGTAGGGCCCGGCCAGTGCGGCGTTGACGGCGCGCCGCCATCTCCCTTCGCCGTCCTGCTCGGCTTCCAGAGTGTTGATCGGTGCGGCGAGGTCAGCCTCGGCCTGCGGCGTCGCGCCTAGGCACCAGCCGTCGATCAGCACCGCCGAGGGGCGGCCCGCAAACACAGGCCAGTCCGTTCTGGGCGCGCGATCATCGGCCAGCTTGTCGAAGGCGGGAAGCGGCGTGCGGCTGTCGGCTGCGGCCACGCGCAGGGCGGCTATGGCGCGTTCCAGCAGCCCGAGGTCATGCGTTCCCGGCGGGCCGCGCACGGCGAACAGCGGGTGGACGTCGCGGGCGAGGGCCTGGCGCTCGGCCTTTGTCAGATAGACGTCGTCCAGCGACAGATGCGCCGCGCCCAGCCGGGCGGCGGCGGCGCGCGCCAGGGTGGTCTTGCCGCAGCCCTGCGCTCCGGCGATCCCGATAACAGGAATGTGGCCCGGCCGCGCATGGGCCCCCGCCAGGGACCCGACCGCGTCCAGCAGCCGGGCGTCGATCATTTCAGTGCTGGCTTTCCGGCAGGCGCACGATCAGGCCGTCCAGGTCGTCGGTGACGCGGATCTGGCAGGACAGGCGGCTGTTCGGCTCGACGTTCTCGGCGAAGTCCAGCATGGACTCCTCCATGGCCGAGGCGCGGCCCGTCTCGGCGGCGAAGTTCTCGTCGACATAGACATGGCAGGTGGCGCAGGCGCAGGCGCCGCCGCAATCGGCGTCGATGCCCGGTACATTGTTGCGGATCGCGCCTTCCATGACGGACAGGCCTTTCTTGACCTCGACCGTGTGCTCGGTTCCGTCGTGTTCAATGTAGGTGATCTTGGGCATGGAAGCGGTCTTAACTCTGGATGCAGGGTTGGCAAGCCTTGCTACGCGCCGGCCAAGGAAAACCCCCGGAACCAGGCGGTTCCGGGGGTCCTTCTTTCGTCCTGATCGGCTGGATCAGGCGGCCGTCTTCTTGCGCGACGGCGAAACCATCAGCTTCTTGGTTTCGGCGATCGCCTTGGCCGGGTTCAGCCCCTTGGGGCAGACCTGGGCGCAGTTCATGATCGTGTGGCAGCGATACAGCTTGAACGGGTCTTCCAGGTCGTCGAGACGCTTCTGGGTGGCGTCGTCGCGGCTGTCCGAGATCCAGCGGTAGGACTGCAGCAGGGCCGCCGGGCCGAGGTATTCCTCCTGGTTCCACCAGTAGCTCGGGCACGAGGTCGAGCAGCAGGCGCACAGGATGCACTCGTAGAGGCCGTCCAGCTTCTCGCGGTCGGCGGGCGACTGCAGGCGCTCCTTCTCCGGGTCGGGCGTGTCCGATTGGAGGTAGGGCTGGATGGAGTCGTACTGGGCGTAGAACAGCGACAGGTCCGTCACCAGGTCCTTGACCACCGGCTGGTGGGGCAGGGGGGCGATGGTGATGTTGTGCGACGAGCACTCGTCCCAGCCCTTGGTGCAGGCCAGGGTGTTGCGGCCGTCGATGTTCATCGAGCACGAGCCGCAGATGCCTTCGCGGCACGAGCGACGGAACGACAGGGTCGGGTCGATCTCGTTCTTGATGTGGATCAGGGCGTCCAGAAGCATGGGGCCGTGATCGTCGGTCGAGACCTCGTACGAGTCCCAGCGCGGATCGGCGTCCGTCTCCGGGTCGTAGCGATAGACCTTGTAGGTCTTGATGTTCTTGGCGCCGGCCGGGGCCTTGTGGACCTTGCCGGTCGTGGGCTTGGAGCCGCGCGGGAGGTTGAGCTGAACCATCTGCGATCCCCCTTAGTAAACCCGAGCCTTGGGCTCGATGTACGAGACCTCGTCGGTCATCGTGTATTTGTGCACCGGACGGTAGTCGATCTGGACGCCTTCGCCCGGACGCTTCCACGCCAGGGTGTGCTTCATCCAGTTGACGTCGTCGCGGTCCGGATAGTCCTCGCGGGCGTGGGCGCCGCGCGATTCCGTGCGGTTGGCCGCGCCTTCGATGGTGACTAGGGCCTGGGCGATCAAGTTGTCGTACTCCAGCGTCTCCACCAGGTCCGTGTTCCAGATCAGGCCGCGGTCCGTGGTCTTGATGTCCGAGCCGGCGGCGTCGATCGAGCGCAGCTTCTGGACGCCTTCGTCCAGGGTCTTGCCGGTGCGGAAGACGGCGGCGTCGGCCTGCATGGCGCGCTGCATCTCAAGACGCAGGTGCGCCGTGGGGGTCGAGCCCGAGGCGTTGCGGAAGCGGTCGAGGCGCGCCAGGTGCTCGTCCGTCTGGGCCTTGGAGGCCGAGGGCACGGCCGAGTTCTTGTCCACGACCTCGCCGCAGCGCAGGCCGACGGCGCGGCCGAACACCACCAGGTCGGTCAGGGAGTTGGAGCCCAGACGGTTGGCGCCGTGCACCGAGACGCAGGCGGCCTCGCCTACGGCCATCAGGCCCGGGACCACGCTGTCGGGGTTGCCGTCGCGCAGCGTCAGCACCTCGCCGTGATAGTTCGTCGGGATGCCGCCCATGTTGTAGTGGACGGTCGGCAGGACCGGGATCGGCTCCTTGGTCACGTCGACACCGGCGAAGATCTTGGCCGATTCCGAGATGCCCGGCAGACGGGCGTGCAGGATCTTGGGATCCAGGTGATCCAGGTGCAGGAAGATGTGGTCCTTGTTCGGACCCACGCCGCGGCCTTCGCGGATTTCGATGGTCATGGAGCGGCTGACCATGTCGCGCGGGGCCAGATCCTTCACGGTCGGCGCATAGCGCTCCATGAAGCGCTCGCCTTCAGAGTTGGTCAGATAGCCGCCTTCACCGCGGGCGCCCTCGGTGATCAGGCAGCCGGCGCCATAGATGCCGGTCGGGTGGAACTGCACGAACTCCATGTCCTGCAGCGGCAGGCCGGCGCGCAGCACCATGGCGTTGCCGTCGCCGGTGCAGGTGTGGGCCGAGGTGGCCGAGAAATAGGCGCGGCCGTAACCGCCGGTCGCCAGCACCACCATCTTGGCGCGGAACTGGTGCAGCTGGCCGGTGTCGAGCTGAAGCGCGGTGACGCCGGTGCAGGCGCCGTCCTGCATGATCAGGTCCAGCGCGAAATACTCGATGAAGAACTTCACCTCGCGACGGACCGACTGGCCGTACAGGGTGTGCAGGATGGCGTGGCCGGTGCGGTCGGCGGCCGCGCAGGTGCGCTGAACCGGGCCTTCGCCGAAGTTGCGGGTCATGCCGCCGAAGGCGCGCTGGTAGATCTTGCCTTCATCGGTGCGGCTGAAGGGCACGCCCCAGTGTTCCAGCTCGTAAACGGCCTGCGGCGCGTTGCGGACCAGATATTCGATGGCGTCCTGGTCGCCCAGCCAGTCCGACCCCTTGACGGTGTCGTACATGTGCCACTGCCAGCTGTCCTCGCCCATGTTGCCGAGCGAGGCGGAGATGCCGCCCTGGGCCGCCACGGTGTGGGAGCGGGTCGGGAAGACCTTGGTGACGCAGGCGACCTTCAGGCCCTGCTGGGCGGCGCCGAGGGCGGCGCGCAGGCCGGAGCCCCCGGCGCCGACGACGACGACGTCGTATTCGTGATCGATAAGCTCGTATGCAGCCATGGCGGGATCAGACTCCGGCCGGCAGCGGGGCCGAGCCCAGCGCCAGACGCACGATGAAGAAGACGCTGGCGGCCGCCAGCACGAGGAAGACCAGGTTCGACACCAGGATCAGCGACGAGCGGGAAGAAGCGGGGACGTAGTCCTCGAGGATCACCTTCCAGGCCAGGCTGGCGAACAGGCAGAAGACCACCGCCGTCACGGCCAGCAGGCCGGCGTTCAGGGTGCTGCCGAACCAGGCGACGACCGCGCCGTAGTCGGCGCCGGCCAGGGTGAAGCCCGACGACAGGACCCACAGGCCCAGCGGCATCAGGGCCAGAAGGGCCAGTTTCTCGAGTTTCCATTCCCCGGCGCCGTGACGCTCGGAGATTTTTACATTGTTCTTGAACTTCGGCGCGGCGCTCACAGCGAAACCTTTCCAGCAGCGAACAGCACGACCCAGAACAGGACGGCCAGGACGATCGGGCCCCAGACGGCGATCTGCGCCAGCAGATTGGCCGACTTGATGGTCAGCCCACGACCGGTGTCGTTGATCAGGTGGCGCGCGCCGTTCAGCAGGAAGGAGAACAGCACCCACGTCAGGCCGAACCAGATGAACAGGCCGAACGGCGAGCCCGAGAAGGCGGCGACCGAGGCGAAGGCGTCCGGGCCGGAAGCCGTGGCGGCGACCCAGCCCAGCAGCAGGATCGCGCCCACGCTGGCCGCGCCGATGGTGACGCGGAACAGGATCGACGCGACCATGGTCATGTGCCAGCGCCAGATATCGGTGAAGGGCGACATCGGTGCGACGTGCCCGTTGGGGTGACGGACGTAGCGGCCCGTCCGGTCGCCAGTTTCGCCCGCAGCCGTGGGAGTGTTCGACATGCGAATGATTCTCAAAAAACCCGAGGAATTTCAGGGCCGGATTGCAGTGCAACAGGCTTTAGTGACGCAGACGGGGGGGTGTCAACGAAGGGGGCCGATTCCGGACGAAAGTCGGTCCCCAAGGCTCGGATCAGAAGGAAGCGACGTGCGCCAGGGCCGCATCGCGCGTTTCAGTTGTGCACGGAACCGCCCCGGGACGCCCCCAGACCGGATCGGGCCACAGGGGGTCGTCGCGGCGACGGCCGACGACATGGATGTGAAGCTGGGCCGTGACATTGCCCAGGGCGGCGATGTTCAGCTTGTCGACGGGCGCATCGCGCAGGGCGCCCAGTTCACGCACCACGGCGCCGGCGCGGACGATCTCCTCGCTCAGAAGGGCGCGCTGCTCGGACGACAGGTCTTCCAGCTCGACCGCGCCGGGGATGCGCGGCAGCAGGATCAGCCAGGGAAAGCGGCCGTCGTCCTGAAGCCGCACCTGGCACAGGGGCCAGTCGACGGCGAAGACGGAGGCGGGCTCGAAGGCGGGGTCGGCGGTGAAGCTCATGCGGCGTCCTGATCGGCGAGAAGGCGCAGGCGATAGGCGTTCATCGCCGTCTCGGCCAGACGCTGGGTCAGGCGCCAGTTGACCACGGCCCCGATCGGCGCGCCGACCAGGGGCAGCAACTGGGCCAGCTTGGCCACGTCGATGTAGTCGCGGTACTCTAGCTGGAATTTGCGCCAGTCGAAGGCCTTCAGGGCGTCGGGATCATGCGGCGCGCGCATGGCGGCCTCCAGCGCGGCCAGGGCCTCGGGGCGATGCCGGGCGCTGGAGAAGGCCAGCTGGAAGATGCGCAGGACGATCACCCGCTCCTTCAGGTCGCGGCCTGAATAGCCGTACAGGGCGGCGATCTCGAACAGCATCTTGACCTTGATGGCCATCAGGGCCGGAAAGTCCGCCGCCGCCATCAGGAAGCCCCCGGCCCCCGCCACCCCGCCCTCGATGCTGGCGGTGGTGCGATACAGCTCGACGCGGGCGCGGACCCTGGCTTCGCGCTCCTGCAGGGCGCCTTCGGCCAGGGGGCGGGCGGTGGCCCACTCCGACCCGGCCAGAAGGCCGCGCGTCATCTGCTGGACGGCGCCGGTCACGATCTCGTGCACGCGCTCGGGAATGACGCGGTTGATGCGGTCCTGGGTCGCGCGGGTGGCCTTGTCCCACAGGCCGGGCCGTTTCAGCTGGCGGTCGCGCCAGGCCAGGGCCTCGGCCAGGGCGCGCGCCTCATAGGCGGCGTCCGTCGTCGGGGGAGCGTCCGTGGGTTTGGCCATGACCGCAGCCTCGCAGGCCCCGACGAAAGGCGCAACGCGGAACGCTTGCCGCGACCCGCCGACAGGTCTAGACCGCCGTTCCAGCGACTACCGTTTCGCACACGCAATATCGACTGGAGAGACCTGAATGGCTCGCGCGAAGATCGCCCTCATCGGCGCCGGAATGATCGGCGGAACCCTGGCCCACGTGGCCGCGCGCGAAGCGCTGGGCGACGTCATCCTGTTCGACATCGCCGAAGGCACCCCCCAGGGCAAGGCTCTGGACATCGCCGAAGCCTCGGCCGTCTTCGGTCAGGACGTGGCCCTGAAGGGCGCCAACGACTACGCCGACATCGCGGGCGCTGACGTCTGCATCGTCACCGCCGGCGTGCCGCGCAAGCCGGGCATGAGCCGCGACGACCTGATCGGCATCAACCTCAAAGTCATGAAGGCCGTCGGCGAGGGCATCAAGCAGCACGCCCCCAACGCCTTCGTCATCTGCATCACCAACCCGCTCGACGCCATGGTCTGGGCCCTGCAGAAGTTCTCAGGCCTGCCCAAGGAGAAGGTCATCGGCATGGCCGGCGTGCTGGACTCGGCCCGCTTCGCCTACTTCCTGGCTGAAAAGACCGGCGTGTCGGTGCAGGACATCCACGCCTGGACCCTGGGCGGTCACGGCGACGACATGGTGCCGATGGTGCGCCACTCGACGGTCGGCGGCCTGCCGCTGCCGGACGCGGTCTCTGCGGGCTTCCTGTCGCAGGCCGACCTGGACGCCATCGTTGATCGCACCCGCAAGGGCGGCGGCGAGATCGTGGCCCTGCTGAAGACCGGCTCGGCCTTCTACGCCCCGGCCGAGAGCGCGATTGCGATGGCCAAGTCCTACCTGCTGGACCAGAAGCGCGTCCTGCCGTGCGCCGTGTGGCTGTCGGGCGAATACGGCCTGTCGGACCTCTACGTCGGCGTCCCGGCCCTGATCGGCGCCGCCGGCGTCGAGAAGGTCATCGAGTTCACCACCAACGACGACGAGAAGGCGATGTTCGCCAAGTCGGTCGCCTCGGTCCAGGGCCTCATTCAGGCCTGTAAGGATATCGAGCCTTCCTTGGCTTAAGGGCGCTGCTTGAGCGCTTGGGCGTCTAAATTGGAAAGGGCCGCATCTTCGGGGGCGGCCCTTTTTCATGCGCCATTCCTGGCAACCGCTCATCCCTGCGGACGCCGGGAACCAGTGCTTTGGCCGCCAATGCGGCGTTGGCTAAGAAGCGCTCTAAAATGCGGTGCGCGAGGTTCGTACTGGATCCCGGCGTCCGCCGGGATGAGCGGAAAGGAGTTTACGCCGCCTCGGCTTCCTCGCGCTGCTCCAGCCAGGCCTCGCTCTGCATCTCGTTGAAGCGGGACACGGTCCGCTCGAACTCGAAGGCGCCGACGCCCTCGGTGTAGAGCGCCTCGGGCGCGGCCTCAGCCAGGACGACCAGGCGGGTCTTGGCCTCGTAAAGCGCGTCGACCAGCGTCACCAGGCGGCGCGCCTCATGATGGTTGGCTGGGCTGAGCAGGGGCACGTCGGCCAGGAACAGGGTGTGGAAGCGCCGGGCGACGGCCAGATAGTCCTGCGGCCCCAAGGGGCGGCCGCACAGCTCGTTGAAGGTCGCGCGCGCCATGCCGCCGACCGTGCGCTCCAGCTTCACCTCACGGCCCAGCACCGGCAGGGCGATGGGCTCCTCCGGCTCGCCGCCCTTCAGGTCGGACCACAGGGTCTCGAAGCCTTGCCGCGCCTCGGCGTCCAGGGGCGAGAACCAGACCCTGGCCCCGGCCATGCGGTCCAGGCGGAAGTCCCGGGCGCCCGCCGTCTCGACCACGTCGCAGCGCTGGCGGATGATGTCGATGAAGGGCAGGAAGAGCTGGCGGTTGATGCCGTTCTTGTAGAGGTCTTCGGGCGCGCGGTTCGAGGTGACGGCCAGCACCACCTTCTTTTCGAACAGGGCTTCGAACAGCCGACCCAGGATCATGGCGTCGGCGATGTCCGTCACCTGCAGCTCGTCGAAGCACAGCAGCCGGGCCTCAGAGGCGATCAGGGCGGCGATCGGCGGGATGGGATCGTCCCCCTTGGCGGTTCCGAACACGGCCTTGCGGCTGCGCGGGGTTCCGTCGCGCCACTGCTTCACCAGGTCGTGGATGCGCGCCATGAAGGCGTGGAAGTGGGCGCGGACCTTCCTCTGCTCGGGCGTCGAGGAATAGAAGAGGTCCATCAGCATGGACTTGCCGCGTCCGGGCGGGCCCCAGATGTAGATGCCCCTGACCTCGGGCAGGGCGCCGAACAGCCCCTTCTTCGACAGGTCGGTCTCCAGCCGTTCAAGCGCGCCGATCAGGGCGGCCTGGGCCGGTTCGGGCGTGATCACGCCCTCTTCCACGCGGATGTCGTAGGCGTTGCGGATGCGGGAGGTCATGGCCAGCAGATAGCTCCCCGATGGGGCCGGGGGAAGGCGTTCGCGGATTCCGGCGCCGAATTGGAGGATTCTGGTTGCTTCGCGGCTGCGAAGGACCCAAATGCAGAAGCGTTTCTCCCAAACGCCCCCGAACAAAGGATGATTTCATCATGGGCTATCGCGTCGCCGTCGTAGGCGCCACAGGCAATGTCGGCCGGGAAATCCTAGCCATCCTCGAGGAAGTGAACTTCCCCGTCGAGAAAATGCACGCGATCGCCTCTCGAAAATCCAAAGGCGTCGAGGTCTCCTTCGGCGACAGCACCATCAAGTGCGAGGACATCGAGCAGTTCGACTTCTCGAGCGTCGACCTGGTGCTGATGAGCGCCGGCGGCGGAGTGTCGCGCGAATGGTCCGAGAAGATCGGCAAGGCCGGTCCCATCGTCATCGACAACTCCTCGGCCTTCCGCATGGACCCGGACGTGCCGCTGATCGTGCCGGAGGTGAACCCGGACGCCGCCAAGCTGGCGACGAAGAAGAACATCGTCGCCAACCCCAACTGCTCGACCGCCCAGCTGGTGGTGGCGCTGAAGCCGCTGCATGACGCGGCCAAGATCAAGCGCGTCGTCGTCTCGACCTATCAGTCCGTCTCGGGCGCCGGGAAGGAAGGCATGGACGAGCTGTGGAACCAGACCAAGGCCATCTACGGCCTGGGCGACGCCACGCCGAAGAAATTCCCCAAGCAGATCGCCTTCAACGTCATTCCCTACATCGGCGCCTTCAACGAGGACGGCTACACCGATGAAGAAGCCAAGATGTGGGACGAGACGCACAAGATGATCGATCCGTCGATCAAGCTGACCGTCACCTGCGTGCGCGTGCCGGTCTTCGTCGGTCACTCCGAAGCCGTGACGGTCGAGTTCGATCGTCCGATCGCCCCGGACGAAGCCCGCGAGATCCTGCGCGAGGCGCCGGGCGTCCTGGTCGTCGATAAGCAGGAACACGACGGCTACATCACCCCGGTCGACGCTGCGGGCGAGCACGCCGTCTATGTCAGCCGTATCCGCAAGGACCCGACCGTCGAGCACGGTCTGTCCTTCTGGGTGGTGTCGGACAACCTGCGCAAGGGCGCGGCCCTGAACGCCGTTCAGATCGCCCAGCTGCTGGACGAGACCGGCGTCATCTCGCCCAAGAGCGGCTATCGCACTTTGACTGTGTAAGCAGAGGTCCCTCACGCCTCGCGCGCGGCGCGAGGCTGCTTGAGGGGCGTCATATGTGTTGAACCCCCGCCGTGTCGGCGATGCGGCGGGGGTCGAAAGGTACCAGAGTGAGCGCCTCCCTTGCTCCCGCCTCCGAAGCCCGCGCCGCCCTGGCGGCGGGCGTGTTCTGCTACCTGATCTGGGGGTTCGTGCCCCTGGTGTTCCAGCAGATGGGCCATCAGGGGGCGGACGCCTGGGAGATCATGGGGCACCGGGCCGTCTGGGGCCTGGTCTGGGCCGCGCTGCTGGTCATGCTGTCGCGCCAGTGGACGCAGGTCATGGTCGTGCTGCGCCAGCCCAAGGTGCTGGGCTGGCTGGCCATGTCCGCGGTGTTGATCGCGGGGAACTGGACCACCTACATCATCGCGGTGAACGACGGGCGGACCCTCGACGCCTCGCTCGGCTACTACCTCAATCCGCTGCTGAACATGGCGGCGGGGGCGTGGCTGTTCCGTGAGAAGATCGACTGGGCCGGAAAGATCGCCATGGCGCTGGCGGCGGTCGGAGTGCTGCTGCAGACCATAGCCCTCGGACACGCGCCCTGGGTCTCGATCATCCTGGCCCTGACCTTTGCGGCCTACGGCATCATCAGGAAGCGCGTCTCGGTCGACGCCCAGACGGGGCTGTTCCTGGAGTGTCTGCTGCTGGCCCTGCCGGGTCTGATCTGGCTGATCCACATCGAAAGTACGGGCGCGGGCCATTTCACCGCCTCGCCCTCGGCGACGTTGTGGCTGTTGTTCGCCGGACCGGCCACGGTCATTCCCCTGGCCCTGTTCGCCTGGGCGGCGCGGCGGATGCCGCTGTCCAGCATGGGCTTTCTGCAGTTCCTGGCGCCGACCATCGTCTTCATCATCGGCGCCTTGCAAGGCGAGGCCCTGGGGCCGCTGCGCATCGCCTCCTTCGTCTTCATCTGGGTGGCCGTGGCCGTCTTCGCCGTCGGCGCCGTGCTCAAGGTGCGTCGCGCGGCGCATACGGCCGAGACCATCGTCGCGCCCGAACCAGGCCTGCTGGACGATCCCGCCGAGGATCGAATGGACGCCATCGGCGAGAAACCTTCGACTTCGCGTTGAGGTCGAAGGCCGTCCCGTCCTAAAGAGAAGGCGATGATGATCCGCTCCCGCCTGCTCTCCGCCCTCGCCTTATCCGCCTTGATCGCGGGGGGAACCTCGGCCTGCGCACAAAGCAGCAGCGTCATGGGCGGCGGCGATGAAGTGATCCGCACCGCGCGCGTGGGCGCCTCGCGAGACGCCGCCCCGGCTCCCGTCGAGGGCGCGCCGGC
>DGIZ01000046.1:602-4814 GCA_002386585.1 Brevundimonas sp. UBA4609 | reverse complement strand
CTTCCGCGGGGATGAGCGGGTCTGGGGAAATCCCACCAACAACCCAATGGGAATTCAGCCAAAAAAAGGGCCCCCGCGAGGGGGCCAGTGAGGGACTGGAAAAGCCGTCAGGTGAGCATGGAGTTGGGCGGCAGGCCGACCATCGATCGGCCATGAAGTTCAGTCGAAACGTCCATGTCGTAGACGATGTGACTGGCCATGACCTCGATGTCGCGAAGGATGCGCTGCATCGGATTGTCGAGCGCATAGAGGCCCGAACCCGAGGAGTCGCAGCAGGTGCGCACCGCCTCCAGGCATTGGCTGACGGCGTAGGCGATCTGCGCCCGCAGGCGCAGGCGGTGCGGCAGTTGCTCCTCGTCGCTGAAGGCGGAAAGCGTCAGATTCTCGTTCGCCGCCTGGCGGATCGACAGTTCGGCCGACCGGACCAGAAGGTCGGCGCGGGCCAGGCGCATCTGGGCGGCGGGCTTGTCCACCTGGGTCGACTGGCCGCCCATCTTGGTGTGGACCGTCAGCCGCCGCCGGCTCAGTTCGACCGCCGCGCGGGCCGCGCCGACCGAGGGCAGGGCCGCCGTCACGCACAACTGCGGCAGCATGGGCGCGCTGTAGAGCGGGTTGTCGTGGATGCGGGAGCCGTTGCCGCGGCCGGTGCGAACCTCGGACACCACGAAGGTGTAGGCCTCAGGCACGAACAGGTCCTCGGCCACGATGTCGTTGGACCCGGTGGCGGCCATGCCGCTCATGAACCAGGTGTCGAGCACCTTCACGTCCTCGGCGCGGACCAGCACCATGCGCACGACGGGCGGCTTGCCTTCGCCCATGCTTTCCATGGCGTTCAGCATGACCCAGTCGGCGTGCATGACCACGGTGCCGAACTTCCAGCGGCCGCTGATGCGGAAACCGCCATCGACGCGCACCGCCTTGCCCGGAGGGGCGGCGAGGCTGGGCGCGATGACATAGGGGGTGCGGCCCCAGACCTCGGCCTGGGTCTGCTCGGGGAACTGGGCGATCAGCCAGTTGTGCTCGGCGGCGAAACTGGCGGTCCAGCCGGTCGAGGGGCAGGCTTCGCAGATCTCGAGCGTGGCGTCGATATAGGCCTGGGGATCGAACTCCAGCCCGCCGAATTTGCGCGGCACATACATGTAGAAATAACCGGTGGCGCGCAGGGCGTCCCACACCTCGTCCACCGGACGACGCAGGCGTTCCGCCTCTGCCGAAGCGGCGGCGATCATGGGCTTCAGCGCCGCGACCCGCGCGACCAGTTCGGCCGGGGTCAGGGCGGCGACGGCCTCGGGGGCCAGAAAATCTTTGCCGGTGGGAATGCGCCGGTCCGCGAGCTTTTCGCCCGTCATGTTCAATCCTCCCTGTTGGGACGCTGAGGTTCGCTTTGGATGAATATAAATGTCAAGTAAGTTGACTAAAAATCGACATGACGACGTTTTGGGGCTTTGCGGGGGCGTGGCGGACGGCGACACTGACCCCATGAATCGCCCCCTGCTCATGCTCGATCTGGTGCGGACCCTTTACTGGTTCGACGAACAGCTTCAGTCGCGTCTCGACAGGCGGGGCTGGGGGAGATTGGGCCGGTCGCAGTCGCTGATTCTGGTCAACGTCGCCAACGGCGAGACCCGCGCCGCCCGCATGGCCGAGAACCTGGGAGTCTCACGCCAGGCGATGAGTCAGTTCCTGACCGAGATGGTCGACCGCAAACTGCTGGAGCTGGCGCCTGATCCTGACGACAAGCGCGCACGCATCGTCCGCTTCGCGCCGGAATCCCAGGCCATTCGCGACGACGCGCAGAAGGTCCTGCGAGAACTGGAGAGCGAGCTGGAAGACGCGGTCGGCCAAGGCAATCTGGAGGCGCTGCGCCAAGGTCTGCGCAACTTCCTGGGCGGCTCGGAAGGATCGTCAGAGCGACGGCCGGACGTCGCTTAAGTCAAATTTCTTGACAAGATTGGTCTCCCGTCCGATCACCGCATGAAGCCCCGCCAAGGGGGCTGCGGGAGGAACGGTCATGACGGACCACATCTACGGAAGCCGGCGTCGATGAGCGCCGCGGCTGTTTCCAGCGGCGCCTTGGCGGGCCTGAAGATCGTCGAGATGGAAGGCATCGGCCCGGGACCGTTTGCGGGGATGATGCTGGCCGACCATGGGGCGGAGGTGATCCGCATCGCCCGTCCGGGCGTGCGCATCGATCCCTCGGACGTGCTGGCTCGGTCGCGCTCGCGGGTCGAGCTGGACCTGAAGTCGGAAGCGGGCAGGGCCGCCGCCCGCGCTCTGATCCGCGACGCCGACGGTCTGATCGAGGGCTATCGCCCCGGCGTCATGGAGCGGCTGGGTCTGGGGCCTGAGGTGCTGCTGGCCGATAATCCCAAGCTGGTTTACGGCCGCATGACCGGCTGGGGCCAGGAGGGGCCGCTGGCTCACGCCGCCGGCCACGACATCAACTATATCGCCATCACCGGCGCCCTGAACGCCTTTGGCCGCAGGGGCGAGAAGCCGACCCCGCCGATCAACATGGTCGGCGACTTCGGCGGCGGCGGCATGATGCTGGCCTTCGGCATGCTGGCGGGCGTCCTGTCGGCGCGGAGCACGGGCAAGGGCCAGGTCGTCGATTGCGCCATGACTGACGGCGCCTCCCTGCTGATGGGGATGATCTGGGGCTTTCGCGGCCAGGGAATCTGGAGCGATGAGCGGGGCGCCAACTACCTCGACACCGGCGCGCCCTATTACGACACCTATGAGACCGCCGATGGCGAGTTCATCGCCATCGGCTCGATCGAGCCGCCGTTCTACGCGCGGATGCTGCAGGCGACGGGGCTGTCGGACGATCCCCTGTTCCTGGACCAGAACGAGCCGGGCGGGATCGAGACGCGCCGCGCCCGCCTGACCGACATCTTCCGCCGCAAGACCCGCGAGGAATGGCGCGCCCTGATGGAGGGAACGGACGCCTGCTTCGCGCCTGTCCTGTCCTTCGTCGAGGCGCCCGAGCATCCGCACAACAAGGCGCGCGAGGCCTTCATCACCCTGAACGGCGTGGTGCAGCCGGCCCCGGCCCCCCGCTTCTCCCTGACGCCTGCGCCGCAGCCGCGCGCGCCCGGCGACGCCTGATCCCTGCACGAGGAACCGACCTGTGAGACAAGCCTATATCTATGACGCCGTGCGCACGCCGCGCGGCCGGGGTAACGCCAAGGGCAGCCTGCACGAAGTGACCGCCATCTCCCTGGCGACCCAGGTGCTGCAGGCCCTGCGCGACCGCAACAACCTCGACACCTGCCTGATCGACGACGTGATCCTGGGCTGCGTGGCGCCGATCGGAGAGCAGGGCGCCAACATCGCCCGCGTCGCCGCCCTCAACGCCGGTCTGGCCCAGACGGTGGCGGGCGTGCAGATGAACCGCTTCTGCGCCTCGGGCCTTGAGGCCGTGAACACGGCGGCGGCCAAGGTCGTCTTCGGCGAGGCGGACGCGGCCATCGGCGGCGGCGTCGAGAGCATGAGCCGGGTCAAGATGGGCTCGGACGGCGGCGCCTGGTCGGCGGACCCGGACGTGGCCTTCACCACCGGCTTTGCGCCCCAGGGCATCGGCGCCGACGCCATCGCCACCCTGGCCGGCTTCAGCCGCACGGATGTCGACGCCTTTGCCGCCGAGAGCCAGAAGCGCGCCGCCGCCGCCTGGGCCGCCGGCCGTTTCAAGAACTCCATCGTCCCGGTCAAGCACGCGGGCGTGACGGTGCTGGATCACGACGAATTCATCCGCCCGGACACCACGGTCGAGACGTTGAGCGCCCTGAAGCCTTCGTTCGCCGGCCTGGGCGCGGCGGGCTTCGATTCGGTGATGCGTCAGCGCTATCCCGAGATCGAGGCGATCGACCATGTGCACCATGCGGGCAACTCCTCGGGCATCGTCGACGGCGCCTCCGGCGTCCTGATCGGCACCAAGGAGATGGGCGAGAAGATGGGGCTGAAGCCCCGCGCCCGCATCGTCGGCTCGGCCTCGATCGGTTCGGAGCCGACCATCATGCTGACCGGCCCGGTCGCCGTGACGCAGAAGGCCCTGGCCCGCGCGGGCATGAGCATCGGCGACATCGACCTGTTCGAACTGAACGAGGCCTTCGCCTCGGTGGTCATGTACTTCATGCAGCAGCTGAAGGTGTCGCACGACAGGATGAATGTGAACGGCGGCGCCATCGCCATGGGCCACCCGCTGGGCGCCAC
>DGIZ01000046.1:0-422 GCA_002386585.1 Brevundimonas sp. UBA4609 | reverse complement strand
GGGCCACCCGCTGGGCGCCACGGGCGGGATGATCCTGGGCACCCTGCTGGACGAGCTGGAGCGTACCGACAAGGCGACCGGCCTCGCCACTCTCTGCGTCGGCGCCGGCATGGGCACCGCCACCATCATCGAGCGCGTCTGATCGCGATCTGACAGTCAGGACAACGACATGAACAACTTCACCGTTTCGGTGGACGCCGACGGCGTCGCCACCTTCCTGTTCGAGGTGCCGGGGCGCACGATGAACACCTTCACCGACAGCGCCGTGGCCGACATCGACGCCATCGTCGCCACCATCCGCGACGACGCTTCGATCAAGGGCGCCATCCTGGCCTCGGGCAAGGCGAACGGCTTCTGCGCCGGGGCCGACCTGGGCGAACTGGGCGAGACCGCCGGCGGGCGGGCCGAGGGCGCGGCCCGCG
>DGIZ01000169.1:560-8736 GCA_002386585.1 Brevundimonas sp. UBA4609 | reverse complement strand
GCCTCCAGCGCCAGCACCCGACTGCGCGAGCGCGCGCCCTTCCCGCCCGCGACCAGGGCGCCGAGCATGGCGCCCAGAATGAACAGCAGGAGCACGCCCCCCACCGCGCCCGCCGCCAGCCACCGCCCTTCGGCCAGGCTGACGGCCAGGCGCGTGGTGTTGCCGCTCATGAAGGAGACGAACACCCCGCCCAGATGCAGGAAACCCAGGCTGTCGACATAGCCCGCCAGGGCGGCCAGCAGCAGGGCCAGCCAGCGGTCCGGCACAGTCAGAGTGCGCAAGGCCGGATCACATCCCCGCCGCCGCCGCCGGACGAGCGCGACAGGCCTCCAGCCAGCGTGCCAGATGCGTCAGCTCCTCGGGCGGCCGGTATTTGACCAGGCGGGCGAAATCCAGACCCACGGCCCCGACGATATCGGCGATGGTGAAGCGGTCGGCGGCGATGAACTCATGATCCGCCAGATGCCGATCCAGCGTCTTCATGAAGCGTTCGGCGCCCAGGCGGTTGTATTCGGCGACCTGGGGCTGAGGCGCCTCCAGCGCGGCCAGGGCCGGATGGGTGAAGCGCACGTTCAGCATCATCGGATTGGCCAGATACATCTCGCACCGCCGCATCCACATCTCGATGATGGCCTGCTCCTTCGGATCGCGGCCGAACAGGTTCGGCTCGGGGTGCAGCGCCTCCAGATAGCGGCAGATGGCGATGGATTCGGTCAGGCAGGTCCCGTCGTCCAGCTCCAGCGCCGGGACATGCGGCACGCCGAACTTGGCGCGATAGGCCGGTGTGCGGTGCTCGCCCGCCAGAAGCTCGATCTCGACCCGCTCGACGTCGGTCACGCCCTTTTCCGCCATGACCCAGCGGACGCGCCGCGGATTGGGCGCGCGGCGGCTTTCATAGAGCTTCATCAAAGGGTCCCTTCGGCTGCCCTGCGCGACGCTACTAGGCGAAGACGGCGGCGGGCAAGGCCCCGACGATGCAGGCGGTCATCAGGGTCGCCAGGAAGCCGGCGAACAGCGCCTTCCACACCAGCCCCAGCACCTCTTCGCGCCGCTCGGGCATCAGCACCGACAGGCCGGTGACGGTGATCCCGACCGAGCCGATGTTGGCGAAACCGCACAGGGCATAGGTCATCAGCATCCGGGTGCGCTCGCTCATCTCGGCGGCCGGAACCTTGCCCAGTTCGATGAAGGCGACGAACTCGGTCAGGGTCAGCTTGACCCCCAGCAGCCAGCCCGCCTTGTGGGCGTCGGCCCATTCCACACCGGTCAGCCAGGCCACGGGCGCGAACAGCACGCCCAGGATGCGCTCGACCGTCAGCGGTTCGCCGGCGATGACGAAGCCGCCGAGGATGATGTTGGCCAGGGCCACCAGGGCCACGAAGACGATCAGCACGGCCGAGATGTTCAGCACCACCATCAGGCCGTCGGACGTGCCCTTGACGATGGCGTCGACAGCGCTGTCGTATTTCAGCGCCGAGTTGTAGTCGGCGACCGCCCCGCCCTCGCCGGGCTTTTCGGGGATGATGACGCGCGCCAGCATGACCCCCGCCGGGGCCGAGACGATCGAGGCCACCAGCACGTGCCCCGCAGCATTGGACAGGACCGGCGACAGAATGGTCGCATAGGCCACCATGGTCGAACCGGCGACGGTGGCCAGGCCGACCACCATCATCAGGAAGACTTCCGAACGGGTCAGCTTGTCCAGATAGGCGCGGATGACGATGGGGCTTTCGATCATCCCCAGAAAGACGTTGGCCGCCACCGCCAGCGCCGAGGCGCCGCCCAGCCCCATGGTCCGCTGAAACAGGAAGCCGAAGCCGAGGGTGATCCACTTCAGGATCTTCCAGTGCCACAACAGGGCCGACAGGGCCGAGATCACCAGGATCAGCGGCAGCACGTTGAAGGCGAAGGTGAACAGCGCGCCCTCATTGGCCACGGCGTAAGGCTGATCCCCGCCCGCCAGGAAGCCGAAGACGAACCTGGTGCCCTCTTCGGTCGCCAGCTCCAGCCCCTTCACCGCATTGTTGATGCCGTCCAGCACCACCTGCGAGCCGGGGATGGCGAAGGTCGCCAGCACCAGAGCCGCCTGCACCAGCACTGCGCCGATCGCCAGCCGCCACGGAAAGGCGCGGCGGTTCTCTGAGATCGCCCAGCAGAGGGCGACGATGACGACCAGCCCGAACAGGCTCTGGAGGTTCAGGAGGCTGAACATGAAAATAAGCGGCTCCGCGACCGGCGCTATGGGAGCCGGTTTCTCAAATGCGCATCAACGCCAGCAGAGACCGGCTGGCAAGGGGTCAATGGCGGCTGCTCGGCCGGCTGACGCCGACTGTTGTCCGAAATAGGTCCTTCGCCCAGCCACTTTATTCGCAACAACATCTGTGCTAGATAGATGACTGACGACGACGGACCGTCGCCGCCGAATTGGGACAATCCGCCCCTTCCGCTTCGGGCAACGGATTCCCATCTTGTCAGTTGAGGGGCGAGGTGAAGATGCACGTCATGTGGTCGGAACCGTAGCGCCAGCTCATGCAGCCGGAGGGACCATATGGCCAACAATACGCTGACGGTGATGTCGCCCGAACAGGGACTGTCCCGTTATCTTACGGAAATCCGTAAGTTTCCCATGCTGACCAAGGACGAGGAGTTCATGCTCGCCAAGCGGTGGAGCGAACACCAGGACACCGAGGCCGCCCACCGACTCGTGACCTCTCACCTGCGCCTCGTGGCCAAGATCGCCATGGGTTATCGCGGCTACGGCCTGCCGATCGGCGAGGTGATCTCGGAAGGCAACGTCGGCCTGATGCAGGCCGTCAAGAAATTCGACCCCGACAAGGGCTTCCGCCTGGCGACCTACGCCATGTGGTGGATTCGCGCGTCCATTCAGGAATACATCCTGCGCTCCTGGTCGCTCGTGAAAATGGGCACCACGGCGGCGCAGAAGAAGCTGTTCTTCAACCTGCGCAAGGCCAAGAGCCAGATCTCGGCCTTCGAGGAAGGCGATCTGCACCCCGACCACGTCTCGCACATCGCCACCAAGCTGGGCGTGACCGAGCAGGACGTCATCGACATGAACCGCCGTCTCGGCGGCGACGCCTCGCTGAACGCTCCCCTGCGCGCCGACGGCGAAAGCGAGTGGCAGGACTGGCTGGCCGACGACAACGCCGTCAGCCAGGAGACCGAACTGGCCGAGAGCGAGGAAAAGTCGATCCGCATGGGCCTGCTGCAAGAGGCCATGGAAGAGCTGACCGACCGTGAGAAGCACATCCTGACCGAGCGCCGGCTCAAGGACGACCCGGTCACGCTCGAGGAACTGGCCGGTCAGTACGGCGTCAGCCGCGAGCGCGTCCGCCAGATCGAGGTCCGCGCCTTCGAAAAGCTGCAGAAGGCCATGCGCGCGGCCGCCGAAGAGCGAAACCTGGTCGACGCCTGACGGCGGCCAGGACGCCCTACCCCGCTCGCGCCAGGGTCTCGGGCGGCGCCAGCTTCAGCACCGCCTGGACCGGCGCCGTCAGCGAAGCCCTGGTCGGCGCTCCGGCGGCCAGCACCGTGTCCAGTCCGGCTGCGGCGATGGCCAGCGGCGCATCGCCCGTCTTGATCGCCAGCGCCTTCAGCGTCTCGGCCTGCTGCTTGATGGCGCGCACGGCCTGCAACGGGTCGCTGTCGAACTGCGTCAGGGCCGAGAACAGGATCCGCATCGCCTGATCCTTGACCGCCACCGCGGCCTCGGCGCCCGAGCGCGGCTTGTCCGCCCGTCGCTTCTGCGGGCCGGCGTAGTCGTCCGAGTTGAAGCGCCGCCGGTCCGGTCCGACATAGCCCACCGCCTCGACCCAGTCGCGCGGCTTGGTCGCCAGGTTCTCGATCCGCCGCTGCAGGTCGCCGCTGGTGAAGGGCTTTCTCAGGAACTCATGCACGCCGGAGTCCCGCGCGCCCTTGATGGCGCTGGCGGTCGCCTCGGCTGTGACCATGATGATCGGCGCGCGCCGGCACGACAGGCTGGAGCGACGGATACGCCGCACCAGAGCCTCGCCGTCCAGCTTCGGCCCCGCCCGCTCGGTGCAGATCAGCCCCGGCTCCATCTCCCGCGCCAGGTCCAGCACGCGCGACTCGTCGCCTTCGACCACCACCTCACGCGATCCAAACCCCTTGAGCAGGTCCATCAGCAGGCGCGCGGCGGCGGGATTGGGATCGACGATCAGCACGCGCCGCACCACCGGCGCGATCCTCTGCATCGTCTTGGCGTCTAGGGCGAACACGGGGCGAGCTCCATTCCAGAGCCCGACCCTATGCTCGACGGGTTAAGGCGTCGTTGCCTTGTGCCAGAATGTAAACTCAGCCTTGGAAGGGATCGCGCATCAGAATGGTGTCGTCACGCTCGGGGCTGGTCGACAGCAGGGCCACCGGCGCGCCGATCAGCTCCTCGATCCGCCGCACATACTTCAGCGCATGGGCGTTCAGATCCTTGAAGCTGCGGACGCCGCCCGTGCTCTCGGTCCAGCCTTCCAACTCCTCGAACACCGGCTCGGCCGAGGCCTGATCCTTCAGGCTGGACGGCAAATAGTCCAGCACCTCGCCGTTGATGCGATAGCCGACGCAGATCTTCAGCGTCTTCAGCCCGTCCAGCACGTCCAGCTTGGTCAGGGCGATGCCGTCGATGCCGTTGATCGCCACCGACTGGCGCACCAGCACGGCGTCGAACCAGCCGCAGCGGCGCGACCGGCCCGTGTTCACGCCGATCTCACGCCCCACCACCGCCAGGTGCTGGCCGACCTCGTCGTTCAGTTCGCAGGCGAAGGGCCCTTCGCCCACACGGGTCGTATAGGCCTTCACGATGCCCAGCACGTAACCGACGCCGCGCGGACCGATGCCCGAGCCCGCCGCCGCCTGTCCGGCGACCGTGTTGGACGACGTCACATAGGGATAGGTGCCGTGGTCCACGTCCAGGAAGGCGCCCTGCGCTCCCTCGAACAGCACGCGCTTGCCCGCCTTCTGGGCCTGATCCAGCACGCGCCACGCCGGCTTGACGTAGGGCAGGATCTTCGGCGCGATCTCCAGCAGTTGCGCCAGCAGGGCCGCCGGATCGATCGGCTCCAGCCCCAGACCGGCGCGAAGCGGATCGTGGTGCGAGCGCAGGCGGTCGATCTTGACCTTCAGGTCTTCTTCATTGGCCAGGTCGCAGACGCGGATGGCGCGGCGGCCGACCTTGTCCTCATAGGCCGGGCCGATGCCGCGACCGGTCGTGCCGATCTTGGCGCCCGGCGCGCTGGCGGCGGCCTCGCGCGCCACGTCCAGCGCCGGATGGATCGGCAGGATCAGGCAAGCGTTGTCGGCGATGGTCAGGATGTCGGGGGTGATGGCCACGCCCTGAGCCTGGATCTTCTCGATCTCGCCGACCAGGTGCCAGGGATCGACGACCACGCCGTTGCCGATGATCGAGGGCTTGCCCTGCACCACGCCCGAGGGCAGCAGCGCCAGCTTGTAGACCTTGCCGTCGACGACCAGGGTGTGGCCCGCGTTATGGCCGCCCTGGAACCGCACCACCATGTCGGCGCGATTGGACAGCCAGTCCACGATCTTGCCCTTGCCCTCGTCGCCCCATTGGGCGCCGACCACCGCGACGTTCGCCAAGACCGTTTCTCCGCAATCCAGAATGCGGTGGGAGCCTATAACCCCTGAATCGTCCGGAGTCGCCCCACTCGGACGGAATGAGGTGCAGAATTATCCCGCCAACTCGCCGACCGCCGTCTGGAACGCCCATTCCAGCCACGGCGTCGCGGCCACGACGTCCGCCGTCTCGATCGTGCAGCCGCACCACAGACGCAGGCCCGGCGGGGCGTAACGATGCGGCTCCATGTCATAGACCGCCCCCTCGCCTTCCAGCAGCGCCTTGAACCGCTTCACGAAGGCCTTCTGGCCCGCCTCGTCCATCGCCGCGATGCGCGGATCGACGAACTTCAGACAGACCGAGGTGGTCGAACGGATTTCCTCCCGCTCCGGCAGGAAGTCGATCCAGTCGGTCCGCTGCACCCACCCGGCCAGGGCCGCATAGTTGGCGTTGGTGCGCCTGATCAGCGCAGGCAGGCCGCCCACGGCCTTCGCCCAGTCCAGGGCGTCGATCCAGTCCTCGATGGTCAGGATCGAAAAGGTGTTCATCGCCACCCCGTCCGCCAAGGTCCGATCGAAGCCCTTCTTGTCGACGATCCGCAGCACCTTGGGCGCCGCACGATCGGGCCGATACGTATCCAGCCGCGCCACGGCGCGCGGCGACAGCACCATCAGGCCGATGCCCGCCTCGCCGCCCAGCGCCTTCTGGAAGCTGAAGGTGGTCACGTCCAGCTTGTCCCACGGCAGGTCCATCGCGAACGCCGCCGAGGTCGCATCGCAGATCGTCAGCCCCTCGCGGTCGTCGGCGATCCAGTCGCCGTCCGGCACGCGCACGCCCGAGGTCGTGCCGTTCCACGGAAAGACCACATCCTTCTTCGGGTCGACCCTCGCCAGGTCCGGCAGATCGCCCCACGGCGCCGTCAGGGCCTCAGGCTCCAGCCCCAGATGATCCTTGACGTCGGTCAGCCAGGTCAGGCCGAAATTCTCATAGGCGACCACCTGCACCGGCCGCTCGCCCAACATGCACCACAGCGCCGCTTCGACCGCCCCCGTATCCGATCCCGGCGTATAGAGCATGACATAGTCGTCCGGCGGGCTCAGCACCTCGCGCGTCAGCCGCAGTCCATGCGCGAACCGCTCGACCACTTCCGGCGCGCGGATGCCCCGCCCCATCAGGTTCGTCGGCAGGTTCGCCAACTCCCAGCCCGGACGCTTGGCCGTCGGCCCGGCAGAGAACCAGGGGCGAGCGGGCTTGGCGGCAGGCTTGGGCGTCATGTCAGTCTCTGAAGTCTCGCAGGAGAGGAGGAAGGCCAAGCCTTTAGGCCATCAACGGCCGGGCTTGTAGGGCCGGCGTTCACGCCATTCGGTCGCAAACCGGACCAGTTCGTCGTCCGGCGTCTCGGGCAGCGTCACCACCAGCTTCGCCATCAGGTCGCCGCGCCTGCCGTTCGCATAGGCGCCGCGTCCCTTCAGACGCAGCACCTTGCCCGAGTTCGAGCCCTTGGGAATGGTCATCATCACGGCACCCTCGGGCGTCGGCACCTGGATCTTGCCGCCCAGCACCGCGTCCGGAACCGACACCGGCAGATCCATCGTCAGATCGGCCCCGTCGCGCTTGAACACCGGATGCGGCTGGATGCGCAATTCGATCAGCGCGTCGCCTGCCTGACCGCCCCGCCCCGGCGCGCCCTGCCCCTTCAGCCGGATGGTCTGGCCTTCAGACGCGCCCTTGGGGATGGTCACGTCCAGCATCCGTCCATCCGAGAACTGGATACGGCGCGTGGTCCCGGCGATGGCGTCCTCAAGGCTGATATCCAGCGTGGCGCGCACGTCCTGCCCGCGCCCGCCGCCGAACCCGCGCCCGGCGTTACGCGCCCCGCCGCCGAAGGCGCCGAAAATCTCTTCCAGATCAATGTCGTCGAAGCTGGCCCGCCCGCCGGGACCGCCTTCGCCGCGCCCGCCGAAGCCGAAGCCGCCGAAACCCCCGCCGCCCGGACGTCCGCCCTGCCCTGCGCCGCCGAAGCCGCGGAACTGCTCACGTCCGTCAGCGTCGATCTCGCCGCGATCATATTTCGCCCGCTTCTCGGCGTCGCCCAGCAGGTCGAAGGCGGCGGTGATGCGCTTGAACCGCTCCTCGGCCGCCTTGTCGCCGGGGTTCTTGTCGGGATGCAGCTCCTTGGCCAGCTTGCGGAACGCCTTCTTGATCTCGTCCGCGCTCGCGCCCTTGGAAACGCCCAGTTCCTGATAGGGATCGCCAGCCAATTTTCGCTCCACTCCGGATCAACACAGACCAGAGCGTCAGTTAAGCCATGCGCCCGCCCGCCGAAAGGGGCGAGGATGGTTTCCTACTATTCGACACCCTCTCCCGACGGGAGAGGGCTTGAGCGCACGAGAGCCGAAGGCGATCGTTCTGACGCGAAAGGGTGAGGGGCTTGTCCTTTCAGTCGGCGTAAGCCGCCGTATGGACTGTCAGCCACGGCCGTTGGCCGACTTCACCCGCGAACCCTCACCCTTTCGCCTGTTCCAATCGCTTCGCTCTTGGAGGCTCAAGCCCTCTCCCATCAGGAGAGGG
>DGIZ01000169.1:0-400 GCA_002386585.1 Brevundimonas sp. UBA4609 | reverse complement strand
CCCTCTCCCATCAGGAGAGGGCGACTGTTGTCATAACAGCCCAACGTTCGTCTCCGCGCCCCAGCCATACCCCTCGCCCCACTGGGCCACGGCGACGCGGGCGCTGCTTACGCCATCCGGAAAATCCACCCCCGCCTCTGCCCCGCCATAGACGGCCGCAAGCCCCTCGACCTCCCAGACCCGACGCACGACGGCGCCGTCCAGCACCCGCACCCGGAACCGTCTCGGATCGACCTCGACCGGCTCGCCCTCCCAGCCGTCGCCGCCCAGGCGCACGCGCGGCAGCCAATCCAGTCGCCATCCGCCGCCTTCCGGCCTCGCCTTCAGGTGCGCCGGTCGCCACGGCGCCGCATTCCGGTTGCTCCAGACGAAGCCGAGCTCCGTCGTCCCCGCCCCGCCC
>DGIZ01000163.1 GCA_002386585.1 Brevundimonas sp. UBA4609 | reverse complement strand
GGGCGGCCAGGCCGAACAGGGGCGCGACCAGAGCCAGGGCGCTGGCGCCGGCCAGGACGGATCGCCGCGTCGATCGTTCTGTCATGCGCGCTTCCTCTCGCCGCCGGGTGTTTGCGTTTCGGGCTTAAGGCGCTTCTGCGCCAGGGTCAAAACCACGCACTGCATTGTCATCTAGGCGCTTCAGTCGGCGGCGTAGGGCTTGCGGAAACGCAGGGTCATGCGATCGCTTTCGCCGATGGCGTCCAGGGCCGCACGCTCGTCCGGCGTCAGGGCGCGGCCGTCGCGTTCGGAGGTGCGCGTGGGCTTGAGCGTCCACACGCCGAAGGGGTGGTCGCGGTCATCCCTGGGGTTGGCGTTCAATTCGCTGCGGGCCTCCAGCTCGAAGCCCGCGCGGCGGGCGGCGTGGATGACCCAGCTTTCGGGCACATAGCCGTTGGGCGCCGTCTCCGTCACGTTCAGCCCCTCGGCCGCGCGATGCTGTTCGACCGCCAGCACGCCGCCGGGCTTCAGCGCCGTGAAGAAGGCCGCCAGATAGGGTTCGGCCCGGCCGTCGCGCGACCAGTTGTGGAAGGCGCGGGCCACTACGACCATGTCGGCCGTCCCGTCGGCGACGCCCATGCCCTCGGTCGGGCGGTTGACCGGGACGTAGCGCCCGCCGGTCGCCGCCGCATAAGGCTCAAGGATGTTGCGCCACCAGCCGGCGCGGCCCGGCTCGATCTCGACCACGGTCAGGCCGGGCTGAAGCCCCCAGAAGGTCAGGGTCTCGAACGGATGACGGTCGCCGTCGCGGGCGCGGTCCGCCTCGGGCCGGGTCGCTGCGGCCACGGCCGTCTCAAGCGCCGCGTCCTCGGAGAAACTCGGCATCTCCATCGACAGTCCTTGCCGATGGGGCAGGCGAGGGGCGTCCGGGGCCCCCGATTGGGCGAAGGCGGGCGAGGCGAGCAGGCACGCCGCGACGGCGCTGAAGGCGAGAGGTCGCATGAAGGGCTCCGGTCGATCCTGGACGACGAATGTAAAACCCATACGGCGCTTCGCGGCGACCACAAGGCGCCGATGCGGCGAGCGACGAATTCGCGCGCCCCTTGCGCCGGAAAAACGGCCTCCTACCTCTTCATCCGAGAGCGCCGATCCCGGGCTCTCCAGACCTGACGGGGCCGATTTCGGACCGCCGGGGCTGAAACCCTCCGCTGTCCGGGGCCAAATCGCCGGACGGCTCAACCTTGCTGAATGTCAGAAGGATGACCCATGCGTACCTATGATTTCTCGCCGCTGTACCGTTCCGCCGTCGGTTTCGACCGCCTGGCCCGTCAGCTGGAAAGCGCCGCGCGCTCCAGCCAGGAGAACGGCTGGCCCCCCTACAACATCGAGACGACCGGCGAGGACGCCTATCGCATCGAAATCGCCGTCGCCGGCTTCTCGGCCGAGGAGCTGAACATCGAGGCGAAGGAAAACCTGCTGACCGTCACCGGCAAGAAGGCGGCCAACGACGACGGCGCCCCCCAGAAGACCTATCTGCATCGCGGCCTGGCTGAGCGCGACTTCGAGCGCCGCTTCCAGCTGGCCGACTATGTGGTGGTCAAGGGCGCGGCCCTGGCCAACGGCCTGCTGACGGTCGAGCTGAAGCGTGAACTGCCCGAGGCCCTCAAGCCCCGCAGCATCGAGATCGCCACCGGCTCGACCCTGATCGAGGGCAAGATCGAACCCAAGGCCAAGAAGGCGGCCTAAAGAGGTCTCGCCTGACTGAAAAGTCGAAGGGGCGGCGCTCGCGTCGCCCCTTTTTCGTGCGTCGCGCTCTAGGCCGCGCGCAGGTCCGCCGGGTCCAGCCCGCGCGCGCCGCCGGTCTGAGCGCCGGTGAAGTCCGCCTGTTTGGTCTGGGCGCCGTGCAGGATGGACCGGCTGAGGTCCGCCTCGACCAGCACGGCCCGGCGCAGATCGGCGCCGGTCAAGTCCGCGCCGCGCAGGATCGCCCCGGTCAGGTCGGCGGGCAGCAAACGGTCCGCCGCCAGCATCAGCGGCCCCAGCTGGGCCTCGCGCAAATCCGCCCCGTTCAGCCGCGCTCGCGTCAGCCGCGCCCCGCGCAGGTCGGCCCGGCGCAGATTGGCCGACCGCAGGTCCGCGCCTTCAAGCTGCGCGCCCTGAAGCTGCACCCCCTCCATGTCCAGGCCGTAGAAGACCGCCCCCTTGGCCGACAAGGCCGTCAGGTTCAGTCCGCGGATGGACTCCAGCGGCCGCAGATCGACCCCGTCGAACACCGAAGGTTGGCCCTCAACCCCGCCCGTCTCGCACCACTGGGCGTGCTCGCGCAGCATCTCGGCGGCGGGCATCTGGCTGACCGGCTCGCCCGCCGGACGGTCGTCGACCAGGGCGCCGTCCATATTGGCCCCGTCGGTCCGCCACATGGACGCCTTGACCCCGACCAGGATGGCGTCGCTGAGGTCCGCCCCCGACAGATCGGCGCCCGACAGGTCGGCCCCGGCCAGGTCGGCGCCGCGGAAGCTGGCCTGTTTCAGATTGGCCCGGACCAGCTTGCAGTCCTTCATGACGGCGTCGGTGAAGTCGGCGGCCACCGCGATGACGCCCGTCATGCGCGAGCGCTGCAGATTGGCGCCCGCCAGCACGGCGCCCTGCGCCTGGGTGTCGGCGCGCTTGCGGGCTTCGACGACGCGGAAGCCCAGCTTGGCGTCCTTGGCGGCGATGGTCCCTTCGCGCAGGTCGGCCTCGAACAGGTCGGCGCCCGACAGGTCCGCGCCGCGCAGACAGGCCCCGCGCAGGTCGGCCCGGCGCAGGCTGGCGTCGATCAGGGTCACGTCCTGCATGTCCGCGCCGAAGAAGTTGGCGTTGTCCAGCTTGGCGCCCGTCAGGTCGCAGCCGATCAGGCAGGCGGCGGTGAAGTCGGCGTCGGCCAGGTTGCGGCCGCGCAGGTTCACGCCTGACAGGTCCATCCAGGCGAAGACCGCCCGCGCCCCGCCCGGCCGCGCCTGCCACAGGCGGTCGTGCTTCATGCAGACGGCGTCGACCTCTTCCTGGGTCAACCTTCTGCGGACAGGTTCTGCGGCCTCGCTCATGGGGCCGATCATGGCTTACGGCGGATTAAGGAAGCTTTGCGGAAACAGCGGTTTCTCCCGTCGCCTCCGCCCCGCCGCAGGCCGCCCTATTCCGTCAGCAGGCCCTGTTCGCGCAGGGCCTCGGCCAGCTCGCCCTCCTGGGTCCACAGACGGGTGTAGCCCGCCTCGCCCAGCCGGTTCAGTTCGGTCGTCAGATCGGCGCGCGGCGAGGCGGCGAAGCGCCCGTCGAAGCCCGCCCCGTCGACGCTGACGCGCACCATCGGTCGGCCCGTCTCCAGCCGGTGCAGGAAGCCCTCGCACAACACGGCGGCTTCATCGCCCAGCAGGCCCGTCTCGACCGTCAGTCCCGACTGGCGCAGCCGCTCCGTGCCCCGGCCCGAGGCGAAGGGCGACGGGTCCAGGGCCGCGATCACCACCCGCTCGACCCCGGCCTCAGCCAGGAAGTGGGCGCAGGACTTGCGTCCCGACGAGCGGGCGCCGCACGGCTCCAGCGTCACATAGGCGGTCGCGCCCTTCACGGCCTCGCCCGCCTCGGGCACGGCCTGTTCCTCGGCGTGGGGACGCCCGCCCGGCGCCGTCGCGGCCTCGGCCAGCACGGCCCCGTCCTTGACCAGGACGCAGCCGACCGCCGGATTGGGCCAGGTCTCGCCCATGCGGTTTAGGGCCAGATCAATGGCCCGCCGCATGAAGACGGCGTCGTCCGCCGCGCCGCTCACGCGATTTGCGGCAGGGCCTGCGCCCGCCCCTCGTCCAGATAGCGGGCGGCGACCGGCTTCAGGTCTGCGTCCAGATCGATCTCCAGCGGATTGCCGGTCGGAATCTCGACATCGACGATCCTGTCGTCCGGCACGGCGAACAGCAGTTTGACGATGGCGCGCAGGGAGTTGCCGTGGGCGGCGATCAGCACGTCCTCGCCTGCCTTCAGGCGCGGCGCGATCTCCGCGTCCCAATAGGGCTGCACCCGATCCAGCGTGGTCTTCAGGCTTTCGGTGTCCGGGATCTCCTTGCCGGCGTAGCGGGGGTCTGAAGCGAAATCGAACTCGCCGCCCGGCGCCAGCGGCGGCGGCGGCACGTCATAGCTGCGGCGCCAGACCTTGACCTGGTCCTCGCCGTGCTTGGCGGCGGTCTCGGCCTTGTCCAGTCCGGTCAGGCCCCCGTAGTGGCGCTCGTTCAGGCGCCAGTCCTCGATGACCGGCACATTCTTCAGCCCGGCGGAATCCAGCGCCAGGGCGCCGGTGCGCTTGGCCCGCTTCAGCACCGAGGTGAACATGACCGCCGGCTTGAAGCCCGCCTCGGCGATCAGCTCGCCGCCGCGCCGGGCCTGGGCCTCGCCCTCCGCCGTCAGGTCGACGTCGACCCAGCCGGTGAAGCGGTTCTCCAGGTTCCATTGGCTCTGGCCGTGGCGCAGCAGGATCAGGCGGGTCATCAAAGTCTCCGGGAGCATCCGTATCTGGGTTTCTCGCTAGGCCCCTGACGCGGGGGCGGTCAAGGTTTCGCCGCTTGTTGAGACGTACGCCCCCGCGCGGCGCAGCGATAACGCCGGTCAGGCGTTGTGGCCTCGCGAGCGGGGGAAGGCTATACGCCGAAGCCATACTACGGCCCCGCTCTCTCCAGCGGCCCATCTAGGAAGACCCATGCAAAAGCCCCGTCAGGACATCCGCCCCAACACTGCGGAATATGAAACCCTGCCCCTGGTCAAGCCGACCGGCTTTCGCGAATACGACGCCCGCTGGATTCTGGAAAAAGAGATCAACCTGCTCGGCATCCAGGCCCTGGGCCTGGGTCTGGCTGCCTATGTCCACGAAATCGGCCAGACGCCCAAGATCGCCGTCGGCCACGACTTCCGCGGCTATTCCCTGTCGGTGAAGCAGGCGCTGATCCTGGGCCTGCTGGAAGGCGGCATGGAGGTGCTGGACATCGGCCTCGCCCTGTCGCCCATGGCCTATTACGCCCAGTTCGCGCTGGACTGCCCCTGCGTCGCCATGGTCACGGCCAGCCACAATGAGAACGGCTGGACCGGCGTGAAGATGGGCGCTCAGGCGCCGCTGACCTTCGGCCCCGACGAGATGGGCCGTCTGAAGGAGATCGTCCTGAACGGTCAGGGCGTCGCCCGCCCCGGCGGCCGCCTGGAGCGCGTCGAGGGCTTCCGCGAGACCTACATCAAGGACGTGGCGTCCAAGGTGAAGCTGTCCCGCCCGCTGAAGGTGGTGGCCGCCTGCGGCAACGGCACGGCCGGCGCCTTCGCCCCCGAGGTGCTGCGCCTGATGGGCGCCGAGGTGATCGAGATGGACACGGACCTCGACTACACCTTCCCCAAATACAATCCGAACCCGGAGGATCACGCCATGCTGGTGCAGATGGCGGCCAAGGTGAAGGAGACGGGCGCCGACCTGGCCCTGGGCTTCGACGGCGACGGCGACCGCTGCGGCGTGGTCGACGACACGGGCGAGGAGATCTTCGCCGACAAGATCGGCCTGATGCTGGCCCGCGATCTGTCGGCCCTCCATCCGAACGCGACCTTCGTCGTCGATGTGAAGTCGACCGGCCTCTACAAGACCGACGAGGTGCTCAAGGCCAACGGCGCGACCACGGTCTACTGGAAGACCGGCCACTCCTACATCAAGCGCAAGACCGCCGAACTGGGCGCCCTGGCCGGGTTCGAGAAGTCGGGCCACTTCTTCCTGTCGGGCGACCTGGGCCACGGCTATGACGACGGCCTGGTGGCGGCGGGCGCCGTCCTGGCCATGCTGGACCGCAACCCCGGCAAGTCGCTGTCGGAACTGAAATCCGCCCTGCCCGACGCCTGGACCAGCCTGACCATGTCGCCGCACTGCGACGACGAGTTGAAGTATGACGTGCTGGCGAAGATCGTGAAGGAATACGAGGACCTGGCGGCCTCCGGCGGCGAAATCCTGGGCCGCAAGATCGTCGAGGCCATCACCGTCAACGGCGTGCGCGTCCATCTGGAGGACGGCTCCTGGGTGCTGGTCCGCGCCTCGAGCAACAAGCCCGAGCTGGTGGTGGTGGTCGAAAGCATGAGGTCCGCCGACGACATGCGCGACCTGTTCCGCAAGGAAGTGAAGCCCCGCCTGGCCGCCCACCCGGAAATCGGCGCCTTCAACCAGGAAATCTGATTCCGGTTTGACCGGCGGCGGCGTCGTGGACGATGCTCGTTCAATGAACGACGCCGCCGCCTCCCTACCCGTGATCATCGTCGGCGGCGGATTCTCCGGCGCCATGCTGGCCGCGCGCCTGGCCGAGATGGGGCAGGCCACGGTCCTGATCGAGCGCGACGAACAGGTCGGTCTCGGCGTCGCCTATTCCACGCCCCTGAACGACCACCGCCTCAATGTTCGCGCCGAACGGATGAGCGCCCGTCCTGACCGCCCCGCCGACTTCACCGACTGGCTGGCGGTCCACGCCCCGACCTACGCCGATCCGAACGGCTTCGCCCCTCGCCGCCTCTACGGCCTCTATGTGCAGGACCGCCTGACCCGGACCGAGGCCGCCTATCCCGGCCTGATCCGTCGCATCAGGGGCGAAGCCGTCCGCATCGAGGGCGAGACCGTCGTCCTGGCCGACGGCGCCCGCATCTCCGGCCGCGCCCTGGTGCTGGCCACCGGCAATCCCCCGCCGCGCCCCGCCGTCGAAAACGACAGTCCCCGCCGCATCGCCGATCCGTGGCGGCCCGACGCCCTGGCCGCGATCGGGCCGGACGAGGACGTCCTGATCCTCGGTTCGGGCCTGACCATGGTCGACGTCGTCCTGGGGCTCCAGGCCAAAGGCTGGCGCGGCCGGGCGACGGTCGTGTCGCGGCGCGGCCTGCTGCCCCTGGCCCACGGCGCCCATCACGACGCGCCCGTCGACCTGCCGCCGGAG
>DGIZ01000128.1 GCA_002386585.1 Brevundimonas sp. UBA4609 | reverse complement strand
GACGAGCCGCCTGTTCGGCCAGCAGCCGGGACTGGGCCAGCATGATCGACCGCATGGCCGCCAGGTCTTCGGCGAGAACGGCGAGGATCTGGTTGGACGACTGAACCGCGGCCGTCTGCCCGGAGGCCGACTGGCTGGCGGACAGGGCTCCGCTGAGCCGCCCCTCCCGCCCCTGGCCCAGCCGCTCCAGTTCTGCGGCATGACGCGCGAGATCGAAGGCCGTCCGCCGGGCGTTGTCGCTGCGGCCCTCGCCCTGCCGGATCAGGGCCTCCAGGTCGGCGCTGCGCAGATCGCCCGCGTAGAGGCTCTGAAACTGCCGCTCAAGCTGGCCGGCTGTCGCCCCCAGACCTTGGACGCTCCGGGCCAGCTCGGCCATTTCGCGAAGGGCCTGGCTGTTCTGCGCCAGGTGGCTGTAGGGCGAGGCCGCCAGGCTGCGCGCCTCGTTGGCGAGGCTCTCCAGCTGGCGCGCCGTCTGCAGCGCATTCTCCAGATGGTTTTTCGGATCGAAGACGATCTGCTGGGCGCTGGCCGTCCCTGTTCCCAGGACGACGAGGATCGCGGCGACCGCCGCAGCGAAGCGCCTATTCCGCTGCAAGCGGCGGCGCGAAGGCGTCGAAGACATCATCGACATGCTGCACTCCTTTGGCTTTGAGGAATTCACGGGCGAACCGCTCGAGGCCGCTCCGTGCGAGGACCCCGTCGATCAGGGCCTGATCTTCGGGCGAGCCGGCGCCGCACAGGGCCAGGGCCACGCCGGTCAGGCGGAGATCGAACAGCCGCCTGCCCCGGGGTTGACGCCAGTAGTAGGCGCGCTTCGGCGGCGCGAAGGCGATGAGCTCGAGCTGGCGCCGCGTCAGGCCGAAGGCCCGGTAGAGGTCGCCGGACGCCGGCTCCAGCGCCCGGGGATTGGGCAGGAAGACCTGGGTGGGGCAGCTCTCGATCAGTGTCGCGGCGATCGGCGACGCCGCGACGTCGTCCAGGCTCTGGGTGGCGAAGACCACGGCCACGCGCTTCTTGCGCAGGGTCTTGAGCCATTCCCGGATCTTCACCGCGAAGGCGCCCTCCCCCAGGAAAAGCCAGGCCTCATCCAGCACCAGCAGGGTCGGCCGACCGTCGAAGCCGGCCTCGAGCTGATGAAACAGGGCCGACAGGGCCGGACCCACGACCGACGGCGTGGCCATCAGGGTCTCGAGTTCGAAGGTGTCGAAGCGGCTGGGCGCCAGGTCGCTGTCGGCGCCGTCCAGCAAGCTCCCATGCGGCCCCTTCAGCGTCAGCGGCTCAAGCGCCGTCGAGACGTCCCGATTCTGCACCAGGGCGCAGAAGACCGTCAGGGTGCGCTGCGCGCGGGGCGCGGCCGCCAGGGCGTTCAGCGCCGACCAGGTCTCCTCACGCAGTTCGGGACGCGGCTCCACGCCCGCGAAGCGCAACGCCTCCCCGATCCACTCCGCCGCCCAGGCCCGCTCGCCGGGAACGTCGATCCCCGCCAGCGGCTGCAAGGCGACGGTACCGCCAGGCTCCAGGGCGCGCCAACATCCACCGGCGGCCAGGGTCGCCGCCCGCGCCGACCGCCCCTTATCGAAGAAGACGACCCGGGCGTCCGGATAGCGGAACCACTGCAGGGCGAGAAAGGCCAGGAGGGCGCTCTTGCCCGCTCCCGTCGGCCCCACGACCATGGCGTGGCCGACGTCGCCCACATGAAGGACCAGCCGGAACGGCGTGGACCCGGTCGTGCGCGCCGTGGCCAGCGGGGGACCGTCCAGGGCGTCGTCGCCGGCCGGCCCGGCCCAGACGGCCGAGACCGGCAGGAGGTCGGCCAGGTTGAGGGTGGAGACCAGGGGGCGCCGCACGTCGGCGTAGGGCTCGCCCGGCAGGGATCCGAGCCAGGCCTCCACGGCGTTCAGGTCCTCGACCCGGGCGATGAGACCCTGAGCGTTGAGCACGCCCTCGATCGCCCGCGCCTTGGCCGCCGCCCCGGACGGGCTGGCGTCGAGCACGGTGACGGTCAGGGTCAGGTAGCCGAAGGCGCAGGCGTCCGCGCCGAGCGCCGCCAGGGCGCCGTCGCACTCCTCCGTCTTGGACACGGAGTCCGTATCGAGAAGCGGCGTCTCCTCCTTCGTCACGGCCTCACGCAGAAGCACCCCGACGCCCTTTCGCCTGGCGAACCAGCGCTTGCGCAGCTTGACGATCTCGAGCTCGGCCTCCGCCTTGTCGAGCGCGATCCAGCGCGCCGTCCAGCGATAGGCGAACGGCAGGGCGCCGAGCGCGTCCAGCAACCCGGGCCGGGTGGCGGCGGGCAGGCCGCGCACGGACACCACCTTGAGCCACTGTTCGCCCAGGCGGGGCGTCGCGCCGCCCGTCATGGCCGTGTCGGCCAGCCAGGCGTCGAGGAACATGGGCGGATTGGGCGGTTCGACCGTCATCGATCGGGTCGAAACCGTGTCATGGAGCCAGGTCAGCAGCTCTGCATCATCGAGCCAGAAGATTTCAGGCAGGGCGTCGGACAGGAGGTCGAAGGTCGCCCCCGCCTCACGCCGGAACCGCTCGAGAGCCTGGCGCCAGTCGGGCGCGGCGGCCGACAGACCGTCGAACATCCATCGCTCCATGCGGCGGCTGTCGTCGGCCGGGGGCAGCCAGGTCAGGGCCAGCCGATAATCGGTCTCGAAGGCCGGATCGGCGTCCTCGAACCGTCGGCGGCGTTCGGCGTCGACCAGCCAGGCCGCGCCGATGTCGAAGTCGCTCTCCGGATAGGGCGCCGCCGGTCGCCGGCGCGCCTCGACATGCAGGCACCAGCCTGTGCCCAGTCGGCGCAGGGCGTTGTTGAGCCGGGCGCGCACCGCCATCAGCTCCTCCTCGGTCGACGACTCCAGATCCGGCCCGCGAAAGCGAAAGCCCGTCATGAAGGAGCCGTCCTTGTTCAGCGCCACGCCGGGCGCGACCAGAGCGGCCCAGGGCAGGTGGTCGGCCAGACTGGCCGGACGCCTGCGATGTTCGTCGAGGAAGCGCATCTCAGGCGTCCAGATGGCCCGGCAAAGCCAGGTGCCGCCGCAGAACATCGAAGAAGCGGGCGTCCGACCGCGCGGCCCAGAGGCCGACTGCATGGGCGCAGGCCCACCACAGCAGGCCCAGCCACCAGATTCGGAGCGCCAGACCCAGCACGAGGGCGATGGTGCCCATGGCGATGGCGTATTCCCGCGGCATGCCCGCCATCAGCACCGGCGTGGCCAGGGCCTGGGCGACCGGCAAGGTCCAGCCCTCGGGATGATCGCTCCCGCCGGCCATCACGCGACCTCCACCCCGCCGGCGAAGCCGAAGAAGTCGAGGAAGAATGTCGAGGCGGCGAAGGCGATGCAGAGGCCGAACATGATGCCGAGGCCGCGCCGCAGGTTGGACCCGCTCTCGCTCATGGCCACGGCCACCCCGAAGATCACCACCGCCACCACGGCGACCGCCTGGACGACCGGCCCGGTGATGGACTGCACCACCTGCTGCAGGGGCCCTTCCCAGGGCATGCCCGATCCACCCGCAAGGGCCGGACCGGCCGCCATCAGGGCGCAGGTCACCGCAGCGCCGCCGAGGCGACGTGATAGAAGTCCGCTCATGGTTTTGCTTCCTGGTTCAGGACGTTTCAGCGCGTCCCGACTCATTGCAAGCAAACTTATCCACACCCTGTCAACAATATTTATTCAATGTTTTCCACAACTTGAAAGCAAGTCCTGACCAAGTCATCCACAAGTCATACCGCCCCGCCGCTCATACCGGAAAAAGCCGAGCCCCTTCATGAGGGTTAGGGCCGCCACGACTTGCGACGACTTGCGACGCCCCGCTCAATCCCATCGGCGTGACGCCCGACGACGAGCCAGAACCCATCTGTCGACGACAGGTCGTCGCGAAAAATCTGAGCCCTCTGGTCGATGCGGCAGTCCCCACCCCGCGCGTGTGAGGCCCGGCGAAATACCGCCCAGCAGCACAAGGAGACAGAGGCTTGCGGGTGATGAAGCGGCGTCAGGCCAGACGGTCGATGCGATAGGCGCCGTCGTCCTCGCCATGGACCCCGAGCACGCCGGTCACCCGCCGCCCGGTCTTCGTCCGGTTGATATGGACGATGCGATCGACAGACTGGCCGATGAGGCGCCGGGGCGTGCGCACGGCCACCTCGCCGATCAGGTCCTCGAGCCGGCGCAGAACGTCCTCGGCCGAATTGGCGTGCAGGGTCGACAGCCCGCCCGGGTGGCCGGTGTTCCAGCTCTTGAGGGTTTCCAGCGCGGCCGCCCCGTCCCGCATTTCGCCTATGACGATGCGATCTGGCCGCATGCGCAGGGCATCCCTCACCAGATCCGCCACGCCGATCGCCGCCGGAGCCCGGCGCGTCAGCACGGCGACGAGGTCCCAGGCGGCGCACTGCAGCTCAGCCGTATCCTCGATCAGGAAGACCCGATCCCCGGCAAAGGCCGGCTCAGCCAGGATGGCGTTGGCCAGGGTGGTCTTGCCGGATCCGGTCCCGCCCGAGATCAGGATGTTCCGTCGCTCGGTCACGGCGGCGCGGAGCGCTTGCGCCTGATCGGCGCTCATCACACTGTCGCGGACATAGTCGTCGAGCGTCCAGACCACCGCCGGACGTTTCCGGATCGAGAAGGCTGGCGCGGACGACACCGGCGGCAGGATGGCCTGGAACCGCTCGCCGCCACCGGGGAGGACGCCCGACAGCCTGGGCTGGCTCCGTCCCGTCGTCTCACCCCCGAAATCGGCGACGAGGCGGATGGCGCGTTCGCGGTCCTCCGCCGCCAGCCGCACCCCCGTATCGACGCGCCCCTCGCCCGACCGGTCCAGGATCAGACGTCCGTCGGGATTGGCCAACACCTCGACCACACGGGGATCCGCAAGCGCCGCCAGGATGTGTTCGCCGAGCGCATGCCGGAGCGCCTCTAGTCGACGCTCGCCGGTCGCCGTCGGCTCAGACGTCACGGTCCACGCCCCGGCCCATGGCCGCGGTCGCCCGTGTCCGCATCCGGCCGGCGACGATGCGGGCGGCCGTGTCGTTCAGCATCCGGTCGACCCGGCGATCAACCGAGGCCTGGACGGTCGGATCATCATCCGGCTCTGCGTCCGGCAGCCGCTGAAAGAAGGCCCGGGCCATTTCGACCAGGAGCTCCTGCACGATCTGCATGTCGCGGGCGGTGGATCGCATGTGGTCGCGAAACGCCCGCTCCAGCGCCTCCAGGCGGTCCTCCGCGTCCCCGCGAGCAGCCGTCTGCAACCCCCGGGCGATTGCGCGACCAGCCGCCTGGCTCAGCGCCATGCGGCCCGCGCGCGCCTCGCGGTTCAAGCCCGTCACCACCTTGGGGTCGCTGAGATAGACCTGGACGCGGCAGGTTCCGCCGGACTGCCTAGCCATCCCGCCCTCCCTGCATATGGTCGAGCACCGCCTTCTGGGCCGCGAGCCCCCTGAACATCTCGTTGTAGGCCTCGGCCATCTGGGCGGCGGCCTTGCGATCATCCATAGCGGCGGCGGCCTCCTTGAACAGGGGCAGGACCGCGCTCGCGTCCTCTCCGAAGCCGCGGCGGCCCGACCAGGGATGCGGAGGAACGCCCGGCGTATCCAGCTGCGCCGACTGATCCGGCGGCTCAACCCGCGCCCGCGAGCGAAAGGGCTGCACCGCGTCGTAGCGCAGCTTGCGCGCGCGAAGGGGCCGGACGCCGGCGGCGAAGACGATCTGCTCTTCGTCCGGCAGCCCCCGCACCTCGCCCGGCTCGAGGAGGGGGCGTTCGGTCTGCGACCGCGACACCGAGCTCCGACCGGCGCCGAAGCCCGCCGGGCCGCTCCGCCCCGTCCGGGTCTCGAGAACGACGCCGGTCATTTTCGACACCTTGTCCTGGGTCAGGGGGTCAAGGGCGGCGAAGGCGGTGTAGACAGCGCAGTTGTCGAGGATGGTGTTGTTGGGGCCGTAGGTCTCGACGATGTCGTTGAGGGACTGGGCGACGAACATGACCTTCACGCCGTAGCCGCTGAGCAGGCGCAGGGATTTCTCGAAAAAGCTGATCCGCCCCAGTAGCGGGAACTCGTCCATCAGCATCAGAAGCTTGCGCCGCTTTGCCCGGCCGTCTGCCACGCGGGCCTCGTCGACCGTGAGGGTCTGGGACGCTGCATAGAAGAAGAGCCGCACCAGGGGCCTCAGGGCGGCGGCGTCCGCAGGCGCGACCTGGACGTAGAGCGACACAGGCGTGTCCGCGCAGACCAGATCCCCCAGCGCAAAATCCGAGCGCGAAAGGACCCGCTCGATATCCTCGCCCGCCAGCCATTTGAGATAGGACCGCGCCGTCCCCTGGACCGAGGTGCGGAAACGGTCGTGCATGGCCGCATAGCCCCGGACGGCGACAGCCACGAAGGGATGGGTCTCGCCTTCGCCGTCCGGGCCAGGCCGGTGCAGGGTCCGCGTCATCGTCTCGGCGGTCCGGTCAAGGTCGGCCAGCAGCCGCCTAACCGTGAGCAGGGTCTTGTCGCCGTCAGCGGCCGTATAGAGGACGTGCATGATCACGGCCTCGAGGATTTCGGACGCGGCCTTGTCCCAGATAGCCTCGTCCTCGCGCCCGCCCCCTGGATCAGCGAGGATGGCCACCAGCCTCTGCACCTGGGCCAGTTCACCCGGCCCCGGCTCGATCTCCGCCAGCGGATTCCAGCAGGCCGAAGCCGGATCGCGCGGATCGAAATAGAGGACATGACTGAAACGCGAGCGCCATCCTGCGCTTAAGCGCCAGAGCTCTCGCTTCGGATCATGAACCAGCACGCTCGATCCCCACGACAACAACGTCGGCATCACATGGCCCCGGCCCTTGCCGGACCGCGTGCCGCCGGTGACCAGGGTGGGACGCAGGTCAGTGGTGGCGAGCAACCGGCCGCCTAGCATGCCCACCACGCAGCCCCCGACGGCCGTCAGCCCCGCGCGACGCACATCGCGCGGCCCGCCCCACCCGCGAAGACGCACCAAGCCGCGACAGAT
>DGIZ01000232.1:672-5873 GCA_002386585.1 Brevundimonas sp. UBA4609 | reverse complement strand
CTCGGCGAAGGCCTTGATGAAAGGCAGGCCCGCCGCGCGGATGGCGTCGGCATGGGCGTGGGCCGTGTTGCACGGCATGGCCAGCACCTGCGCGCCCGCCGCCTTCAGCGCCCGCGCCATCTGGCCCAGCGCCCGGCCGGCGGCTTCCGGCTGGCTATGGCGATTGGGCACCTGAGGGTTGATGTCGGCGATGATCCGGATGTGGTCCTCGTCGCCCGTCGCCGGGGTCAGGGCCTGCACCCGGGCCAGAAAGGCTGTCGTCGCCGCCGGCCCCATGCCGCCCAGAACGCCCAGAACGCGCGCCATGCTTCTACTGTCCTGCTGAACCTCCGCGATCCCAAGTAAAACGGGCGCAGAGGGAAAAATGATTATTGTTCGACAAAGAGCGTTAACACGCTGAAACGGGCGGAACCAACCGCGCGGCCGGGGATTGTGCAATCGGACACGTCGGACGCCCCCCCAACCCCGACGAAGTCTGCGGCGGCCCGGCCTTAACGCCCCCCCCGACTGAGAAGCCGGGCCGCCCCCTCTCTTTTCCATCCTCCTGAAGCAAAGTCGCAACCTGGCATTTGGTAGCGTGGACCAGTGATGGCCTTCTTTCAGGTCGCCCCTACCGGGCCTTTCGTTCCGAAAGCCACAGAAAGCGCGCGAAGCTTTCCCAGATGCCGTTGCGCGTCCCGGCGATCCTGACTTCGACATTTCCGGCTCCGTCCGTTCGGATTTCCTCGGTCTGCTCTTTGAGGCGCGTGTCTACGGTGGCGAGTTGAGCGCGGTATTGGCGCGAGATCGACGGATCCAGCCGCTGATCGGCCCTGTCCAGCCAGGCGTCGATCTCGACGCGCGTGGCAGCGCGTGTTCGTGCCGCGCAGATCAGGATGACGCGGCGGTTCATCTCTGATGTGGTCGAGCTCCAGTTGCTGATGCAGTGATCCGTCACGGCCGCCATGCAGGCGCCAAAGGCCGTGTCGTCGGAGTGGGCGGGCAGACCCTGCATGCAGCGCCGGGCGGCGGCCTGCGCGTCTGCATTGGCGCACTGAGAGGGCGCTGGGCCGTCAGCGCAAGCTTCGGCCTGTTGCATGTGGGTGTCGGTAAAGCGTGGCGGCGACGCTTGCGCGCCATGGAAAAGAGCGGTGAACACAAGGGCTGAAATCATGTACGCACCGTGCCTATGTACAGAGTGAACGCTGGTCTACGATTTTGCTGATAGCAGCCTAGGCTTATGTTGAATACGCGCTATCATGGCCGCGTTCTCCGGGGGGTCGCAATCGAGCGGCTGAGATTGAGGTTTCTCCTCTGACCCGTCGAACCTGATCCGGGTCATGCCGGCGAAGGGACGAGTTCACCGCTTTCGACGCCCGAAGTCCGGCGTAGGGGGCGCTCAAACCGCGCCGGCGGACCTCTTCTCGCAGGAGGCCGCCACAATGAATATCCACGTTTCCAACGAACAGCCGCACGAGCCGCAGGTCGATCTGGCCCTCGCCGACGCCCGCAAGGAAGTCGCGTCCGAGCACGGCACAATCCCCACCGGCCCTCGCGCAGGCAGCCAGAAGGTCTATGTCGCGGGCGAGCTCTTCCCCGACATTCGCGTCCCCTTCCGCGAGGTCGCCGTCCACCCCTCGGCCAATGAGCCGCCGGTGACGATGTATGACTCCTCCGGCCCCTACACCGACCCGTCCGTGACCATCGACATCAAGAAGGGCCTGCCGCGCGTCAAATCCAGCTGGCAGCTGGACCGCGGCGACATCGCCCCCGTCGCGAACCCGCGCGAGGTCAAGCCCGAGGACAACGGCCACGCCAGCGGCAAGCACCTCGCCCCCCGCTTCGACGTCTCCAACCATCAGGTGTTCAAGGGCGTCGAGGGCCGCCCCGTCACGCAATACGAATACGCCAAGGCCGGGATCATCACGCCCGAGATGGAATACGTCGCCATCCGCGAGAACCTGCGCCGCGAACAGACCGCCCCCTGCATCCGCGACGGCGAAGACTTCGGCGCCTCGGTCCCCGACTTCGTCACCCCCGAGTTCGTCCGTCAGGAGATCGCGCGCGGCCGCGCCATCATCCCGCACAACATCAACCACCCCGAAGTCGAGCCGATGATCATCGGCCGCAACTTCCTGGTGAAGATCAACGCCAACATCGGCAACTCGGCCGTCCTCTCCTCCGTCGATGACGAGGTGGACAAGCTGGTCTGGGCCACCCGCTGGGGCGCCGACAACGTCATGGACCTGTCGACCGGCCGCAACATCCACAACATCCGCGACTGGATCATCCGCAACTCGTCCGTGCCCATCGGCACCGTCCCCATCTATCAGGCGCTGGAGAAGGTGAACGGCATCGCCGAAGACCTGACGTGGGAGGTGTTCCGCGACACCCTGATCGAACAGGCGGAACAGGGCGTGGACTACTTCACCATCCACGCGGGCGTGCGCCTGCCCTTCGTGCCGATGACGGCCAAGCGCGTGACGGGCATCGTCTCGCGCGGCGGCTCCATCATGGCCAAGTGGTGCCTGGCCCACCACAAGGAGAGCTTCCTCTACGAGCACTTCGAGGACATCTGCGACATCATGCGCGCCTATGATGTCAGCTTCTCGCTCGGCGACGGCCTGCGCCCCGGCTCCATCGCCGACGCCAACGACGAGGCCCAGTTCGCCGAACTGCGCACCCTCGGCGAACTGACCAAGATCGCCTGGGCCAAGGGCTGCCAGGTCATGATCGAAGGCCCCGGCCACGTGCCGATGCACAAGATCAAGGCCAACATGGACGAGCAGCTCAAGCACTGCCACGAGGCGCCCTTCTATACGCTTGGCCCGCTGACGACCGACATCGCCCCCGGCTACGACCATATCACCTCGGCCATCGGCGCGGCCATGATCGGCTGGTTCGGCACGGCCATGCTCTGCTACGTCACGCCCAAGGAGCACCTGGGCCTGCCCGATCGTCAGGACGTCAAGGACGGCGTCATCACCTACAAGATCGCCGCCCACGCCGCCGACCTGGCCAAGGGCCACCCCGGCGCCCGCGCCCACGACGACGCCCTCAGCCGCGCCCGCTTCGAGTTCCGCTGGGAGGACCAGTTCAACCTCTCCCTGGACCCCGAGACCGCCCGTAAATTCCACGACGAGACCCTGCCGAAGGAGGCGCACAAGACCGCCCACTTCTGCTCCATGTGCGGCCCGAAGTTCTGCAGCATGAAGATCAGCCAGGACATCCGCGACGCCGCCAAGGCCCAGAACGACGCGGGCGCCAGCCTGACGGACGCCGAGGCGGGCATGGCCGAAATGAGCGAGAAGTTCAGAGCCGGGGGCGGGAAGATTGAGGTGAAGGTGTAAGGGCTAGCCGTTCACAGAGACCAAAGATATTCTAGACTGCGCCTAATGAATCGACGGAGGTGCTTTGATGGCTGAAAAAATCTGCGAGTGTGAGATATGCGCGCTCAAAATAGATTTTACGTTGGATGAGCACCTCGTCTCCGAAGTCGAGAAGCATAATTGTGTAATATTTGCTGGCGCTGGAATTAGTACAGAGACCGGCGGGGCTCACCCTGACACTTTGTACGATCAAATCAGATTTGCGTCTAAAATCGATACATTGCCACCATTTTGGGAATTGATCGATCATTTTGAAGCTCAACCAAACGGAAGGCAGAAGCTTCTCCAGCTCATCAAAGATCGTTTCTCTTATATAGACGGATTTCGCGATCTAAAAAATCAGGCAACGCGCTTTCACTCTGCTTTAGGTAACGCGCCATTCTTCAAAACTATAATCACGACCAATTGGGACAGGTACTTTGAGGACACAATAGAGGCGACTCCATTTGTTTATGATAGCGACATACCATTCTGGGAGACTGCAAAAAGGCCTGTAATAAAAATTCATGGATCGATTGATAATTATTCTTCTTTAGTTGCCTCCAGCTCTGACTACCACATATGCGAAAGCCGCTTGCGAGAGGGAGCGTTAGGCGCGGTTGTGAAGCAAATTTTTGCTACAAAAACCTGTATATTGTGCGGATACTCGGCAAAGGACACAGATTTTAAAAGCATTTTTAGAGCGGTCCAAGATGGCCTCGGTCGGTTTGCTCGTACTCATTATCTTGTCTCTCCGCATGTCACCGAGGAAGAAGCCGAACGCCTGAAGGAAGAATTCGGTATCGTATCCATTCGTACAGACGCTACGCATTTTGTGGAGACGATAAAATCTCATATGCAGGATAGCTTTTGTTGGTCGCGCGATGAAACATTTGACCAAATTTTGGACGACCTTATAGAATTTCGAGATATGCATCTCGATTTTGCTAACTCTATAAATCTTCGTGAATCGCCTCACCTTCTATTCGCTTTATCTTATCAAGACGGCGTAATTCATGCTCTGCAAAGAATAGTGGACCGCCATATGGCTGGAGATTTTTCTGACCTTCATAAGGTTCAGGGGCAAATTTCCTTGTATGATGACAAATGTGATGAATATAGAAAGCTAAAAAGTCTAGCTGATGTATCTTACTTTAGAGGTTATCGGAACGGTCTTATGCGCTTAGTGTATTTGAATTCCAAACTCGAAGATGATCCGCCCGTCATCCCAGAATTTTACCATCCCAAATTGGGAGAGATGGATCGTGAAGAATACGACGATCTCGTTCTAAATAATCCTGAAGTTCATAAAGCGGCACTTAAAGAAGCTAAAAGAAAAACAGCTCATCTACCCGATGGCATGGTGATTCAACATCAGCCTTGGGGCTAGACGCACGCTGTAGGTTTCTCCATGCTCCCCCTCGTCCTCATCGCTGGGCCGAACGGCTTTCTGAAGGACCGCGATGAACAAGCCGCTGTTTGATCACGAAACCACCCTGAAGGCTCTGCGCCGCGCCGCCGAGACGGCCAAGCACGGCACCCGCGAGGAGCAGTCCGGCAAGTTCCTGCCCCCTCCCGGCTGGAAGGGCCGTCTGGTCACGGGCGCCGCCGCGCCGAAGCTCGAAACCAAGCGCAAGCGGGCCTGACCTCTCCAGTCCTTCTCCCGATGGGAGAAGGTGGCCCGAAGGGCCGGATGAGGGTTCCCGGCCAAAGTCGGCGCAAGCCGCCGCGCTGCGGCTGACGCCGACTGGGAGGACAAGCCCCTCACCCTTTGGCTGCTTCGCGCCGCCCTTCGGGTCGCTTTGCGGATCGCCTGCGGCTCCGAAGCTCAAGCCCTCTCCCGCCGGGAGAGGG
>DGIZ01000232.1:0-446 GCA_002386585.1 Brevundimonas sp. UBA4609 | reverse complement strand
GAGAAGGACTGGCATGAGGAGGCGCCGCGCATCATCGCCTCCGGGCGGTGGGAGCAGGACGAGTACGGCGACACCACCTACATCCCCGACCATGTGCGGCCCTCGACCGCCGAGCGGGCCGAGACGGCTGATGCTCCGCGCGGCCACTACTACGAAGACCCGGCGCCGCGGGACGGCTATCGCGTGCACCCGGACGCGGTCTGGGCGGCGGCGCGGCGCGACTATCTGGCCGGGGATACGGCCGAGGCCGTCTGCGACCGCTATGGGCTGAGGCTGGGGACGCTGCGGTCCCGCGCCGCGCGCGAGGGCTGGCGCCGCTGCGACGCGGGCGACCCTGATCTGTGGCCTGACGACGACGATCCGGTCGAGGATGCGGCGGCGGACGCCCCCGATCTGGCCGCGATGGCGGCTCAGGCCCTGATGCGGCTGAACCGGGCGGTGCGGCG
>DGIZ01000054.1:419-5679 GCA_002386585.1 Brevundimonas sp. UBA4609 | reverse complement strand
ACGCCGCCCTGACCGAGGCCCTGACCCGCCTGCCGCCCGGCGAGGCGGCCGCCGAGGTGTCCAAGGCGCTGAGCCTGCCCAGGAAGCCGCTCTACAAGCGCGCGCTGGAGCTGAAGGGGCGGTGAGTCCGGCCCCACCCTCTCGCCTGTTGCGGCCGCCTCCGCCGCCGAGGAAGCCCAAGGCCGGCTGGCGCCGACGGCTAGGCGGACGGTCGCATCGCCAGGGGCATGACGCCGAGTGGATCGCGGCCGTGTGGCTGATGCTCAAGGGGTATCAGGTTCTGGCCTTCCGCCTGAGGGGCCGGGGCGGGGAGATCGACATCCTGGCGCGGCGCGGGCGCGTTCTGGCCGCTGTCGAGGTCAAGCGTCGTGCGACGCTTGAGGCCGCGACGCTGGCCCTGGGGGCGGATCAGCACCAGCGCCTGATCCGCGCGGCCGAGGCGGCGGCGCGCGGACGGCCGGCCCTGGCGGGTCTGGACCTGAGAATCGACATGGTGGCGCTGGCCCCCGGACGCTTTCCGCGTCATCTTCGCGGCGTGATCTCCACGGGAGCGGACCGGTCTTGACGCGCGAGGAAGCAGAAGCGGTGCTGGCGCAGGCGGGACAGGGGCCGGACGAGGCCTTTCCCCTGCTGGATTGCGCCATCGCCTGCGCCATCCACGACTATCCGTTCCGCGACGCCGACGGCGTGCGCATTCTGGCCGACCACGCCGCCCAAAGGCTCAAGGAGCGCGCGGCCAATGAAAGCCCTGACGACGCCCTGACCGAGGCCCTGGCCGGCGACCTGCGGCTGAACGGCGACCTGTTGAACTACGACCATCCGGCCAACACCGACGTCATCGACGTGGCCGAACGGCGGCGCGGCCTGTCGGCGGTTCTGGTCATCTTCTATCTGGATGCGGCGCGGCGAGCCGGGCTGACGGCGGCGCCGGTCGATTTTCCCGGCCACGTCCTGCTGCGGGTCGAGACGCCCGAGGGGCCGGTGGCGCTGGACCCGTTCAGCCAGGGGCGGCTGGTCCTGCCGTCGGAGCTGACGCGCCGGGCCCTGCTGGCCGGGCTGACGCCGCACGTGGCCGACCGGCTCGACCTGTTGATGGCCCCGGTCAGCGAGCGCCAGACTTTGATCCGCCTGCAGAACATCCTGTTCACCCGCGCCCTTCAGGCCCGCGACTACGAAGGCGCCGAACGCTCGGCCCTGCGTCGCGCCCTGCTGGACCCGGAGGATCACCGCCCCTGGCTGGACGTGGCCGCCGCCCGCGAGAAGCAGGGCGCCCTGACCGGGGCCATGCAGGCCCTGTCGCGCGCCCGCAGCCTGGGCGAGCCGATCGCCGCCTGCGACGCCCGGCTGGACCGGGTGCGGATGCGGTTGAACTGAAGCGCGGCCTTGCGGCGCGCAGCTCCGAGCCTCAAGTAGGCACTGACGGCGCTTCGGCGCTCAAGCAGCGCGCGCCTGCGGGGCGAGCGTTAGCGCCACTAAAACCAGCTCAAACAGCGAGCGCCCGCGGCGCGAGCGATAGCGCCACAAAGAAGGACTCCCCATGCTCAAGGTCGCCATCCAGATGGATCCGCTCGAGGCGGTCAACGTCGAGTCGGACACCACCTTCCTGATGGCCCTGACCGGGCAGGCGCGCGGTCACAAGCTGTGGGTCTATGACTTCCGCACCCTGGCGCTGGAGGACGGCCGCCTTTTCTGTCGCGCCCGTCCGGTGACGGTTCAGCGCAAGCAGGGCGACCACGCCGACTTCGGTCCCGAGCAGCGCCTGGACCTGGCCGAGGACGTCGACGTCATCCTGATGCGTCAGGACCCGCCCTTCGACATGGCCTATGTCACCGCCACCTATCTGCTGGAGCGGGTGCATCCCCAGACCCTGGTGGTCAACAACCCGGCCGAGGTGCGCTCGGCGCCGGAGAAGCTGATCGCCACCCTCTTCCCCGGCCTGCAGCCGCCGACCCTGGTGTCGTCCGACCCCGAGGCCCTGGTCGATTTCCATCGCCGCCACGGCGATGTGGTGCTGAAGCCCCTGCACGGCGCGGCCGGTTCGGGCGTGGTGCGCCTGAAGGCCGACGATCCCAACCTGGAGGCCCTGATCGAGATTCACGCCGAGGCCTCGCGCGATCCTCTGGTGATCCAGAAATTCATCCCGGCGGTCTCGGCGGGCGATAAGCGCATCCTCCTGGTCGACGGCGAGCCGGTCGGCGCCATCAACCGCATCCCCGCCAAGGACCAGGTGCGCTCCAACCTGCGCGTCGGCGGCACGGCGGCGCCGGTCGAACTGACCCCGCGCGATCTGGAGATCTGCGCCGCCATCGGCCCCTATCTGAAGGAACGCGGCCTGATCTTCGTCGGCATCGATGTGATCGGCGATTATCTGACCGAGATCAACGTGACCTCCCCCACCGGCGCCCAGCAGCTGCTGAAGTTCGCCGGGATCGATGCGACCGAGCGCATGTGGGAAGTCATCGAGCAAAGAAAGGGCGCGGCCGCCTGAAGACGCGCTTCACGGGAGGGAACCTTAATGACTGCACTGAACAAGGCCGGGGCGCTGGTCGTCCTGGCGCTGGCGATCGCCTGCCCGGCGGGCGCCCAGGAGGCATCGCCGAATGCGGAGCCGAAACGCCCGTCGCTGGAGGTCCTGGAGCGGATCATCGAGACCCGTACGCCGCAGACCCGGATCGAGACGCCGGACCATGATCGCATCAGCGCCCGGCGCATCGATATCGTCGACGCCGACGGGACCATCCGCATGACCCTGTCGGGCGCGACCCCGCCGCCGATCATCGACGGCATTCAATATAAGCGCGCCTTCAACGTCGCCGGTCTGATTCTTTATGACGACAAGGGCAGCGAGCGCGGCGGTTTCGGCACCGCCGACGTCGAGGGCGGCATGGCCGTTCTGGCGCTGGACCACCCGGCGATGGACGCGGTCGGCTGGCGCGTGTCGCCCGACGGCTCGGTCAGCTTCGTCTTCAACCAGGCGCCGCCGCTGGTGCGCGAACCGGGCCTGGGCGGGGCGCTGGTTCCCGGCGTGCAGACGCCGACGCGGATGCGCTTGTCGCTGGCCGCCGACGGCACGCCCGCCGTCGCCCTGTCGGACAGGAACGACAAGCCGCGCCTGCGCCTGACCGTGACCGAGGAAGGCTTCGGCGCCATCCAGTTCCTGAACGCCGAGGGTCAGGTGATCCATACGATCGCGCCGGAAGCCGACCTGCCGACGAACTGACCGAACGACGCTCTTGCAGTTGCTATGAGTTCGTGATTTGTTCTCTCGACTGCGGGAGGGAACGGCATGGTCGCGCGGGTGGTGACGGTGGCTTTCGACGGCGTCGATGCGCGTCGGGTCGATGTGGAGGTGCAGCAGGTCAGTTCGCCCGCCGGCGCTTTCGCCATCGTCGGCCTGCCGGACAAGGCGGTGGCCGAAAGCCGTGAACGGGTGCGCGGCGCCTTTGCGGGCATCGGCCTGGCGCTGCCGGCCAAGAAGGTGATCGCCAATCTGGCCCCCGCCGATCTGCCCAAGGAAGGCAGTCATTTCGACCTGCCCATCGCCCTGGCCCTGCTGGCCTCCATGGGGGTGATCGGGCCGGATGCCCTGGACGGCTGGGCGGCGGTGGGCGAACTGGGTCTGGACGGACAGATCGCGGCGGTCGGCGGAACCTTGCCCGCCGCCATGGCGGTGAACGCCATGGGGCTGGGTCTGATCTGCCCCGAGGCCAACGGGCCCGAGGCGGCCTGGGCGGGCGAGGCGCGGTTGTTGGCGCCGCGCTCCCTCATCGGCCTGATCAACCATTTTCGCGGAACCCAGGTGCTGCGCCCGCCTCAACCGGGGCCGGTGCTGGAAGGGCGCGCCGTGCCCGACCTGCGCGAGGTCAAGGGGCAGGAGGGCGCCAAGCGGGCGCTCGAGATCGCCGCCGCCGGGGGCCACAATCTGCTGTTCGTCGGCCCGCCGGGTTCGGGCAAGTCGATGATGGCGGCGCGCCTGCCGGGCCTGCTGCCGCCGTTGACGCCGATGGAGCGGCTGGAGACGTCGATGGTCTGGTCGGTGGCCGGGCTGATCGAGCGCGGGGCTTTGACGCGCGACCGGCCGTTCCGGGCGCCTCATCATTCAGCCTCCATGGCGGCCCTGACCGGAGGCGGGCTCAAGGCCAAGCCGGGCGAGGCCTCTCTGGCGCACAACGGCATCCTCTTCCTTGATGAACTGCCCGAATATTCGCCCCAGGCGCTGGATAGCCTGCGCCAGCCGCTGGAGACGGGCGAGATCGTGGTGGCGCGCGCCAACGCCCATGTGCGCTATCCGGCGCGGTTCCAGCTGGTGGCGGCGATGAACCCCTGCCGTTGCGGCGTGGGCGGGCCGGGGCGCGGCGCCTGCGGCAAGGCTCCGCGCTGCCAGAAGGATTATCAGAACCGCATCTCCGGCCCGATGTTCGACCGCATCGACCTGACGGTGGAGACGCCGGCGGTGACGGCCGCCGACATGATCCTGCCCGCTCCGGCCGAAGGCACGGCCGAGGCCGCCGCCCGCGTGGCCGCCGCCATGCAGATGCAGGAGAATCGCATGGCCGAGGCCGGGTTGACGGGAATGCAGGCGCTCAACGCCCGCGCCTCGGGCGAGGCGCTGGAGCGGTTCGCCGCGCCCGATCAGGCGGGGCGCGCCCTGCTGATGAAGGCCGGAGAGACCGGGGACCTGACCGCCCGCGGCTGGACGCGGACCCTGCGTCTGGCCCGCACCATCGCCGATCTGGACGGGGCCGACGGCGTGCTGCGCCGCCATGTGGCCGAAGCCTTGATGTACCGGCGCAGCACGGTCGGGGCCCATGAGGATTTCGACCGTCAGGCCAGTCGACGAATTCTGTTTCCGGTTCGCGAGACAGGGCCGGGACAAACGCCGTTCGTTTGGAATTAACACCTCGGCCCTAGGCTGCCCCTATGGGACAGACGCGCCGCAGACCTTCGTCGCAGACCGAGCTTTTCCCGGCCGCGCCCGTCGCCGCCGTGGATGGAAGCTCGCCCGAACAGCAGTTCCTGCGGCTGATGAGTCACGAGATGCGCACGCCCCTGAACGGGGTGATCGGCATGTTGGGCCTGCTGTCGCGAACGCGTCTGGATGGGGCGCAGCGCGCCTATGCCGAGGCGGCGCAGAAGTCGGCGGAGCATCTGCTGGGTCTGGTCAATGATCTGCTGGATTACGCCCGACTCGAAGCCGAGACGCTGGAGTTCGACCCGGCCCCTGTCGACCTGGAGGGATTGGTGCGGGCCAGACGCAGGG
>DGIZ01000054.1:0-272 GCA_002386585.1 Brevundimonas sp. UBA4609 | reverse complement strand
ACCTGGAGGGATTGGTGCGGGGCGTGGCCGAACTGCTGAGCCCGCGCGCCCACGACAAGGGATTGGAGATCGTCTGGTCGGTGGCGGCCGAGGCTCCGGACATCATCGCCGACGAGGGCCGTCTGCGCCAGATCCTGTTCAACCTGGCGGGAAACGCCGTGAAATTCACCGACCGGGGCGGGGTCCGCCTGGCGGTCGAGCTCATCGGCGAACGCCTTGGATCGCGCACGCGTCTGGCCTTCATCGTCGACGACACCGGCCCCGGCGTGCCG
>DGIZ01000052.1 GCA_002386585.1 Brevundimonas sp. UBA4609 | reverse complement strand
GGTCCCCGCCTCCGCGGGGATGAGCGGGAACTTGAAGGATCAGAGGCCCATGCAGAGGTATTTGATCTCCAGGTAGTCCTCGATGCCGTGGCTGGAGCCTTCGCGGCCGAGGCCCGACTGCTTGATCCCGCCGAAGGGCACGACTTCGGTGGAGATCAGGCCGGTGTTGATGCCGATCATGCCGGTCTCCAGCGCCTCGGCCACGCGCCAGACGCGGCTCAGGTCGCGGGCGTAGAAATAGCCCGCCAGCCCGAAAATGGTGTCGTTGGCCAGGGCGATGCCTTCCTCTTCCGTCTCGAAGCGGACGACGCCGGAGACGGGGCCGAAGGTCTCCTCGCGGCACATCTGCATGTCCTGGGTCACGCCTGACAGCACCGTCGGCTGGAAGAAGGTGCGGCCCAGTTTATGACGTTCGCCGCCGGTCAGCAGGGTCGCGCCCTTGGACAGGGCGTCAGCGACGTGCTCCTCGACCTTCTTCACCGCCTTCTCGTCGATCAGGGGACCGATCTGCACGCCGTCGTCCAGGCCGTTTCCGACTTTCAGCGCTTCGGTGGCCTTCGTCAGCTTGGCGACGAATTCATCATGGACGGCGGCCTGCACATAGAAGCGGTTGGTGCAGACGCAGGTCTGGCCCGCGTTGCGGTATTTGGAGGCGACGGCGCCCGCCACGGCGGCGTCCACATCGGCGTCGTCGAAGACGAGGAAGGGGGCGTTGCCGCCCAGCTCCAGACTCATCTTCTTGATGGTCTGCGACGACTGCTGCATCAGCAGGCGGCCGATCTCGGTCGAGCCGGTGAAGCTGATCTTGCGCACCGTCTCATTGGACGTCAGCTCGCCGCCGATGGCCGAGGCCGAGCCGGTGACCACGTTGAACAGGCCGGGCGGCAGGCCCGCCTCTTCCGCCAGAACGGCCAACGCCAGCGCCGAGAGGGGCGTCTGGCTGGCGGGCTTCAGCACGACGGCGCAGCCGGCGGCCAGGGCCGGGCCGACCTTGCGGGTGATCATGGCGGCGGGGAAGTTCCACGGCGTGATGGCCCCCACCACCCCGACCGGCTGGCGCAGCGTCACCAGCCGTTTGGAGGCGTCATGGCTGGGGATGACCTCGCCATAGGTGCGTTTGCCCTCCTCGGCGAACCATTCGATGAAGCTGGCGGCATAGGCGATTTCGCCCTTGGCCTCGGTCAGGCTCTTGCCCTGCTCGCGGGTCAGCAGGCGGCCCAGGGCGTCCTGCTCGCTCATCATCAGATCGAACCAGCGACGCAGGATGCGGGCGCGCTCGCCCGCCGTCTTCGCGGCCCAGGGCTTCATCGCGGCCTCGGCGGCGGCGACGGCGCGGCGGGTTTCAACAGCGCCCATGTCGGGGACCGTGGCCAGCACCTCGCCCGTGGCCGGATTGGTCACCTCGATGGTTCCGCCGCCGTCGGCGTCGATCCAGCGGCCGTCGACATAGGCCTGACGGCGCAGCAGGCGGGCGGGATCGGACATGGGGCGGCTCCTTGGACGCAAGACCGGAACAGGGGGAAGCCGACATAACGCGCCGGAGCGGGCGCGGCTGCAAGGCGGCGGAAACCTTTAGGTCAGCATCAGGCCCATGCGCACCAGGGCCGACAGGCTGTCGGCCTCCATCTTGGTCATGACCTTGGCGCGGAAGACCTCGACCGTGCGCGGGCTGATCTTCAGGTTCAGGGCCATCTCCTTGTTGGAGGCGCCGGCCACCAGGGCGTCGAACACCTGGCGCTCGCGCGGGGTCAGGCGGGCCAGGCGTTGGCGGGTCTGCTGGCGGGCCTGCTGACGGGCGTCCAGATCGCCGAGCTGGGCCAGGCAGCCCTTCACCACCTCGACCAGTCGGGCGGGGTCGAACGGCTTTTCGATGAAGTCGACGATGCCGGCCTTCATCATCTCAACCGCCATGGAGACGTCGGCGTGGCCGGTGATGACGATCACGGGCCAGGTCTCGCGCAGGTCGGCCAGGCGGCGCACGATCTCCGCGCCGCCCATCCCCGGCATCCGCACGTCGGTGATGACGCAGGCCGAAGCGTCTTCAGGCAGGGCGGCGAAGAATTCGGTCCCGCTGGCGAAGCCGCGCGCGCGCACCCCGCGTCCGCGCAACACCCGCAGGAGGGCGTCCCGAACGGCCGGATCGTCGTCGATGATGAAGACGGAGTGATCGCTCATGCGGCCTCGGCCTCCTGATCCAAGGGCAGGGTGAAGAAGAAGGCGGCCCCGCCCAGGGCCGAGCTGCGGTGCAGATCCAGGGCGCCGCCGTGCCGTTCGACGATGGTGCGGGTGACGGACAGGCCCAGTCCCATGCCGCCGGGCTTGGTGCTGGTCATGGGCTGGAACAGGCGCTCGCGCTGATCGTCGGCGACGCCGGGGCCGTTGTCCTCGATGCTGATGCGGTAGCCGTCGACCTCGGCGCGGCCCAGGATACGCACCTCGGCGCCGTCGCGGCCCGCCGCCGCCTCGACGCCGTTGCGGACCAGGTTGACCACGGCCTGCTGGAACTGGATGCGGTCGGCTTGCACCCGATCGGAGAACCCGGCCATGTCGATGTGGACGGAGACGCCCCTGTCCTGACCGATGCGGGTCAGGATCTGCTTCATGTTCTCGACCATGACCGAGGCGCGTTCCTGCGCCAGGGCGCCGGTCTCCTGGGTCAGGAAGGCGCGGATGCGGCGGATGATCTGACCCGCGCGCAACAACTGGGCCTGGGCCAGGTCCAGGGTGCGGCAGGCGCTGTCGCCCAGGGAGCCGGCCTTCTCCATGTCCGCCCGGCTGGCGTGCAGATAGCCGCCGGCCGCGCTCAGCGGCTGGTTCAGCTCATGGGCCAGGGTGGCGGCCATCTCGCCGAGGGAGTTCAGACGCCAGACGGTGTTCAACTGGGCGTGCAGTTCGCGGGCCTGGGCTTCGGCGGCGTGGCGCAGCGTCAGGTCGGCCAGACTCAGGGCGACATAGTCCTGGTCCGAACCGCCGGGCGTCAGGCCGAACTGGACGCCGACCGGAAAGGTCGATCCGTCCGATCGTCGACCGGTCCAGGAGCCGGAGTCGTCCTCCAGCAGGCCGTTCGATGATCCGGAAGCGGCCAGAAGGGCCATGTCGAACCCCGGCGCCAGATCGGCGAAAGGGCGCTCGAGGGCCTCATCCTTTCTGACTCTGAACATGGCGCAGGCGGCCTCGTTGAGGCGCGAGATCCTGCCGTCACGCGTCAGCATCAGGGCCGCCGTCGACAGGAAGGCCACGTTCAGCAGGGCGTCGCGCGCCGCCAGGGCGCCGCTGAGGCTGGAGGCCTGACGCCAGACCAGGACCAGGGCCGCCGAAGCCGCCAGCGACAGGAACAGGGCGAGGGGGACGAGGCCGCGCGCCAACGACGGCGCGGCCAGCGCCCCTGTCAGGGCTGCGGCGGCGGCCAGGACGCACGACAAGGCGATCGCCGTCGCCAAAGGGGGCCGGGCGGGCATGGCGTCAGGCAGGCGGCGGTCCAATACTGAGTAAATCGAGCTAGTCCTCGTCTCCAATAATTTAGGAGCCGGGCCCTTCTGTGTCGTCATCGTCATGAGGCGGGCGAGGATGACTTATTAGATAGGTCTCGCTCGACGCGCAATTGCCGACTGTAGTTGTTCGAGTGCATCAGAAATGAATATTTCTGCGATAACAGCGATATATAAGCAATCTGAGTTCGTGGTTACTTAATCGTTAATAGTTATGCTGAAGGTTGTGTGCGGCAAAAGCTGTGCATCAGAAAGGCGCGCAATTGCGGGTTTCTACGTACGGTCGAGTTTACGATTGATACCGTTGTCCCGCTCAGAAAGGCCTCAGTCTCAAAGAGGTCTGAATGCCCTTCGAATTCCTCGCCCGGCGCCAGAATGGCGGCCGCGCGTTTCATTCCCCGCTGTCCGGCGGGCTTCTCATCGCCCTGTCGGCGGCGCTGCCGATCGTCCTGTCGGCGCCTGCGCAGGCTCAATCCCTCGACGCCCAAGTCGGCGTCGCCAGCGAATATGTCGGCAAGGGACTGGGCAAGAGCGCCGGCGACCCGAGCCTGAACGCCAATCTGGAGGCGTCCTACGGCGCCTTCTACGGCAGCGTCTTCGCCTCGACGGCCAAGCTGTCCCAGGGATCGGACGCCGAGATCATCACGGCCCTGGGCTGGCGGCCCAGGGCGGCGGGGGTCGCCTTTGATCTCTCGGTGATGAACCGCGACCTGCCCGGCACGCGATCGGGCGTCGACGCCAACTATTGGGAATATCAGGCTGACGCGTCGCGCAAGTTCGGGCGCGTCTCGGGACGGTTGCGGGTCAACTATACGCCGGACGGTTTCGCCGCGACCAGGGAAGCCTGGTGGATCGAGGCCCAGGCCGCGACGGCGCTGGGGGCGCGGGCCAGGGCCTCGGCGGCGTTCGGGGTGCGCTCGGCGGACGGCGGGGCCGACTACAACGCCTGGAATCTGGGCGTGAAATACAACCTGACCGAGCGGTGGGCAGCAGACGTCCGCTGGTACGACACGGACAGCCACGATCTCGGCGACAACTACGACGGGCGCCTGGTCGGCGCGCTGAGCTTCAACTTCTGATCGAAAGCCGGTTCGGCTCTCAAGAGAATCTTCACGGGGGAAGAGTTAGATGGACGCCATGTTGAGCGACCTGAAGATCGAAAAGAAACTGATGGCGGCCTTTGCGGTCGTCATTCTGGCCATCGTCGCCATGGGCGCGATGGTCTTCCTCCAGATCAATGCTCTGGAAGGCGCCCGCCTGGACCGGGTTCGCGCCTCCGCCGTGCAGCGCGAGGCCGAGACCGCGCAATTCTATCTGGCGCGCCAGGAGGCGAGCTATCGCGGCTTCCTCGTGTCGCGTGACGCCTATTATCTCCAGCGACTGGAAGAGCATCGCCAGAGCTTCAACAAGAGCCTGGATCGCGTGACTCAGCTCGATAGGACCAGCGCGCCCCAGGTGCGGACCGCGCGAGCCGCCGCCGACGAATGGCACAAGCAGGTGGTTCAGCGCGGCCAGGCCCTGGTCACGGATCAGGCCGGCTGGATGCAGGCCATCGCCATGGTCGGCCGCAACGGCGAAGCGGACAAGTTCATCGACCCGGTCGAGACCACCCTGAACGCCTTGGTGGACAAGAAGGCGCAGGAAAGCCGCGTTTACGGCGAAGTCCAGGTTTCCACGGCCAAGACGGCGCGGATGATCCTGATCGGCGGCCTGGTCCTGGCCCTGGCCCTGGCCGGCGGCATGGCCGTGATGCTGACCAATGTCCTGGCCAGGCCGCTGACGGCGATGACGTCGGCCATGCGTCGTCTGGCGTCGGGCGACACCTCGGTGGCCGTGCCGGCCGCCGGCCGCAAGGACGAGGTCGGCCAGATGGCCGCCGCCGTGCAGACCTTCAAGGACGCCGCGATCGCCAAGGATCGTCTGGAGGCCGAGGCCGCCGCCCAGCGCCAGGCGGCCGAGGACGAGCGCGTCCGGGTCGAGGCCGAGAAGGCCAAGACCGCCGAAGAAGACCGCGTCGCCGTGACGGCCCTGGCCGAGGGGCTGCAGGCCATGGCCAGCGGCGATCTGACCCATCGCATGACTGCCCAGGTGGCGCTGCGTTCGGAGCAGATGAAGGCGGACTTCAACGCCGCCATCTCGCAGCTGGAGCAGGCGGTGGCGGCCGTGATTTCCAATGTCGCCGCCATCCGCTCGGGCTCAGGCGAGATCAGCCAGGCCTCCGACGATCTGTCCCGCCGCACCGAGCAACAGGCCGCCAGCCTCGAAGAAACCGCCGCCGCCCTGGATGAGATCACCGCCACGGTGAACAAGACGGCCGACGGCGCGCGTCAGGCGTCGCACGTCGTGCAGACCGCTCGCAACGAGGCCGAGGCCTCGGGCGCCGTGGTCAGCGACGCCGTCGCCGCCATGACCGCCATCGAGCAGTCGTCCAACCAGATCGGCGCCATCATCGGCGTGATCGACGAGATCGCCTTCCAGACCAACCTGCTGGCGCTGAACGCAGGCGTCGAGGCGGCGCGCGCGGGCGACGCCGGTCGGGGCTTCGCCGTCGTGGCGTCGGAGGTTCGAGCCCTGGCTCAGCGTTCGGCCTCGGCGGCCAAGGAGATCAAGACCTTGATCAACGAGTCGGGCCGCCAGGTCGGGACGGGCGTCGCCCTGGTCGGCGACACCGGCCATGCGCTGGAGCGCATCGCCGGTCAGATCCAGCGCCTGACCGTCATCGCCGAAGAGATCGCCGCCTCCTCGCAGGAGCAGTCCAGCGGTCTGCAGCAGGTCAACATCGCCGTGAACCAGATGGATCAGGTCACGCAACAGAATGCTGCGATGGTCGAACAGTCGACCGCCGCCAGCCACGCCCTGGCCTCCGATGCGGTCGAGCTGGACCGCATGATGGGCCAGTTCGCCTTGGACGACGCTCGCGATCTGGACGCCCGCGGGCGGATGGAAGCCCTGGCGCGAGCCGTGGCTTAAGCGCTGAATTCTCCCTCCCCATGAAGGGGAGGGAGAAGCGCGCGCCTGGCGCTTACGCCGCCGCCTTCAGCGACACCGCGTCCAGCGCCTGGGTCAGGTCGGCCAGGATGTCGTCCTGATGCTCCAGACCGACCGACAGGCGCAGCAGGCCGTCGGTGATGCCGGCCGTCACGCGCGCCTCGGGCGTCATGGCGGCGTGGGTCATGGTGGCCGGGTGGGCGACCAGGCTTTCGACCCCGCCCAGGGATTCGGCCAGGGTGAAGACCTCCAGCCGCTCGATCACCTGGCGCACCGCCTCGGTTCCGCCGTTCAGTTCGAAGCTGAGCATGGCGCCCGGCCCGGACTGCTGGCGCGCCGCCAGATCATGGCCGGGGTGGCTGGTCAGGCCCGGATAGTGGACGGCCTTGACCGCCGGGTGCAGCTCCAGCAACGCCGCGACCAGGCCGGCCGTCGCCTGCTGGCGCTCGATGCGGGTGAACAGGGTCCGCAGCCCGCGTAGGGTCTGATAGGCGTCGAACGGCGAGCCGGTGACGCCCAGGCAGTTGGCCCACCAGGCCAGCTGTTCATGATCGGCCGGATCGGCCGCGATCACGGCGCCGCCGACCACGTCGGAATGGCCGTTGATGTATTTGGTGGTCGAGTGGACCACGATGTCGGCGCCCAGCTCCAACGGCCGTTGCAGGGCCGGCGACAGGAAGGTGTTGTCGCACACCACCTTGGCCCCCACGGCGTGGGCGCGACGACAGACATCGGCGATGTCGGTGACGCGCAGCAGGGGGTTGGACGGGGTCTCGACCAGCACCAGCTTGCAGCCGTCGGCCAGGGCAGCGTCCAGGGCGGCGCTGTCGTTCTGATCGACGAAGGCGACGCGGAAGTGACCCTTTTTGGCGCGGGCGCACAGCAGGCGGTGCGTACCGCCGTAACAGTCATGCGGCGCGATCAGCAGGTCGTCCGGCTCCAGCAGGCTGAGCGGCAGGTCGACCGCCGCCATGCCGGTGGCGGTGATGACGGCGCCCGCGCCGCCTTCCAGCTCGGCCAGCGTCTCGGCCAGGACGTCGCGGGTCGGATTGCCCGAGCGCGAATAGTCGTATCTGCGCGGCTGGCCGAAGGCGGCGAAGGAATAGTTGGACGACAGATACAGCGCCGGCATGACCGCGCCGTGGGCCGTGTCCGTATCGACGCCCGAGCGGGCGGCGATGGTGCGGGGATCGGCGGGACGGGCGCGGCTCATTGGTCGATGTCCTTCAGTACGGAGGTCAGGATGTCGGCGACCAGCCTGTCTTCCTTCAGGAAGGCGTCGTGGCCGTAGACGGAGGCGTGTTGTTCAAAGCGCCAGAGGTTGGGCAGGCGGTCGGCCAGCTCCCTCATGTCCTCGATCGGGCACAGGCGGTCGGTGGTGAAGCCGATCAGGGTGACGGGGGCGCTGATGGCCTCGGGCTCGACGCGGTGGCGGTCGATGGAGTCCGACAGGCTGAGCCAACGCGAGGGGGTGGTGCGGTCGCGATAGGCCCGGCCGCGCGCCTGCAGATAGTCGCACACCGGATAGGCCTGACCCGCATGGCTGGGGGCCTCGGAATCGAAGCGGTCGCCGAACTCTTCCTGGGTGCGGTAGGTGGTCATGGCCAGTTCGCGCGCCAGACCCACGGCCTGATCGATGCGGCCGGTCTCCAGGCCCAGTTGCAGGATGCGGCGCTGGATGCCGCGCCAGGCCGTGGCCAGCGGATGCGGGCGGTGGGCGGCGGACACCACCACCAGCTGCTCGGCCCAGTCGGGGAACAGCTCGCCGAAGGCCAGGGCGATCATCCCGCCGTAGGAACAGCCGATGAAGGCGGCGACCTTGTCCACGCCCAGATGGTCCAGCAGCAGCGCCAACAGCCGGGCCTGATCCTGGGTCGTGATGGTCAGCGGGGTCTTGGCGTCCTTGACGCCGTCGCCGAATTCCGGCGCGAATTCAAAGGCCAGCACGCGGAAACGGGTCAGGTCGATCGGGGCGCGCACGCCGACGGCGCCGGACCACCAGCCCAGCCCCTTGGTCTCGGTGCGGTGCACGTAACGGTCGGCGGAAATGCCGCCCGCGACCACGATCAGGGGGGCGTTGGCCTTGCCGTGCAGGCGGCCGATGACCTGCTTCTGGGTCAGGGTTCCGCCGAAATCCAGTTCGAAGTCGTCGGGGATCGCAACCGCGACGTCATGGGCGCCGTCGCGCTGAAGCAGTTCCGACGGACGGCGCGCGGCCTTCACGCCGATCTGGGCGCCGCCTTTGGGCGCAGGCGCAGCGGCGGAGGCCTTACAGGAAGGCTCTTCGGTGGTTTCGGTGGAAATCAGGGCCAGGGTCATCGCATCACTCAAAGGTTCGGCTCACCGGCGAAACCCATGCGTGACAGACCTGTGGCGCGCCGCCTTATCGACGCTCCACCCATCTCTCGCGGTCCTTTCAGGCAAGCCCGAAGAACCCCGCAGGAGTTGGCACCGTTTCGGGCGGAACCCGATGGTTGCCCCGGCGTCAAAGGGCCTAATCCCTCAGCCGGTCTTGATGAGTGAGCTTACGGTGCGGTTGCGAAGAGCGCCGGTCAAGCGAAAAATTTCACCCCATTTCTGCACATGTGGCTCATGTGGGTGGCGAAAACGGCGTCCTGAGACGATGTTGCGAAAAATTCTTTCGAGACGGGGTTGACGCGGCGCGGCGCCCTGGCTCACCCTAAGGCACGATTTTCAACCGGACGCCGCCTGTGCCTTACCGCCTCGCCAGCATGAAGACGACCGCGATCGCCGCCTCGGCGACGGCCCTCTTCGCGTCCATGATTACGACCACCGGTACCACCACCATGCCCTTGCGGGCGGGGACCGGATGATGCGCGCCGTCTAGGCGAGAAAACGCAGAAAACCGATCACCCGCCCGGACCCCCGGGCGGGTTTTTTATTGGCCCGAACCCACCTCCGACCTCTCCCGAAATCCTCCCAGATCCAGCCTTCAGGAAACGCCCATGTCCGCCTCTCTCGCCCTCGTCGCCGATCAGTTGAAACCGGTCGCAGCCCTCGCCCCCGCCGCCGATGTGGTGGTGCTGAAGTTCGGTTCGTCGGTCCTGCGCGACGCCGCCCAGGCCCCCGCCGTCGCCAGCGAAATCTACGGCCACGTCCGCGCCGGCCGGAAGGTGGTGGCGGTGGTTTCGGCCCTGGCGGGTCAGACGGATCAGCTGCTGGCCGACGCCCGCAGCCTGGGCCTGGACCACGAGAACGAACTGCTGCCCGCCTATGTCGTCCTGGGCGAGGAAAAGGCGGCCGCCCTGGTCGCCGTGGCCTGCGACCGGGTGGGGCTGGACGCGGTGGGCCTGTCGGTTCGCGAACTGGGCATCGTCGCGGAAGGCCCGGCCCAGCACGCCCGCCCGGTGTCGCTGAAGGGCGAACGCCTGCATCAGGCCCTGGCCGAGCATGAGGTGGTGGTGGTCCCCGGCTTCGGCGCGGTGCGCGCGAACGGCCGGACAGCCCTGCTGGGCCGGGGCGGATCGGACCTGACGGCGGTGGTTCTGGCCGCCGAACTGGGGCTGAAGCGGGTGCGTCTGGTGAAGGACGTCGACGGACTCTACGACCGCGATCCGGCCTGCGAGACGGGCACGCCGCTGCGCTATCGCCGCGCCAGCTGGGGCACGGCGCGCCAGGTCGGCGGCGCCCTGGTCCAGCACGATGCGATCGACCTGGCCGAGGCGTGCGGCGTCGACATCGAGGTCGCCGCCCTGGGGCGCGCCGAGGGCACGATCGTCGGCGAACGCGGCGCTCCTCCCGGCCCGGTGCAGGCGGCTGAACCGCTGAAGGTCGCCGTGGCCGGCTGCGGCGTGGTCGGCGGCGGCCTGCTCAGCCGCCTGCTGCCGGACGACCGCTTTGAAGTGGTGGGCGTTCTGGTGCGCAACCCCTTGAAAAAACGCGATGTATCGGCGCCTGCCGAACTGTTCACCAACGACGTCGAGGCCCTGCTGGCGAAGAAGCCGGACCTGGTGCTGGAAGCCCTGTCCGAGGGCGAGGCGGGCCATGCCTTGATCCGCCGGGCGCTGGAGGCGGGCTGCGACGTGGTCAGCGCCAACAAACAGGCCGTGGCTCGCGATCCCAAGGGGCTTCAGGCCCTGGCCGACGCCAACGGCTGTCGCGTCGCCTGGTCGGCCTCGGTCGGCGGCGGCTCGCCGATGATCGAGACGTTGCGCGCCGCCCGCGCCGCCGGTCCGGTGGCCGGTTTCGAGGCGGTGCTGAACGGCACGGTCAACTTCATGCTGCAACGTCTGGGCGAGGGGGCGACCTTCTCGGACGCCCTGGCCGACGCCCGCGCCGCCGGCTTCGCCGAGGAAGACCCCTCGTCCGATCTGGAGGGTTTCGACGCCGCGGCCAAGGTCAAGCTGTTGTCGTTCGAGGCCTTCGGCCGCTCGCCCGACGACCTGCCGCGCGATGTCCTGGCCGCCGAGACGCCGCTGGGCGAGGCGCCGGTGCGCCAGATCGGCGCCTGCTTCGAGCGTGACGGCGCCCTGGACGCCTCGGTGCGGCTTGACGGCGAACTGGAAGACGCGCTCTTCCTGTCGCTGAACGGAGAGCGCAACGCCTTGAAGGTCTATGGTCAGGACGGCCGGGTGTGGACGTGCAAGGGGCGCGGCGCCGGGCGCTGGGCCACGACCGAGAGCGTGCTGGCCGATGTCGCCGACGTCATGCGCGCCCGCCGCGCCGCTGCGGAGCTTGTCTAGTCATGGCCGTTTTCACGCCCGTCACGCCGCAACAGGCCGACGACTATCTCATGCGCTACCCTCTCGGCGGGTTGGTCGAACTGACCCCGATCGCCGAGGGGGTCGAGAACACCAACTATCGCCTGGTCACGGAGCAGGGCGCCTATGTCCTGACCCTGTTCGAGGGGCGGACCGAGGCCTCGGCCCTGCCGTTCTGCCTGGGCCTGACCGGGCGGCTGGCGGCGCAGGGCTTTCCGACGCCCGCGCCCGTCGCGGATCATCGAGGCCAGGTGATCGGCCGTCTGAACGATCGCGCCGCCGCCATCGTCGAATGGACGCCCGGCGCCTGGAAGCGCCAGCCGACGGACAAGGATCAGTATCGCGCCGGTCAGGTGCTGGCCCTGCTGCACCTGGACGCGGCCGACTATGACGGCGTGCGCGACAACCCGGTCGGGCCGCGCGCCTGGGCGGACCTGGCCGTGCGCTGCGATACGGTGGCCAGAGGCGAGGACCGCCGGATGCTGGAGCAGATGCAGCGTCTTCTGCCCGATCTGGCCCGGCCGTGGAGCGATCCGGCCTTGCCGCGCGGGCCGATCCACGCCGACTACTTCCCCGACAACGTCCTGTTCGCGACGAACGAGCATGGGGCGACGGATGTCGGCGGGGTGATCGACTTCTACTTCGCCTGCGTCGACGTGCTGGCCTATGACCTGGCCATCGCGCTGAGCGCCTGGGGGTTCGACGCCGAGGGACGGCCTCTGCCGTCGGCTCTGCGCGCTTTCCAGAAGGGCTATGAGTCGGTGCGGCCCCTGTCGGACGCCGAGCGCCAGGCCCTGCCGGAACTCGGCGCGGCGGCGGCGGTGCGCTTCACCCTGACGCGCCTGCATGATCGGCTGTTCCACGACCCGTCCAACCTGGTCACGCCCAAGGACCCGACGCCCTTCTTCCGGCGGCTGGACTACTGGAAGGCGGCGGAGCCGGCCTAGGTCTCACATACGCGCCAGCATCCATAGGGCCATGGCGATCATCATCAGGTTCTCGGTCAGCGACAGGAAGCCGAGCGGAACCTTGCTGTCCCCGCCCACGCAGGCGCACTTCAACTCACGCCTGTCGATATAGACGGCCTTGAACACCGAGGCGGCGCCGATGCCGCCGATGAAGAGTGCGACGGGCGCGGATAGCCAGGTGAGGGCGTGGGCGGTCATCAGCACCCCCGCGCCCGTCTCCGCGAAGGGGTAGACCCAGCCGTAGGGAACCCAGCGCCGCGCCAGAAGGTCGTAGTTCAGGAACATGGTGGCGAACCCGTCCAGGTTCTGCAGCTTCAACATGCCCAGGACGCACATGCTGAACGAGATGAACCACTCAATCGTCCGGCCGGTCAGGGGCGCGCCGTAGGCGGCATGGCTGGCGGCCAACGCCGTCAGAGCCGTGACCGCGAAGACGACCAGAACGGGCGTATAGCTGGTCGCCTCGGGGTCGCGCACCCGAAGCCCAAAAAAGCGACGCAGGTCGTCGAAGCCGCCGATGCGGCGCCCGTCGATGAAGGTCTGGGGCGTGGTTTTCACCCCATGCTCGGCCTTGAAGGCGTCGGTCGCTTCGCGGGTCTCCAGCCAACGGTCATCGACCTGATAACCTTTGGATTTCAGCAGGTGCCGCGCCCTCAGGCCCCAGGGGCAGACATGATCGGGCATGACCATGCGATAGAGGACAGCGACGGGACGTGTGTTGCGAGGCATCGGCGTCTCCTTCGCCGATGACAACGAACCAGGACGGTTCAGGCTCCTCCGGGATGGTCCTGCCCGGCGAACCCCTTCACCGCCGCCAGGGCCGCTTCAGGCGTGTTCTCGATCACCGTCAGCCGCTCGGGACGGTCGCCCAGGGCGCGGATGACGGGGGCCGGTTCCGGCTCTACGCCGATGACGTCCGAGACGAAGGCGCCGAACTTGGACGGGTGGGCCGTGGACAGGGCGACGATGGGCGCGCCGTTGCGGTCCAGGCGGCGCGCGGCGGCCAG
>DGIZ01000050.1 GCA_002386585.1 Brevundimonas sp. UBA4609 | reverse complement strand
CGGGCGATGGCGACGCGCTGCTGCTCGCCGCCTGACAATTGCGCGGGCTGGTGCGTGACGCGCTGCCCCAGGCCGAGCGCGGTCAGTTGCTCGGTGGCGCGACGCCGCGCCTCGCCTTCCCGCACGCCCGCGATCCGCATCGGCAGAGCCACATTATCCAGAGCATCAAACTCCGGCAGCAAGTGATGGAATTGATAGACAAAACCGATGCGATGCAGGCGCAGACGCGTCCGCGCCCGCTCATCGAGCCCGCCGACATCCTCGCCGTCGATCAGCACCTGGCCGCTGGTCGGGCGCTCCAACAGGCCCGCCGCGTGCAGCAGACTGGACTTGCCCGAGCCGGACGGTCCGATCAGGCCGACGACCTCGCCGGGCATGACGTCCAGATCGACGCCCTTCAACACCGTCAGCCCGCCCTGGGCCGTCGGATAGGTCCGCGTCACCCCGCGCAACGACAGGATGGCGCCGTTCGTCTCGGCGGCGACGGCGGGCTTCTTCTTCAGCAGCCTATTCAAAACGCAGAGCCTCCACCGGATCGATGCGCGACGCGTTCCACGACGGCGGCAGGCTGGCCAGGCAACTCATGAAGAAGGAGAAGACGGCGACCCAGGTCACGTCCCACGGATCGACCTTGGCCGGGACGGAATCCAGCATATAGACGTCGGCGTTGAACAGTTGGACGCCCAGCAGGCCTTCGAGGAAATGCTGGATCGCCCCGATGTTCCAGCAGAACAGCAGGCCCAGCACGAGACCCGCGATCGTACCGCCGATGCCGATGGCCGCGCCCGACATGAAGAAGATGCGCAGGATGGACGACTGGCTGGCGCCGACGGTGCGCAGGATGGCGATGTCGCGCGTCTTGTTCTTCACCAGCATGACGATGCCGCTGATGATGTTCATGGCGGCGATGGCGACCACCATGCCGAGGATGATGCTCATGGCCACGCGCTCGACCTTGAGCGCGCCCCAGATGGCGGCCTGACGGTTGCGCCAGTCGGTGACGACGCTGCCCGGCCCAGCCGCGCGCTGAACCGGCGTCAGCAGGTTCTCGACCAGGTCGGGTTCCGCCACCTTCATCTCGATGACGTCCCAGACGCCGTCCTTGCCGAAGAAGAGCTGGGCCTGCTCCAGCGGCATGAAGATGAAGGCGCGATCATAGTCCGCCGCGCCCGAGGTGTAGACGCCGCCCACGATATAGGTCTTCTCCAACCCGCCCAGATTGCCGAAAGCGCTGTCGGCTCCGGTCGGGGAGTAGATGGAGATGGGATCGCCCTCGCGCAGTCTCATCTGCTCGGCCAGGCTCTTGCCGATCAGGACCTGGTCGCCGCCGTATTCGCCCTTACCGAAGCTTTCGCGCGCCTCGGAGCTGAGGCTGTCATAGACGAACTTGGTTGAGGCCAGGTCCTGCGGACGCACGCCGCGCACGATGCCGCCAGTGGCCGCCCCGCCCGCGCGGAACATGGCGGGGTTCTCAATCAGAGGCGTAACCGCCACCACGCCCGGCACGTCGGCGATCCGCTTCAGCGCGGCGTCGCGATCAGGCGCATAGAGCACCGGTCCCTGAACATACATATGGCCGTTGAACGACAGGATTCGGTCCATCAGCGTGCCGCGAAAGCCCGCCATGATGCTCATCACGCTGATCAGCACGGCGACGGCCAGCATGATGCCGATGAAGCTGATCATGGCGATCAGCGCCACCCCGCCCTGCTTGCGCTTGGCGCGCAGATAGCGGAGCGCCAGCCCGATCTCCCAGCTGGAGAACGGGCCGGAAGCCTTCGAGGCAGGCGGCGGAGCGGAAGCCGTCGCGGCGTCGGTCATTTCGTGAGCAGCTCCAGGGCGGCGTCCAGCGACAGGCTCTGCTTCTCGCCGGTGGCGCGGCGCTTCAGTTCGACCACGCCGTCGGCCAGGCCCTTAGGCCCGATGGTCAGTTGCCACGGCACGCCGATCAGGTCAGCGGTGGCGAACTTGCCGCCCGGACGTTCGTCGGTGTCGTCGTAGAGGACGTCCTTGCCCAAGGCTTCCAGCCGGGCCACGGCGTCTTCACAGGCGGCCGAGACGGCCTCGTCGCTGGCGCGCAGATTGATCACCACCACGTCGAACGGAGCGACCGAGTCCGGCCAGATGATGCCGCCAGCGTCATGGCTGGCCTCGATGATGGCGCCCAGCAAGCGCGACACGCCGACGCCGTAGCTGCCCATGTGGACCTCGGTGTCCTGGCCGTCCGGCCCGGCCACCTTGGCCTTCATCGGAACCGAGTATTTGGTGCCGAAGTAGAAGATGTGGCCGACCTCGATGCCACGCGCCGACAGACGGTCGCCTTCGGCCGTCTGGGCCTCGAACTGGGCCGCATCGTGCATTTCCTCGGTTGCGGCGTAGAGGGCCGTGCGTTCGTTGAACACGCCCTCCAGTTGCTCGACGCTGAGGTTGTGGCCCGGCGCGGCCATCTCGACCAGCTTGCGGTCGCAGAACACCTCGCTCTCACCCGTTTCGGCTAGGACGATGAACTCGTGGCTCAGGTCGCCGCCGATGGGGCCGGTGTCGGCGCGCATCGGCACCGCCTTCAGGCCCAGCCGGGCGAAGGTGTTCAGATAGGCGGCGAACATCCGCTTGTAGGCGATGCGGGCCGAGGCCTCGTCCAGATCGAAGGAATAGGCGTCCTTCATCAGGAACTCGCGGCCGCGCATGACGCCGAAGCGCGGACGGCGCTCGTCGCGGAACTTCCACTGGATGTGGAAGAGGTTCAGCGGCAGGGATTTGTACGACTTCACGAAGCCGCGGAAGATGTCGGTGATCATCTCCTCATTGGTCGGTCCGTAAAGCAGTTCGCGCTCGTGGCGGTCGGTGATGCGCAGCATCTCCGGGCCATAGGCGTCGTAGCGCCCGGACTCCCGCCACAGGTCCGCCAGCTGCAACGTCGGCATCAGCAGCTCGACGGCGCCGGCCTTCGTCTGCTCCTCGCGGACGATGTTCTCGATCTTGCGCAGCACCCGCAAGCCCAGCGGCAGCCAGGCGTAGATGCCGGCGGCCTCCTGCTTGATCATGCCCGCGCGCAGCATCAACTGATGCGACACGATCTGGGCGTCGGAGGGGGCTTCTTTCAGGATCGGCAGGAAGTAGCGCGACAGGCGCATGGGAAGATTCTCGGCAAATTCAGTCAGGCCCGAGGTTTAACCGGGCGAAGGGGGCGAAAGCTAGAGCGCGTTGGCGTGGGTGATGTCGGGCACCGGGGTCCAGCCGATCCAGACGACGGCGACGATGATGAGCCAGACGATGATCGACACCCAGGTCGTGGTGATGAATTTCTTCTTGAGGTTCGGATTCTTCGGCGCGCCCCACTGGGTCCCGTCCGTCGGCGGATCCTTGATCTGATCAGACATCCCCAGCGGCAGAATCGCGAACAACACGATCCACCACACCGTCAGAAAGGTGGCGACCAGGGTGAAGGGGCCAAGGGGCATCGTCTCTAAAGTCCGTTCATCGCAATCATCGTCACGGCGCGATAAGAGAGGCTCCGCAACAAGGACGCCCTGAATGCCACAGATTACGCTGGAACACTCCACCCATTTCGACGCGACCGACTGGCGCGCCCTGGCGCTGGAGATTCATCGCCTCTGTGTCGACACGGTCGGCGCGACGACCCAGGCCTGCAAGACGCGCATCGTGCGCTGCGAAAACCTGATCATCGCCGACGGCGATCCGGCCCAGGCCATGGTCCACTGCGATCTGCGCATCCTCAGCGGCCGCACCCAGGAACAGAAGACCGCCTTGGGCGAAGCCGTCCAGGCCGCGTTGCTGGCCGGGGTCGCGCCTTATGAAGGTCCACGCCAGATCTCGGTCGAGATCGGAAACCTGGACCGCGACAACTATCGCAAGGTGACTCTCTAACACCCTCTCCCGATGGGAGAGGGCTTGAGCCTCCAAGAGCCGGAGGCGATTGGCTAAGGCGAAAGGGTGAGGGTACCGCAATCAGACGTTCAGGCGACGGCTTTCGCCGACATCGGCCGGGCCCCCTCATCCGATCCTTCGGACCACCTTCTCCCATCGGGAGAAGGATTCGCTGCTTACGGATGCGGCCGCCCGATGCCGTAACGCGCGGCCCAGTAGGGCAGGATGTCGTCATCCTGCAGGAAGCGCGCGCCCGTTTCCTCGCTGACCTGGGCGTCGGGCCAGTCAAACTCGCCGTCCAGGACCAGAAGGGGGCAGCTCTGGTTCGCCTCCCCCACCTCGGCGATCACGGCCGGGCGCGGACGCGGGTGATCCAGATAGGTCACGGTCAGGTGCTCGCGCAGGCGCGGATACAGGCCCAGCACGCCTTCGATCCGCGCGCCCGGCGGACAGAACCACGGCCCGCCCTGATCGTCGAACCAGTCTGGGTTCAATAGATACAGACGATCCGCCATCAGAGCCTCAGCACCACGGTTTCGACGATCGGACGACGGTCCCAGATCTGCTGGCTGGCCTTCTTCAGGGTCCGGCTGACGGCCTGTTCGATGACCATCTCGTCTTCCAGCGCCTCGCCCTTCAGGCCGCGCACCGTGTTCTCGACGCGCTCGGCCATGTCGTCCAGCACATCGCCCAGCGGACGGTCAGCGTCGCCGGGCAGACCGATGCCGCGCACGTCGATGTCGCTGGCGATCCGCCCACGCTTGTCCAGGGCGAAGCTGACGATCAGGATGCCGTTGCTGGCCGCGTGCTTGCGCTCACGCAGAGCCTCGCCGCCTTCCTCGACCAACATGCCCCCGTCGACGAACAGACGGCCCGAGGGCACTTCGTCGATGATGGCGGCGGGTCCTGGCGCCAGGCGCACCATGTCGCCGTTGCGCGGCGTCACCGTCTCGGGCACCTGCATGTCCTTGGCCAGATTGCCGTGCTCGATCAGGTGACGGCGCATGCCGTGGGTCGGCACGGCGATCTGCGGCCGGGCCCACTGATACATCTGACGCAGTTCGTCACGGCACGGGTGGCCCGAGACGTGGATGCCGGGGTGATCCTTCTCGGTGTAGATACGGATTCCGCGCTCGGCCATCTTGTCCTGCAGGCGGCCGATGGACAGTTCGTTGCCCGGGATGACGCGCGACGAGAAGATGCAGTGATCCCCCTGCCCCAGCTTGACGAAGGGATGCGTCCCTTCGGCCACGCGCGACAGAGCCGCTCGCGCTTCGCCCTGGCTGCCGGTGCACAGATACAGAATCTCGTCCGCCGGCCAGATCTTGGCCTCCTGTTCGGACAGGAAGGGCTTGATGTCGTTCAACATGCCGACCGACTTGGCGGCGGCGGTGATGCGGTGCATTGAGCGACCGGCCAGAGCCACGCGGCGCCCAGCGGCCTCGGCGGCGCGGATCACGCTGTCCATGCGCGCGACGTTGGAGGCGAAGCAGCCGACGGCGACCCGGCCCTTAAGGCCCTGGATCAGCTCGGCCAGCTTGACCTTCACCTCGCCTTCGGACCCGGCGACCCCGTCGACGAAGACGTTGGTGGAGTCACACACCATCGCCAGGACGCCCTCGTCGCCCAGCTTCTGGATGAACTCGACGTCGGTGCGTTCGCCCACGACCGGATCGTTGTCGATCTTCCAGTCGCCGGTGTGCAGCACCGTGCCGAGCGGGGTCTTGATGGCCAGGCCGTTCGGCTCGGCGATCGAGTGGGTGATGGTGACGTAGGTCACCTCGAACGGGCCCAAATCCACCGTCGAACCCAGCGGCGCCTCGATCAGTTCGACATCTTCATAGATGCCAGCGTCGCGCAGCTTCTCGCGGATCAAGAAGGCGGTGAAGGGCGTGGCGTACAGCGGCGCCTGAATGCGCGGCCACAGCCAGCCCAGGGCGCCGATGTGGTCCTCGTGCGCGTGCGTCAGCACGATGCCCAGGATGTTCTCGCCTTCCAGGAAGGTCGGATCAGGCACGATGACGTCCACGCCCGGCGTGGACTGGTCGCCAAAGGTCACGCCCACGTCGACGATGATCCATTTGCGATCATGCGCCGGGCCGAAGCCATAGGCATTCAGGTTCATACCGACCTCGTTCGAGCCGCCCAGCGGCAGGAAGACGAGTTCGTCGTTTTGATTTTTCTTAGTCATACGGCCTTACAGATGGGAGTTCCGCCGCCAGATTTCGAGTAGGCCGCGGATGGTCAGGTCCGGATCAAACCGGTCGATAGAGTCGGTAGCGCCCTCGAACAGGGAGGCGACGCCGCCGGTGCCGATGACCGTCATGGGCTTGCCCCACTCGGCCTTGATGCGGTCCACCAGCCCTTCGATCAGGGCGATATAGCCCCAGAAGACGCCCGATTGCATGGAGGTGACGGTATCGCGCCCGATGACGGTCTCGGGGCGCTGAATGGCGATGCGCGGCAGCTTGGCCGCAGCCTCGTGCAGGGCCTGAAGCGACAGATTGATGCCCGGCGCGATGAGGCCGCCCTCAAAGGCACCCTCGCCCTTGCCGTTGGCGCCCGAGACGACGTCAAAAGTGGTCGCCGTGCCGCTGTCGATCAGCAGCAGGTCGCCTTCATAGGCCTGCAGCGCGCCGATGGCGTTGACCAGGCGGTCGGCCCCGGCCTCGCTGGGTTTGTGGATGCGCACCTCAATGCCCAGTTCGACATTCTCGCCAATCACGAGGGGTTCGACGGTCAGATAGCGTCGCGCCAGGTTGCGCAGGTTGAAGATCGACTGCGGCACCACGCTGGAAATGATGCAGCCGTCCATGTCGGCCATGGTGAGGCCGTGGCCGCGCATCTCGAACAGCTGGTGCAGCCAGACGGCGTATTCATCGGCCGTGCGCATGGGATCGGTGGCGGTGCGCCACTGGAAGATCCACTCCTGGCCGTCGTGGACGGCGAAAAGCGTGTTCGTATTGCCTTGCTCGATCGCCAGCAGCATCAGGCGGTCTCTCCGAAGAAGACGTCGCCGGCGGAGATGACCCGCAGGCCTCCGTCCGGCAGTTTCAGACGCAGGGCGCCGTCGGCCTCGACGCCGTCGGCGATCCCGCTCAGGGTTTCATGGCTCAGCCGCGCCGTGCACGGCCCGAACAGGCCCGGCGTCCGCGCGACCCAGGCGTCCAGCACCGGCTGAAAGCCCAGACGCGTCCAGCGTTCCAGCCAGGCGTCAAAGGTTTCGGCCAGCGCCTTCACCCCCTCCTCCATCGACGGAGCGGCGGGCACGTCGTGACGCAGATGCTCGGCGATGCAGGTGGTGGGACGTTCGGTCCCTTCGGGCGCATGGGACAGGTTCACGCCGATGCCCACAGCCAGCCACAGGCCGCCAGACGGCGAAGGACCGGATTCGATCAGGATGCCCGACGATTTGCGCCCGTCCAGCAGGACGTCATTGGGCCATTTGATGCTGACCAGCGCGGGCGGGACATAGCGATCCAGCAGATCGGCCACCGCCAGGGCGGCGGCGAAGGTCAGCTGCGCCGCCTCGGCCGGAGAGCGGTTCAGCGTCAGCAGCAGGGTCATGGCCAGATTGCCGTCCCGGCTGTCCCAGGCGCGGCCGCGACGCCCCCGCCCGGCGGTCTGACGCCGAGCCGCGATCCA
>DGIZ01000016.1 GCA_002386585.1 Brevundimonas sp. UBA4609 | reverse complement strand
GTCGGCGTCGGCAGGGCCGCAGCGGCCTTGACGATGGCGGCCAGGTTGGCGGCCGTGCCCGTGTCGACGGCCTGAACGGCGGCCTGGGCGCGCTGGCGAACCGGGTCCGGCACGTCCTGGCCGAGTTGCAGCTGCACGAACGTCTGGCGCGCCTCGGCGGTCTTGCCGTGCTGCAGCTGGGCCATGGCGAGAGCCTCCTGGGCGAAGGCCGACATCGGGCGTTTCTCGCCGGTCAGCGGCTCCAGGCGCTTCTGGACGTCCTCCAGCGAGGCCGTGTCCATCACCAGGAAGACCGCCTTCAGCGCCGCGATGTCCGACAGGATGGGGTCGCGCGTCGCTTTGGCCGCTTCATCCAGCAGGGCGACGGCGTCGGCCGTCTTGTTCTCGGCCTGGGCCAGACCGGCTTCCTGCATCAGGGCCAGGGCCTTGTAGCCGCCGCCGGCCTTGGCCGACTCGGCGAAGGCGGTCCGGGCTTCGGCGGTCTTGCCTTCCTGCAGGGCGTCGATGCCCTGCTGATAGGCGGCCGAGGCCTTGTCGGCCTGCGAACTCACATAGGACTGCCAGCCCCACCAGGCGAGGGCGGCGACCAGAGCCACGGCCAGCAGGCCGCCCAGAACCGGCAGCCAGGTGCGAGCCAGACGCTTATAGCGTTCGGAGCGAAGCTCCTCCTCGACCTGTTCGAAGACATCAACCACGAAACGTCGCCCCAAAAATGCAGCCAAGGCCGATCATAAAAACGCCGCGACCCTAGAGGTTCGGCGTCACGCCCGCAACGCAGGCGTTGGGCGCGAAACGGCTTTTTCCAGCCCTAAGCCGCGACTGGGGCGGGAAAACGGCGCTCAGATCTGTTGCGACAGCTTCACCACGCCCGCCGCCAGCAGGGCCACCAGCACCCCGGCCGTGGCCCAGAACATCTGCATCCCGCCCATGGAGCCCATGGCGCTGAGGGCCGCATCGCCCAATCCGGACCGCTCCAGCAGGGACTGAACCGCCAGTCCGCCCTGAATCCCGGCCTGGGCTCCGGCCGAATCGACGCCGCCGCCCGCGTGGGCCGTGAAGCCGTCCGGCCCCAACTGAAAGTCGACGCCCAGCAGTTCGCGCACGGCGATCAGCCCCCCGGCCAGCCCCGCCGCCGACAGGGCGATGGACCGCACGCGCGAGGCCTTGTTCAGACGCGCGGCCACGTCCGCTTCAAAGAAGGCCGAATCAGCGAAGTGGGGCGTCTGGGCGAACAGGCGCTCGATCGCCGGATCGAATTCGTCAGCCGACATGGGATGCGCTCCCGATTGCAACCGGCCCCGGCTGGAGCCGGGCCCGAAGTTTATCCAGACCACGCTTGACATGAGATTTCACCGTTCCAAGCGGCAAATTCATGGCCGCGGCGATTTCCGGGTGCGACAGCCCCGCGCCATGACACAGGGAGACGCACAGGCGCTCGGCCTCGCTGAGGCCCCGCAGGGCCTCGTCCAGATCGACGCGGCCGATGCTGTCGACGGCGGGCGCGGCGTCTTCCGTTTCGGTTTCCGCCACATAGCGCGCCTCCTTGGAGATGCGCTTCAGATAGAGACGCGCGGCGATGCGCTTGATCCAGGCGGCGAAGGTGCCCTCGCCCCGGAACTCGGCGCACTTCTCGAACGCCAGAAGAAAGGCGTCCTGGGCCACGTCGTCGGCCAGGGCAGGCTGGGCGCCCATGCGGCGCAACAGGCCCCGCACCGCCGAGCCGTGCCGACGGACCAGCTCGCCGAACTCCCGGCGGCCGCCGCCGGCCGCAAGCCCGGCCAGTTCGACGTCGTGCATATCGCGTAAGGGTTGGGCCATGACGGTCTTCCCTGTTCGGCCGCTTACCCTTTGTTCTTGTTGAAGAAGCTCAGGATGATGAAGGCCAGGCCGATCATGCCGGGGATCGCGGCGACCCCGGCGATGGGATAGTAGGCGTCCATCTCGGCGAAGCTGACCGCATAGCCGAAGATGCCGATGCCGACGGCCACCGCCAGCAGGATGACCCCGGTGCGCAGGTCGCGCGCGGCCGTCGCCGGCGGCTTGGCGTTTTCCTTGCTGATGCTCTCGATCACTTCAGGCGGCAGGGGCTGACCCTTTTCGATGGCCGCCCGCAGGGTGGCCTGCATCTCGCGCCGGTCCCGACTCTTCAGCCAGGCGGGGATGGCGACGATGGCGACCACCATGAGGAAGGGCGCCAGGGGGATGAGGATTTCAAAGCCGTTCATGGGTTGTCGCCCCTAGTATGAAACGTGTTCCGGCTCAGCCTGATGCGGCGGCCTTCTGATCACAAGAGGCGGCGATGATGGCCGATGGATGCAGTTCGGCGCATGAACTCTTCGTAATGCGTCACCACAGCGTGACTCGACAGGCTTCTGTCGCCGTTCGACGGTGGCCGCCGATCCCTCGGAGGCGCGTATGAACATCACCTATCGCATCGTCCAGCACGACGGCGGCTGGGCCTACCAGCTGGGCGACAGCTATTCCGAGACCTTCCCCAGCCACGCAGCGGCGCTGGCGGCGGCCTCGGCGGCGGCGCGCGAACAACGCGTGCCGGACCGCACCTCCTGGATCGAGTATGAAGACGCTTCGGGCCAGTGGGTCACAGAACGCGCCGACGGCCACGATCGCCCCACCACCGCCGTAGAGGACTGAGCCTCAGCCCTTCAGGGCCTCGGCGTAGACTTCCGGCTTGAAGCCCAGCAGCGTCCGCCCGTCGCCCAGATCCAGCACCGGCCGCTTGATCATCGACGGCTGGGCCAGCATCAGATCCACCGCCTTGGCGGCGTCGATGTCGGCCTTGTCGGAGTCGGGCAGCTTGCGGAAGGTGGTGCCCGCCCGGTTCAGCACCTTCTCCCAGCCATGCTCGGCGACCCAGCGCTCCACCTCGGCGCGGTTCGCGCCTGCGGCCTTGTAGTCGTGGAAGTCATAGGCGACGCCGTTCTGATCCAGCCAGACGCGCGCCTTCTTCATCGTGTCGCAGGCCTTGATGCCATACAGGGTGCGGGTCATGGGCGAACTCCAAGCGTGACGAACAGCCGGGGTCTGGCATCGAAGCGCGGATGGGTCAATTTGGAGCGCGTGAACAGGTCGGCTTTCGACCCATTGCGGACCTCGATGGCCGGAGGATCGAAGGCGTTGGGCGCGGTAAATGGTGCAGTCAAAAAGTCGATGTCGCCGTAGCTGTCGAAATAGCTGTAGGCTTCGATCATCTCCGCGTAGCCGTCTTTGACGTAGAGCATGAACTCTAAGGGGTAGGCGTGCGGCCCCACTTCAGAGCGAACCCATCCCCCGGGGCTGATGGTGACCACGGCAGGCGGCAACGCCCTGTCCACACCGAACTCAGTGTAAAAACCGCAACCTGTGAATTCGCGGCCAGAAACCTCAGCCGTCTTCAACTGCTCGATGAGAGCATGGCCCCCATCGAGGCTCACTTGCTTCGCCAGAATGACAGCTGCGGCCATTTCGAGCGCGGATAGCTGTTTCATAGCGTAAGCCTATCCCCCGAGCGGCTGTCGGCCAATGTCCGCTTTCCACCCATAAGCGAACATCAAAGCCTCCACCGCGACTGCGCGTCCCTATAGAACCCCCAGCACCGCCTCGACCGGCCGCCCGATCGCCGCGCCCTTTGCTGTCTCCGCGATGGGGCGCTCGACGATGACCGGACTCTCGATCATGGCGGCCAGGATCGTCGCATCGTCGGCGTCCGCAGCCAGAAGCTCGGCGGCTTTCGCCTCCTTCTTGCGCAGCAGGCCCTCCAGCCCGCCGCCCGTCTCGCGCGCCAGACGGTTCAGGGTCTCGGCGTCCCAGCCGGTCTTCAGATACTCGACCACCGTCGGCTCGCTTCCCCGCTCGCGCAACAGCTCCAGCGCCTTGCGCGAGGTCGAGCATTTCGGGTTGTGGTAAAGGGTGACGGTCATGGTCAGACGCTCCGTTTCAACTGATCAAACATACGGCCGCCGCGAAACGCCGCCACATAGACCAGGCCCATGGCCAGTTGGACGAGCCACAGGACGATGGAGAAGGGTGATTGCAGTTCGCTCATCACTGATCCCATCGTCAGGAACCCGCCCACCAGACTCAAAAGACTATAGCCTAGCAGGGCCAGCATGATGGCGGGGATCACCCACGTCGCCTTGCGCCACTGCACCACGGCCAGAGCCAGATACAGAATGGAAAAGGCGGCCATCATCGCGATTATCGTCGGCGCCAGGACGGTCATAACGCCCTCCATCATCGCCTGATCCGCCGCCGATCCGCCCTGGGCCTGCGTGACCTCGGTCATGGACTGCGCCAGCTTGTCCGACATCATCGGCAGGCTCGCCACACTCTGAACGGCGGACACGGCCAGGGCGACAGCTCCCGCACGAGCGGACCGCTGCGCCTCCGCCATGCCGCGCGGCGGCGCAAAGGGATTGGCCGCGCGCAACCACAGCTTGAGCTCATGTTTCATCTATTCCCCCGGATATCGTTCAGGCCTGGTCGCCGGATGGGGCCGAGGCGAGCCGCCCCATGGCGGCCGCTCCGCGCAGGCCGCCGATGTGCAGCAGCAGGCACAGCACCATGCCCGCCGCCCCCAGGGCGATGCTCCACCCCGGCAGCCCCGGCGCCGCCAGCGGCGCGCCGACCAGCAGGCCGACGGACAGGGCGCTCAGCTCATAAAGAGCCCAGGCCAGGCCGAACACCGGCAGGACGCGGTTGGGCTTGCGGTGCTGCATCCATCCCAGCACGGCGGCGAAGCCTGCGAAGAAGATCATGAAGCCCGTGGTGGCGCCGCGCACATCCTGATGCGCGGCATCGCCCTGAAACCAGACCAGTCCCGCCTGCATCAGGCCCACGGCCGCCCAGATCCAGAACGCCCAGGCGCTGCCCCGCGCCAGCGCCATCGCCGTCTCGGCCGAATCGACCGGGGCGAAGGGTTGAGGCGGTGCGATCCGACGGTTCATGCGCGACTCCCTGACTGAGGCGGCGAAACTATCCCGCCTGACGCCGAAATCCCAAGGGCGTGAGAGAGAAACCGCCCCGCCTTCACCTTTTTCCTCGCCCCGTCTAGGGTCGCGGTCATGCGGATCGAACCTCAGGATCAGGCCGTGCTGGACCACGTCGCGGCCCGTGGCGACGCCATTGTTCAACGCGCCATCGACTGGTCCGACATCAACTCAGGCAGCCGCCACGCCGAAGGGCTGGCGCGGGTTCTCGACGTTCTGGACGCCACGGCGCGGGCCGCCTTCGGTGCGGCGGCGACGGTCGAGCGCGTGCCGACCCAAGGCTCGACCGCCGTCGCCGACAGCGGCGCGGTGATCGCAGAAAGCTACGCCGACTGCCTGAAGGTCACCGCCCGGCCCGAGGCGCCGCTTCAGGTCGTGCTGACCGGCCACTACGACACCGTCTTCCCCGCCGACAGCGCCTTCCAGCGCGTCGTCACGCGCGACGACGACGGCGCCCTGAACGGCCCCGGCATCGCCGACATGAAGGGCGGGATCAGCGTCATGCTGGCCGCGCTGGAAGCCTTCGAGACCCGTCCCGACAAGGCCCGAGTCGGCTGGACCGTCCTGCTGTCCCCCGATGAAGAGATCGGCTCGCCCGCCTCTGCGCCGCTGTTGGCGGAACTGGGCGCGCACGGCCATGTCGGCCTGACCTATGAGCCCGCCCTGTCCGACGGCACCCTGGCGGGCGAGCGCAAGGGCAGCGGCAATTTCCACCTGATCGTCACCGGCAAGGCCGCCCACGCAGGCCGCGCCTTCCACGAGGGCGCCAACGCCGTCGCGGGCGCCGCCATCATCGCCGCCCGCCTGCATGGTCTGAACGGCCAGCGCGAGGGCGTGACCGTCAATGTCGCCAAGATCGCAGGGGGCGGCCCCCTGAACGTCGTGGCCGACAACGCCGTCGTCCGCTTCAACGTCCGCGTGCCGGACGCGCAAGGAGCGACGTGGATCGACGAAACGGTGCGCGCCCTCGCCGCCGAGCCGCCCTTCCCCGGCCTGACGCTGGACCTGCACGGCGGCATGACCCGCGCGCCCAAGCCGATGGACGCCAGCCAGACGGCCCTGTTCCACGCCGTGCGCGACGCGGGCGACCTGCTCGGCCAGACCATCGCCTGGAAACCCTCGGGCGGCGTCTGCGAGGGCAACAACCTCCACGCCGCAGGCCTGCCCAACGTAGACACCCTGGGCGTGGTCGGCGGCGAGATTCACTCGGATCAGGAATTCGCCTGGCCCGCCAGCTTCGTCGAGCGCGCCCAGTTGTCCGCCCTGATCCTGTGCAAGATCGCCTCGGGCGAGATCGACGCCCTCAAACTGAAACAGCTCCGACTGGAGACGATGTGAGCGTAACGCCCTCATCGTCACCCTCGGGCCTGTCCCGAGGGCCCATGGTTCAACGGGCGAGCCGTTCGCGGCTGTTCCGGTCGCCAAACACCAAGCCGACCCTCGCGTCCGGCCCAACGATAGGCTCTCGGGACAAGCCCGAGAGTGACGGAGGAATTTAGTGCTCGTTGTTCGCCCCGCCGGTCCCGCCGACCTTCATCACCTGCTCGAACTGGCCATCCTGTCCGGCCCCGGCTTCACCAGCCTGCCCGAGGACGCCGATGTCCTGAGCGAGCGGCTGGAGCTCAGCAAGGCCAGTTTTGAAGGCAGGATCGCGCCCGAAGAGGCCTGGTACACCCTGATGCTGGAGGACGGGGACACGGGCGACATCGACGGCATCGGCTCGGTCAAGGCGACGGTTGGGCTGAAGCGGCCCTTCTTCAGCTTCCGCGTCGTCAACAACACCGTCCAGTCGCCGTCGCTGAGCGTGAAGCTGAACCATCAGACCCTGGTGCTGGTCAACGAATGCACCGGCTGGACCGAAGTCGGCTCCCTGTTTCTGAAGGCCGACCGTCGCAAGGGCGGCGCGGGGCGCCTGCTCAGCCAGTCGCGCTACATGCTGATCGGCGCCCAGCCGGACCTGTTCGCCGACAATGTGCTGGCCGAGCTGCGCGGCGTCTTCACGCCCGACGGCTACTGCCCCTTCTGGGACCATGTGGCGCACAAATTCTTCCCGATGGATTTCGACGACGCCGACCGCATGACCGGCTCGACCGACAAGCAGTTCATCCTCGACCTGGCGCCGCGCCACCCCATCTACATCGACCTGCTGCCCGAACCGGCCCGCGCCGTGATCGGCAAGGTCCACCCGCAGGGCGTGCCCGCCATGGCCCTGCTGGAAAGCGAAGGCTTCCGCCCCAACGGCCTGATCGACATCTTCGACGCCGGACCGACCGTCGCCTGCGGCCGCGACAACATCCGCACGGTGCGCGACGCCCGCGTCCTGACCGCCCGCATCGAGAAGGAGGTCGAGGTCGATCTGCCCTCCCTCGTCTCGACCGACAGCGTCGCCGCCTTCCGCGCCGTGCGCGCCCGCGTGCTGGTGGACGGCGACCTGGCGCGCATGACCCCCGACGTCGCCGCCGCCCTGAAGATCAAGGACGGCGCAACGGTCAGGGTGAAATCGTGACGCCCGCGCTCAACAACGCCCTTCTCCCCTTGTGGGAGAAGGTGGCCTGCGAAGCAGGTCGGATGAGGGGTGTGGCCGGGACGTCCGCCTCTTATCTTAGCTCCAGCGCCGCCCCGTCAGACGTCGCCGCACCCCCTCATCCGGTCGCTACCGCGACCACCTTCTCCCACAAGGGGAGAAGGATTT
>DGIZ01000243.1 GCA_002386585.1 Brevundimonas sp. UBA4609 | reverse complement strand
CGCTGGAATCGACCGCCCGGGTGGCCGTGGCGGCGCGCGACCGGCCGGGCCTGTTCGCTGACCTTGCCGCTACCCTGTCGATGGCGGGGGCCGACGTGGTGGGCGCGCGGTTGGCCACGGCCGTGGACGGCATGGCGCTGGACGTGTTCGAGATTCAGGACGGGGCGGGCGAGCCCTATGGCGGGCGCGAGCCGCGCCGACTGGCCATTCTGGTCAAGGCGATGGAGCGGGCGGTGCTGAAGGGCGCCCGGACCTCGGCTCTGGAGGCGCCGCGCGTCAGCGCCCGCCGCGCCGTGTTCGAGGTGCGGCCCGTGGTGCGGATCGACGCCGATACGGGAACCAGCGCCGTGGTGATCGAGGTCTCGGGCGCCGACCGCCCCGGCCTGCTGGCCGACCTGGCGCGGACGATTTCGACGCACGGCTATTCGACCCGCTCGGCCCACGTCGCCAGCTTCGGTGAGCGGGCGGTGGACGGCTTCTACATCACCGACGCCGATGGTCGTAAACCCAGGAGCAAGTCGAAGCTGGAGGCGCTGAAGGCCGATCTGCTGGAGGTGCTGGACCGGACGCTCCAGGGCCCGGCGGGGCGGCGCATCATCCCTGTGCGCGCCAGCGTGCGCGACGTGTCGGATCTGGAAGGCGCGCTGGGCCGCTCGCCCGTATCCAGCGACCCTCAGGCGCGCTAAGGCGTTTCGGGACCGAGCGCAGGAACAGCCGTGAACGACAAGACCGATCCCATCGAACCGGCCGCGCCGATCCCGGCCGCAAACGCCACGGTCGAGCCGGTGGTCCAGCCGCCCGCCTCCGCCGCGACGGCCAAGCCCAAGGCCAGCGGCGTGGCCCGGTCCTCGGCCGTCTTCAGCGCCATGACCCTGCTCAGCCGGCTGGCCGGGTTCGCGCGCGACCTGGTCATCACGGCGGCGCTGGGCGCCTCGGCGGGACCGGCGGCTGACGCCTATTATACGGCGCTGAACTTCCCCAATCTGTTCCGGCGCATCTTCGCCGAAGGGGCCTTCGCCGCCGCCTTCGTGCCTGCCTACGCCAAGACGCTGAAGAGCGAAGGCGAGGCGGCGGCGGACAAGGTGGCGACCGACGCCCTGGCCGCCGTGGCCGCCGTCACCGTGGCCCTGACCCTCGTCGCCCAACTGGCCATGCCGTGGCTGATGACCGTCATCAACATCGGCTTTCTGGACGATCCGGCGCGCTTCAAGCTGGCGGTGATCCTGACCCAGATCACCATGCCCTATCTGCCCTGCATGGCGATCGCCTCCCTGCTCAGCGGCGTCTTGAACGCGAGGGGGCGCTTCATCGTCTCCGGCGCCTATCCGATCCTGTTGAACCTGATCATGCTGGCCGCCGTCATCCCGGTGAAGGGCGACCAGATCGAGGCCGCCTACGCCGCCTCCTGGGCCGTGCTGGTCGCGGGCGTGGCGCAGGCGGGCCTGTGCTGGTGGGCGGCGCGCAGAGCAGGGGCGAACATCCGCCTCAGCCTGCCGAGGATGACCCCGGCGGTGAAGGCCATCATCATCACCGCCATCCCGGCCGCCATCGGCAACAGCGCGACCCAGATCAACGTCTTCATCTCCGGCAACCTGTCCAGCTTCGTCGACGGCGGCCGCACCTGGCTGGCGACAGCAGACCGGCTGTATCAACTGCCGCTGGGTCTGGTCGGGGTGGCCATCGGCATCGCCCTTCTGCCCAAGTTGTCCTCAGCGGTGGCGTCCGAGGACAAGGGCCAGCAGCAGGCCTCGATGGACGAGGCGCTGATCCTGTCGATGGCCCTGACCCTGCCGGCGGCGGCGGCCCTGATGGCCATGCCCTACTTCCTGATCGACGCCCTGTTCACGCGCGGCGCCTTCCTGCAGGTGGACGCCGTCAACACGGCCCAGGCTCTGCTGCATTTCGGCTGGGGCGTGCCCGCCTTCGTCCTGATCCGCATCCTGGCGCCCGCCTTCTTCGCCCGCGGCGATACGCGCAGGCCCATGGTGTTCGCCCTGATCTCGGTGGCGGTGAACGCCGTCCTGGCCATCGGCCTGTTCAGCGCCGGCATGGGGGTGTCGGGCATTGCGGCGGCGGTCAGCGCCTCGGCCTGGACCAATGTGCTGCTTCTGGGCGCGACCCTGTGGCGGCGCGATCACTACCGGCCGAGCCCGCGCGCAGTCTGGCGCCTTGGCCGCATCGCCCTGGCCAGCGCGGGCCTGGCGGCGGTGGTCGGCGTCGCGTCGTGGGCGCGGCCGATGCTGCAGGCGCCGGTTGCGGACCTCTTGGCCTTGGCGGGTTCGGCCCACGGCGCCAAGGAGATCACCCTGTTGCTGGTCGTGGCCTCGGGCGGTCTGGCCTATGTCGTCCTGGCCTTCCTGACCCGGGCCGTGACGGTGGCCGAGGTCAAGGGCCTGGTCCGGCGGGCGCGGTGAGCTTGCCCTTCGCGCTGCGAACCGATAAGCGCGAGGGCATGGCGCTTTCGGGACGATTTCTCGCTCACGGACGATGGCGCGGCTGATCCGCCGCTCCGCGCTTCCGCACGTCCCCCTTTCGCACGCGAAAACGTGCGCCGACACTCGCCTTTCGATTTCCGAGATCCGCTATCATGACTGACCAGACTCCGGCTCAATACACCGGTCCGCGCCGCATCCTGTCCGGCATCCAGGCTTCCGGCGCCCTGCACCTGGGCAACTACCTGGGCGCGCTGAAGCGCTTCACCGAACTGCAGGACGCGGGCGCGCCCTGCTATCTGTTCGTGGCCGATATGCACGCCATCACCGTCTGGCAGGAACCTGAGAAGCTGACGGCCCAGACGCGCGAGATCGCCGCCGCCTATCTGGCGTCCGGCCTCGACCCGGCGAAGTCGGCCATCTTCCCGCAGTCGGCCGTGCCCGCCCACGCCGAACTGGCTTGGATCTTCAACTGCGTCGCCCGTCTCGGCTGGATGGACCGGATGACCCAGTTCAAGGAGAAGTCGGGCAAGCACAAGGAACGCGCCAGCGTCGGCCTCTACACCTATCCTGCGCTGATGGCGGCGGACATCCTGCTCTACAAGGCGACCGAGGTGCCGGTCGGCGAGGACCAGAAGCAGCACCTGGAATTGGCCCGCGACATCGCCGCCAAGTTCAACAACGACTATGGCGTGCCCGGCTACTTCCCCCAGCCCGAGCCGCTGATTCAGGGTCCGGCGACGCGGGTCATGTCCCTGCGCGACGGCGCGGCCAAGATGTCCAAGTCCGACCCTTCGGACCTGTCGCGCATCAATCTGACCGACGACGCCGACGCCATCGCCAACAAGATCAAGAAGGCCAAGACCGACCCCGAGCCCCTGCCGGAAACGGTCGAGGGTCTGGAAGGCCGCGCAGAGGCCAAGAACCTGGTCGCCATCTACGCCGCCCTGGCCGACACCACGCGCGAGGCGGTCCTGGTCGAGTTCGCGGGTCAGGGTTTCGGCGCCTTCAAGCCGAAACTGGCCGAGCTGGCCGTGTCCTCCATGGCCCATGTCACAGCCGAGATGCGCCGCCTGCTGGCCGACCCGGCCGAGATCGACCGCGCCCTGGCGATCGGCACGGAAAAGGCCCGTGAGATCGCCGAACCGAACATCGCCGACATCAAGAAGATCGTCGGCTTCTGGCAGGGCTGAGCCGAATGGCGCACCCGCTGGACCGCCCGATCTGGAACGCCCTGACGTCTGCGCGTCAGGCGTCCCTGGCCGTGGGCGCGGGCGGGGCGCTGCGGCTGGCGCCGGGCTACGGCGTCTTCGTCGCCAGTGTCGATCAGTCGCCTGAAAGCCTGGCGGCCGTCGCGGCGCTGGAGCAGCCCGAGGGGCTGCTGGCCACGGTCGAGGCGGAGCGCACGCCCGTCCCGCCCGGCCTGACGGTGCTGAAGGAAGCGGTGCTGACGCAGATGGCGCTGGTCGATCTGACCCCGGCCAAGGCGCGCGACATCGCCGTCGAGCCCCTGACCGAGGCCGACGCGCCCGCCATGCTGGCCCTAGCGACGCTGACCGAGCCGGGGCCCTTCTTCGACAAGACGCACCGGCTGGGCGACTTCTTCGGGGTCAAGCAGGACGGGCGGCTGTTGGCCATGGCGGGCGAGCGGCTGAAGCCGGACGGCTTCACCGAGGTTTCGGGCGTCTGCGCCCATCCCGACGCGCGCGGGCGGGGCTATGCTGGGGCGCTGATGCGGGCGGTGATCGCGCGCATCCTGGCGCGCGGCGAGACGGCCTTCCTGCATTCCTATGCGGACAACGCCGGAGCCATCGCCCTGTATCATTCGTTGGGCTTCACCATCCGGGCGCAGATGCAGATGCGGATGCTGACCCAAGGCGATCTGGTCAAGGGCGATCTGGCGGAACCCGCAGAGGGCGCCTAGCTTAGCTTCGACCCTTTGTTTCGGAGCCTGTCATGAGCCAGCACGTCGCCGTCGTCGAATGGAACCGGGGCGATCAGCCCTTCAGCGACAACAAATACGGTCGCGGCCATGATTGGCGCTTCGACGGCGGCGCGGTGGTGCGGGGATCGTCTGCGCCTTCGCCCATGATCCCGCCGCCCCTGTCGGAAGAGGCGGCGGTGGACCCGGAGGAGGCCCTGGTCGCCGCCCTGTCCAGCTGCCACATGCTGTTCTTCCTGGCCTACGCCCGCAAGGACGGCTTCGTGGTCGATTCCTATCGCGACGAGGCCGAAGGAACCCTGGGCAAGGACGAGCGCGGCAAGATGTCGATCACCGAGGTCGTTCTGCGCCCCGCCGTGACCTGGTCGGGCGACAAGCGGCCGGACGCGGCGGCCATCGCCGACCTGCATCACCGCGCCCATGACGTCTGCTACATCGCCAACTCGGCTCGCGCCGAGGTGAAGATCGAGCCGCGCTGAAATCCTCAGGCCGTCTCCTCTTCGATCAGGGAGCGGAAGGCGGCGTGGGCGGCGATCATGCCGTCCGTCGTCGCCAGGGTGATGTTGCCCGCGGGCCGCGCCAGGTCGCCGGCGGCGAAGACCCCCGGTTGGCTGGTCTGTTGCTGAGCGTCGACCTTGACGATGCGGCCCATGGGGGTGTCGGTCATCTCGCAGCCCAGGCTTTCGGCGAAGCCGCCGGACTGCCGCACATGGGCGCCGACGAAGACGGCCTTCAGCGGGATGAAGCGCCCGTCCGTCAGCCGCGCCCCGGTCAGGGTCGGCGCCTCGCCTTCCAGACGTTCGATGGGCGTCGGCTCGATGGTCACGCCGCGCCGCGCCAGCACGCGCGCCTCGTCTTCGCTCAGGCGCGCCGGATCGATGAACAGCACGGCCTGGCCCCATTCGGCGACGACGCTGGCATACTGGACCGCATGGTCGCCGCGCCCCAGGACGCCGATCGGCCCGCCGCCGACCTCATAGCCGTGACACCAGGGGCAGTGCAGGGCGGTGCGTCCCCAACGCTCCTTCACGCCGGGCAGATCGGGCAGGACGTCCTCGACCCCGTGGGCCAGGATCAGACGACGGCCCATGGTGCGGCTGCCGTCGGCGAAGGCGACCGAGAAGCCGCCGTCGATGCGCGTCGCGTCCACCGCCTCGGCCATGCGGAAGGCGGCAGTGGGATAGGCTGCGACCTGGGCGCGGGCGGCGGCGGCGATCTCTGATCCCGGACGGCCGTCGTTGCTCAGCACGCCGTGCGCGCGGGCGGCGAAGCGGTTCCGGGGGCGGCCATCGTCGATGACCAGGACGCGGCGGCGCGCCCGCACCAGCTGCAGGGCGGCGGACAGGCCCGCGTAGGAGCCGCCGATGACGATGGCGTCATGGGGCATCGGATTTTCGCTGGTGCGCATGGAGCAGGTCTCTCTTGGGATGGGCGGCCAGCCGGCGCGAGAAGTCCGCCGCCAGGTCGGCCAAGGTGATGGAGTCCAGCCGCGCGGCCAGCAGGGCGCGGGCGGCGGCGTAGGTGTCGGACAGGGCGTCGTTGACGGCGGCCTCGATCAGGCAGCCCTCGGCCTCGACCGGGGGCGTCTCGGGCAGCAGGCCGGGCTCGCCCAGGGCGGCGTGAACCTGGCCCAGGGTGACGGCCTCCAGCGGGCGCGCCAGCCGCCAGCCGCCGCCGTGGCCTTTCTCTGATACGACGAGCCCCTGTTCGCGCAGGCCCGCCATGGTGCGGCGGACCACGACCGGATTGGTCGACAGACAGGTCGCCAGCATGTCCGAGGTCATTGGCCGGCCGCAGCGCTGTTCATGCTCGGCCATGTGCAGCAGGGCGTGCAGGATGTTGGAGAGGCGGGAGTCTCTTTTCATGTAACTTCAATTGTTACGTGATGGCCCGCGCGTCAAGGCGCGGTCCAGAGATTATTTTCAGCAGGCTATTTTTCAGGCGTGGGGCGCGCTGTCCTTCAGGAAGGCGCTGAAGCGATGCAGCGCTTCTTCGGCCAGTTCCGGATGGTGGCGCATGGGGCCGTTGTTGGTCGGCTCATCAAAGGCGTGGGTGCCGTCGGCGACCCAGCTTTCGACCTCCGAGCCGCAGTCGCGGATCATGGCGTTGACCCGTTCGGCGTTGCGGACGGTGGTCAGGTGATCGCGTTTGGCCGTCAGCGCCAGGACGCGCGGGCAATGGCGCCAGGGCTTCATTCGATTGAAGGCCCAGGGGCCGATGTAGGGGTAGGCCAGCCAGACGGCCTTGACGCCGGACAGATCGACGGCTGTGGGATCGGCCACGCCCATACGGCCCGGCTCGGGCGTCTCGCTCATCATCTCCATGATGGCCCAGCCGCCGTGGCTCCAGCCGCCCAGCGCCAGCTGCGAGGCGTCGACGTCCGGGCGTTGCGAGACGCCATGGATGGCCGCCAGCACGTCGCCCGCGCGCTCATAGCCGCGAAAGGCCAGGCCGGTGCAGACGGCGATGAGGGTGAAGTTTCGGCCCCATCCGCGCGGCGCATAGGAATCGACGATGAAGGCGCGCCAGCCCGCCGCCTTCGCCGCCTCGGCGTAGCGCGGCAGATGGGCCCGCAGACCGCCGCAGCCGTGGAACAGAAGGACCGTCGGACGGGCCTTGTCGTCGTCCGGTCCGACGACGTGAACATGGGGCTCTAGCTGGGCCCAGCGGGCGGCGACGGTGTCCATCGGCGCAGCTTAATCCGTCTCTCCGCCGAAGAAAGAGGTCTTGCGCTTTCGATATATCGATATATCTGTTTGCGAGTTCGATATATCTAAGTGAGAGAGAAGAGACACAGATGAGAGGATTCAAGGGAATCGGAATGCGCGGCTGCGGCATGGGCCACGGCTTTGCGCGCGGGCACGGCGGCCCTTTTCGGTCGATGCGGCCGGAAGGCCGTCGCATGGGCGAGGGCCGGATGCGCGGCGAGGGCCACGGCCGTCGCGGCGGCGGCCGCATGTTCGAGCACGGCGCCCTGCGCTGGGTGCTGTTGTCGCTGATCGCGGACAAGCCCAGTCACGGCTATGAACTGATCAAGGCCATCGAGGCCCGAATGGGCGGAACCTATACGCCCAGCCCCGGCGTCATCTACCCCAGCCTGACCCTGCTGGAGGACATGGGCGCCCTGAGCGTCGTCGCCGAGGGCGGCAAGAAGCGTTACGCCGTCACCGATGAAGGCCGTCGCCTGCTGGGCGAGAACGCCGAGGCCCTGGCTCACGCCGAGCGCAAGATGAAGGCTCTGCGCGGTCGCGCCGACCGTCCGGCCCGCATCGCCCAGGCCATCGAGGCCTTCCGCGCGGCGACCCATGAGCGTCTGAGCCAGGAACCGCCGCTCAGCGAGGCTCAGGTCGAGGCCATCGCCGATCTGATCGAGGCCGCAGCCGAAAAGGTGAGACAGGCATGAACGACGCCCTGCTGAGACAACCGCGCCGCGTGCGGCACGAGCTGAAGTTCCGCCGCGCCCACGTTGAGGCGGTCGAACAGCTGACCCCCGTGCTGAAGCGGATCGTGCTGACGGGCGAGGAGTTGGACGGCTTCTTCAGTCCCGGTTTCGACGACCATGTGAAAGTCTTCCCCACACCGCGGGGCGTGCCGTTGGTTTTGCCCACGCTGGGGCCGGACGGACCGGTGTTTCCCGATCCCCGGCCGGTGGCGCGCGATTATACGCCACGCGCCTTTGACGCCGCCAACCGACGGCTGACCATCGATTTCGCGGTCGGCCATGGCGGTCCGGCGACGGCCTGGGCCGAAGATGCGCGACCGGGCGACGAACTGGGTCTGGGCGGGCCGCGCGGCTCCTTCCTGATCCCGACCAGCTTCGCCGAGCATCTGCTGGTCGGCGACGAGGCGGCGATCCCCGCCATCGCGCGCCGTCTGGAGGAGCTGCCCGCGACCGCCCGCGCCATCGCCTGCATCGAGGTCAACGACGCAGGCGGAGAGCTGGATCTGCCCAGTCCGGCGAACGTCGAGATCGTCTGGGTGCATCGCAAGGGCGGCCCGCGCGGCCGCGCCGAGGCCCTGACGGCGGCGGCGGTGGCGGCGGCGAAACGGAT
>DGIZ01000244.1 GCA_002386585.1 Brevundimonas sp. UBA4609 | reverse complement strand
GACGCTTCGGCGCTCAGGGCGCGGGGCAGGGGATCGGCGCGGGCGGTGCGGGGCGCGCGCTCAAGCCCTTCGGCCAGGCGCCAGCCGCGCTCGGCCTTGCTCTCGAACAGGGGGACCAGGGCGATGTCGGCCGACAGACGCCGGGCCAGGGCGAACAGAGCCTGGGGCGGGCCGTCCTTCAGCTCCAGTTCGAGTTCGCGCAGGGGTTCGACGCGGTCGCCCGCCGACAGTTCGCCCTCGTCATAGGCGGCCTCGATCACCGCGCCGTCGAAGGCGACCAGACGGGTGCGGCGGCGCACCGTGCTGGCGAAACGGGGAGCCAGGTCGCGGCGGCGGCCTTTCAGCAGGGCGGCGGCGGGCGTCGCCTTCAGCGCTTTCCAGTCGAGGGCTTCGCCGGCGACCGGCGTCTCCCATTCGGCGCGGTTGAGGACGTCGCCGCCGGTCTGGCCCTTCAGGGTCTGGACGAAGCCGCGTCCCGTGGCGCGTACTCGCAACCCCCAGCCGGCGCGCCGCAACACCTGGTCGGGCGTGTCGAAATAGACGGAGCGCAGGGACTGCACGCTGTCCTCGCCCGCCAGGGCTGGGTGGGCGGCCAGGCGGGCGGCGGCGCCCGGTCCCAGCCGAAATTTCAGTTCGATTTCCTGCGTCATGCCGGACATGACGCCATTGTGCGCCTATCCTCATGCCGGTCCAAGACGATGAAATGATCCAACGGCCAAGCTCGAGCGTTAGGAAGTGCATGACTGATCTTCAGACCGCCCAAACCACCCAGACGGCCGAACCTGCCAAGCCCGCCGTCCTGACCATCCGCAACGCCCGCATGGGCGACGTCGCCGGGATTAACGCCCTGGTGACGCGGGTCTACAAGGACATGCCGCCCTATACGGCGGGGATGCTGCGCGGCCAGATCGCCACCTATCCCGACGGCCAGTTCGTGGTCGAGTTCGAGGGCGAGATCGTCGGCTACGCCGCCAGCTTCCGCATCGATGAAGCGTCGGCCATGGGGCCGCACACCTGGGACCAGATCACCGGCGGCGGCTATGGCGCGCGGCACGATCCCGAGGGCGAGTGGCTGTACGGCATGGAGGTCTGCGTCGACCCCGCCCGGCGCCGCCTGCGCATCGGCCAGCGCCTGTATGACGCGCGCCGCGACCTGTGCGAGGCGCAGAACCTGAAGGGGATCGTCTTCGGCGGGCGGATGCCCGGGCTGGCGCGCCGCCGCGCCGCCTATCCCGATCCCAACGCCTATGTCGAGGCGGTGCGCGACCGCAAGGTGAAGGACCCGATCATGGCCTTTCATCAGCGCTCGGGGTTCGAGCCGGCGGGGGTGCTGCTGAACTACCTGCCGTCGGACAAGGCGTCGCTGGGCCATGCGGCGCGCTGGGTCTGGCGCAACCCCTACTATATCGAGGCGACCGGCAAGGGGGCGGCCTTTGCGGTCAAGGAGACGGTGCGCGTCGCAACGGTCCAGCTGCAGATGCGCAAGGTCGAGAGCTTCGGCGAGTTCATGGACAACGTCGAATATTTCGTCGACGTGGGGTCGGACTATCGCGCCGACTTCGTGGTCTTCCCCGAGCTGTTCACGCTTCAGCTGCTGTCGCTGGAGACGAAGAAGCTGACGCCTGCGGAATCGATCGAGGCCCTGACCCGCTACACGCCGCGCTTCGTCGAGGCGATGCGTGAACTGGCGGTCGGCTACAACGTCAACATCATCGGCGGCTCGCACCCGACGCGGACCGAGGACGGCGAGATCCAGAATGTCGCCTACGTCTTCCTGCGCGACGGCTCGGTGCATGAGCAGGAGAAGATCCACCCGACGCCGAACGAACGCCACTGGTGGAACATCAAGGGCGGCGACCGCGTCCACGCCATCCCCACCGACTGCGGGCCGATCGGGGTGATGATCTGCTACGATTCCGAGTTCCCCGAACTGGCGCGGCGTCTGGCGGACGAGGGGGCGCGCATCCTGTTCACCCCCTTCTGCACCGACAACCGGCAGGGGTATCTGCGGGTGCGCTATTGCTCGCAGGCGCGGGCCATCGAAAACCAGTGCTACGTCGTGCTGTCGGGCAATGTCGGCAACCTACCCAACGTCGAGAACATGGACATCCAGTATGCGCAGTCGTGCATCCTGACGCCGTGCGACTTTCCTTTCGCGCGCGACGGGGTGGCGGCCGAGGCCAGCGAGAACGTGGAGACGGTGACCGTGGCGGACCTGGACCTGTCCGACCTGGCCTGGGCCAAGGCGCAGGGGACGGTGCGGAACCTGCGCGACCGGCGGTTCGATCTGTACAAGACGGTGTGGACGGACGGGGGGTGACCTTACCCGCGCTCATCCCGGTGAGGGTTTTGGGCACGCCGCTTAACAATCCTCGTCATTCTCGGGCTTGTCCCGAGAATCCATAAACGCAGGGCTTTGGCGTGAAGGCGCGGCGTTTCGTTCAGTAGACGTCGGCGGTTATGGATCCCCGGCACAAGGCCGGGGATGACGGGATGATGGGATAGGGGTCTATTGAGGCCGCCGCGCCGGGCTGTCCCGGAAGCGGGGCGCGGGCGCGGGCTGCACCACGCCCTGCGCGGTGACGAAGGCGTCGCGCGCCCGGTTGTGCGGGTGGTCGGGGGCCTCGGTCATGGACAGGACGGGGGCGACGCAGGCGGCCTGGGCGTCGGGGTCATTGCACCAGTCGTCGCGGGTGCGTGTGCGGAAGACGGCGGCCAGCTTGTCCTTCAGCCTCGGCCATTGGTCCGGGTCGAACGGCATGGCGAAGTCAGGATCGCTGGCCAGCCCCGTCAGCCGCATCAGGGCGATGTAGAAGGCCGGTTCGATGGCGCCGACGGCGACGTATTTGCCGTCCTTCGTCTCATAGACCTCGTAGAACGGCGCGCCGGTGTCGAGCAGGTTGACGCCGCGCTCGTCGCGCCAGGCCAGGCTGGGCGGCAGGGGCGCGGGCAGGGTCTGGCGGAAGCCCCAGATCATGCTCATCAGCAGGGAGGAGCCGTCGGTCATGGCGCAGTCGATGACGTCGCCGCGCCCGGTGCGCTGGGCCTTCAGCAGGCCCGCCACCATGCCGAAGGCCAGCAGCATGCCGCCGCCGCCGAAGTCGCCGACCATGTTGATCGGAGGGGTCGGCTTTTCGCCCGCCCGCCCGAAGGCGTGCAGGGCGCCGGAGACGGCGATGTAGTCGATGTCGTGGCCCGGCGTCGGGGCCAGCGGTCCGTCCTGACCCCAGCCGGTCATGCGGCCGTAGACCAGGCGCGGATTGTCGGCCAGCAGAACCTCGGGGCCGAGGCTGAGGCGCTCCATCACGCCGGGCCGGAAGCCTTCGATCAGGCCGTCGGCGGCGCGGGCCAGATCGCGGATCAGGGCGGCGCCTTCGGGCGTCTTCAGGTCGGCCTCGACCAGGCGGGCGCGGCTGCGGTTCAGGGGATCGCGCGGGTCGGGCGTCGCGCCGGGGCGATGGACCAGCACCACCTCGGCGTCGTGATCGGCCAGCATCATGCCGCAGAAGGGGGCGGGGCCGATGCCGGCGATTTCGATGATGGTCAGGCCGTCGAGGGTTCCGCTCATGTCCGCCACTGAAGCCGAGGCGGGCGGCCCCGTCCAGCTTGCGCCGTCCGGGACCGCCTCTTCGGGGGGAGCTGAATGATGTACCGCTCACCCCGGCGTCCGCCGGGATGAGCGGATTTGGATGTTTACGCCGCCCGGTTCTTCACCAGATCATCAACCACCGACGGATCGGCCAGGGTCGAGGTGTCGCCCAGGGCGCCCAGTTCGTTCTCGGCGATCTTGCGCAGGATGCGCCGCATGATCTTGCCCGAGCGGGTCTTGGGCAGGCCCGGCGCCCATTGAATCACGTCGGGGGCGGCGATGGGGCCGATCTCCTCGCGGACCTGGGCGACCAGGGCCTTGCGCAGGTCTTCGGTGGCCTCGACCCCCTTGTTCAGGGTGACATAGGCGTAGATGCCCTGACCCTTGATGTCGTGAGGGAAGCCGACGACGGCGGCCTCGGCCACGTCGTCGTGCAGGACCAGCGCGCTCTCAACCTCGGCGGTGCCCATGCGGTGGCCTGAGACGTTGATGACGTCATCGACCCGGCCGGTGATCCAGTAATAGCCGTCCTCGTCGCGGCGGCAGCCGTCGCCGGTGAAATACTTGCCCGGATAGGTCGAGAAATAGGTGTCGAAAAAGCGCTGGTCGTCGCCATAGACGGTGCGCATCTGGCCCGGCCAGCTGTCGGTGATGCACAGATTGCCCTCGGTCGCGCCCTCCAGAACCGCGCCGTCGGCGTCGACGATCTGCAACTCGACGCCGGGCAGGGGCTTGGTCGCTGAGCCGGGCTTCAGGTCGGTCGCGCCGGGCAGGGGCGAAATCAGGGCGCCGCCCGTCTCGGTCTGCCACCAGGTGTCGACGATGGGCAGGCGGCCTTCGCCGACCACCTCATGATACCAGCGCCAGGCTTCGGGGTTGATCGGCTCGCCGACCGTGCCCAGCAGGCGCAGGGATTTGCGGCTGGACGCCTTCACCGGGGCGTCGCCCTCGCGCATCAGGGCGCGCAGGGCCGTGGGGGCGGTGTAGAAGATGTTGACCTGGTGCTTGTCCACCACCTCCCAGAAGCGGCTGACGGTCGGGTAGTTGGGCACGCCCTCGAACATCAGACTGGTCGCCGCATTGGCCAGGGCGCCGTAGACTACATAGGTGTGGCCCGTGACCCAACCCACGTCGGCGGTGCACCAGAAGACCTCGCCGGGGCGGTAGTCGAACACCAATTCATGGGTATAGCTGGCCCAGAACAGATAGCCGCCGGTAGTGTGCAGCACGCCCTTGGGTTTGCCGGTCGAGCCCGAGGTGTAGAGGATGAACAGCGGATCTTCGGCGTTCATCGGCTCGGGCGCGCAGTCGGGCGAGACCTTTTCCGTCTCGACGCCCCAGTCCAGGTCGCGGCCCTCGACCATGGGGATGTCGGCGCCGGTGTGGCGCAGGACCACCACGGTCTTCACGCCCGCGACCTTTTCCAGCGCCTTGTCGACATTGGCCTTCAGCGGCACGCGCTTGCCCGCCCGGCAGCCTTCGTCGGCGGTGATGACGAAGGTGGATTCGCAGTCCTCGATCCGCCCGGCGATGCTGTCGGGCGAGAAGCCGCCGAAGATGACCGAATGCACGGCGCCGATGCGGGCGCAGGCCAGCATGGCGTAGGCCGCTTCGGGGATCATCGGCAGATAGATGGTGACGCGGTCGCCCTTCTTGACGCCGTTGGCCTTCAACACATTGGCCAGACGGCAGACGCGCTCATGAAGCTGGCTGAAGGTGACGGTTTCGCTGTCGGTCGGCTCGTCGCCTTCCCAGATGATGGCGACCTCGTCCTTGCGGGCGGGCAGGTGGCGGTCGATGCAGTTGACCGAGGCGTTCAACACCCCGTCCTCGAACCAGCGGATGCGGAAGTCTTCCTTGTTGAAGGAGACGTCCTTGATCCTGGTCGGGAAGGTCATCCAGTCGAGACGTTCGGCCTGCGTGGCCCAGAAGGCGTCAGGAGTCTCACGCGCCTGAATCCGGGCCGCTTCATAGCCGTCGCGGTCCATGTGGGCGCGGGCGGCCAGTTCGGCGGGCACGGGATAGATTTCCGGTTCAGACACGCGATTTCCTCCAGGGTCTTTTTATTTGTTCGGCCTTAGAAGCCGTATTTCACGAACAGGATCAGACGGGTCATGTCGCCGTCCAGCCCTGACTCCAGCTTGCGATCAGCGAACATCACCTCGGCGCCGACATCAAACGCCGCAACCGGCGACCAGATCAGATTGGCGTGAAGGCTCTGGGCCGAGCGGTTGACGGCCGCGCCGGTCAGGGCGACGTCGTTGTCGACCTTCTGCGTGGACCAGATCAGGCTGGAGCGCCAGCCCGGCGCCCAGACGTGGCGATAGGCGGCGAAGCCTGCGATCACGCCGATGGCCTCAAGCTCGCCCGAGGCGTCCAGCACGGCGTCGTTGGAGAAGTTCAGCCCGGCATAGCGGCCGATGCCTTCGCCGCCGGTCAGCATCAGGCGGATGTCGTCCTGCGCTCCGACCTTGAACTTGGCCGAGGCCGACAGGCCCCAGCCCGTGGCGGTGGAATCGATGTCGGTCGCCGGGTTCTGATACTTCAGCTGACGCACCAGGCCGGACAGCTGCACGTCGCCCCACGGGCGGCTCATCGCATAGCGGGCGGTCAGGTCGGGCAGGCTGTTGTCGTCGGCGATGATCCGCGCGCCGCCGCCGAAGGGGGTGACGGTCGTCTCGGGGTTCTCCAGCGCGATGGAGAAGGGGCCGCGCGTATAACGGACCTGGGCCTGACGGGCGAAGACCGTGCCCTCGGCCGCGCCGACGAAGTCCGCGGATTCCGGCAGGACGGCGGTGTTCTGGAAGTTGGTCCACTCCTGACCGATCAGCCAGTTGTCGATGGTGACGAAGGCGCGGCGCAGGGCGGGGTTCGAGCCGCTGGTCGTGCGCTGGTCGCCCGAGCCGGGCAGGGTCTGGAAGTCCATCTCCAGCCGCGTGCCGATCTTGTGGCCGCCGACCATGCCGTCGGTGGTCAGCCAGAAACGGGTCTGGCGGGCGTTGAAGTCGGTCGCGACGTCCTCGCTGTCGCCGCCGACGGGGATGGCGCCGGGCAGGTGATAGTCGCGCAAGGGATCGCCGTTGGCGGGGTCGCCGCCGGAATATTTCGACGCCGTGAAGTCGGTCTTGATGAAGCCGCCGAACTTCACCGTGTGGTCGCCGATGCGGAAGCCGTCCGAAGGCGGCGCCGGCGCGGAGACAGGCGCCGGCGCCGGACGCGTCTCCAGACGGATGATGTCCTGGGCCTGCGACGCCTGCTGGGTGCGAGAGGCGGCGACTTCGGACTTCAGGCTGTTCAGCTCGGCTTCGAGCTGGGCGATGCGGGCTTCCAGGGCGACGCTGGCCTCTTGAGCCAGTGCGGCGCCGGGGACAAGCAGCAACGCGGCCGCAGCCGCGCCGCCGAACAGACGGCAGCTTCCCATGCGAGGTCCTCCCAGACCGTTGTTCCGGGCCCGTCTGTCGCAGGCCTCAGGACGGCAGCATTCCGCTCGGTCAGGGTTTGCGGCCATTAGCCATTCGTCTAGTTTCGACCAAAGTCGAGGCGCGGCATGGTGTCGTCGCGACGCGGCCGATGAACAAGAACCGCGCGCGGGAAGGACGCCCATGGACCGCATCGTCGTCGCCGACGACCACCCCCTGTTTCGCGCGGCCCTGACCTCGGCCGTCGAAAAGGCGTCCGAAGGCGCGCAGATCGTCGAATGCGCCAGCCTGGCCGAGGCGCAGGCCGCGCTGGGCGCGGCGCCGACGGATCTGCTGCTGCTGGACCTGAAGCTGTCGGACGTGGACGGCATGACGGGCCTGACCCTGATCCGCGCCGATCATCCGGCCGTGCCGGTCGCCGTGGTTTCGGCCAGCGAGGAGGCGCCGACCATCCGCCGCGCCCTGGCGCTGGGGGCGGCGGGCTTCATCCCCAAATCGGCCGCCCTGCCCGAAATGGTCGAGGCGATCCGGGCCATTCTCGAGGGCGAGACCTGGGCGCCCGAGGTCGAGGCGGCGGGCGAGGAAGAGGCCGACCTGCAGGCCCGCATCGCCAGCCTGACGCCGTCGCAGTTGCGGATTCTGGAGGGGCTGAAGGTCGGGCGGCTGAACAAGCAGATCGCCTTCGACCTGGGCGTCACCGAGGCGACGATCAAGGCGCACCTGACGAGCGTCTTTCGCAAGCTGGGCGTGCAGAACCGGACCCAGGCGGTGATCCTGGCGCAGTCGCTGGATATTTAGCGCCCTTCTCCCCTTGTGGGAGAAGGTGGCAGGCGGAGCCTGACGGATGAGGGGTGTGAACGTCCCGGCCTCCAAGTATGCGCAGCTCGTCCTGAATGACCTTTTTGAGCGTCGCGCCGACACCCCTCATCCGAGCGCCTCCGGCGCCCACCTTCTCCCACAAGGGGAGAAG
>DGIZ01000216.1 GCA_002386585.1 Brevundimonas sp. UBA4609 | reverse complement strand
GCCCACCGCCGACGGCGTGCGCGAGCCGCTGAACCGTCGCGCCACCGTCGACATCAACTTCTAAGCCCTGAGGGGGCCGGTCTCGATCGGCCCCCGAAGGCTTCTAGGTTGAAAGACATCAAGGACGGTCGATCCATCGGGTCGGCCGTCCTTTTTCTTTGGCTTTCTTCGACCTGCGTCGGCGGGACGCTGGCGAAGCGCCTCGACCGGGGCTATTGCGGCAGAGACGGTTGATGAGAGGAGCCATCCATGCGCGTCGCCATGATCGGAACCGGCTATGTCGGCCTGGTGTCGGGCGCCTGTTTCGCCGACTTCGGCCACACGGTGACCTGCGTCGACAAGGACGCCTCCAAGATCGAGCGTCTGCACCAGAACATCATGCCCATCTACGAGCCGGGGTTGGATGATCTGGTCGCCAGCAACGTCCGCGACGGACGGCTGGCCTTCGCCGTCGACGGAGCCGAGGCGATTCGGACGGCGGACGCCGTCTTCATCGCCGTGGGCACGCCTTCGCGGCGCGGCGACGGTCATGCGGACCTGTCCTACGTCTATGCCGCGGCCGAAGAGATCGCCGACCTGATGGACGGCTTCACCGTCGTGGTGACCAAGTCGACCGTCCCCGTCGGCACCGGCGACGAGATCGAGCGCATCATCCGCCAGCGCCGTCCCGACGCGGACTTCGCCGTCGTCTCCAACCCGGAGTTCCTGCGCGAAGGCGCCGCCATCGGCGACTTCAAGCGCCCTGACCGGGTGGTGGTCGGAACAAACGACGAGCGCGCCCGCGCCGTCATGGCCGAGCTCTACCGGCCGCTGAATCTCAATGAGACGCCGATCATGTTCACCGGGCGGCGCACGTCCGAGCTGATCAAATATGCGGCCAACGCCTTCCTGGCCATGAAGATCACCTTCATCAACGAGGTCGCCGACCTGTGCGAGGCGGTCGGCGCCGACGTGCAGCAGGTCGCGCGCGGCATCGGTCTGGACAACCGCATCGGCTCCAAATTCCTCCACGCGGGGCCGGGTTACGGCGGCTCCTGCTTCCCGAAGGACACCCTGGCCCTGGTGCGCACGGCGACCGACGCCGGTTCGCCGCTGAAGCTGATCGAGACCACGGTGGCCATCAACGACGCGCGCAAGAAGGCCATGGCCGACCGCGTCGCCGAGGCCTTGGGCGGCGAGCTGAAGGGCAAGACGGTCGCCCTGCTGGGCCTGACGTTCAAGCCGAACACCGACGACATGCGCGACGCCCCCTCTCTGGACGTGGCCCCGGCCCTGATCGCGCGCGGCGCGCGGGTTCAGGCCTTTGACCCGGAGGGCATGGAGGAGGCGGCCAAACTTCTGGACGGCGTGGTCTTCACGGACGGTCCCTATGACGCCCTGGCGGGCGCGGACGCCGCCGTCATCATGACCGAATGGAACCAGTTCCGCGCTCTGGACCTGGACCGGATCAAGCTGCTGTTGAAACAGCCGGTCATGGTCGACCTGCGCAATGTCTACCGTCCGGAGGACATGCGGGCGCGCGGTTTCCGCTACTTCTCCATAGGCCGCCCCCTCGACGCGGCCTAGCTAGAGAAGCAGGCGGCCGAACGCGATGACCGCAGCGGCGACCACGACGGCGGTCGCCGCCGCGATGCCGATCAGCCTTATCGTCCTGCCCAACTCGTCGCCGTCCATCGAAATCTCCTGCCGGGACAGCAAGCCGACAGTGAACCGGCCAAGGCAAGGGGATAGAGGTCAAGATAGGCCGTTTCTTTCGTCCCGGCCGCCGGATTGACGGCCAGACATGAAAAAAGGGGCGGCGCCGAACGGGCCGCCCCTTCCTGTTTCAGGCCGTTCCCGCCGATCAGCCCGTGAAGGGACGGATCAGGATCTCGACGCGACGGTTCTGGGCCTTGCCCTCGACCGTGTCGTTGGAGGCGATGGGGTTGCGGGCGCTCATGCCGGCCACATAGATGCGTTCGCGCATCACGCCCTGGTCGATCAGATAGGAGGCGACCGAGGAGGCGCGGCGTTCGGACAGCGGCTGGTTGATGGCGTCGCCGCCCGAGGAGTCGGTGTGGCCGACGACATCGACCATGGACCGGTCGTACTCGTTCAGCACGCGGGCCACGTCGTCCAGCACCGGCAGGAAGCGGGCGTCCAGCGACGACTGGTTGGTGGCGAAGGTCACGTCGGAGGGCATGCGCAGCACCAGGTTGTCGCCCTGACGGGCCACGCCGACGCCGGTGCCCGACAGTTCGGCTTCCAGGGCGCGCTGCTGACGGTCCATGTACTGACCGACGCCGGCGCCGGCCAGGGCGCCGATGCCCGCGCCGATCAGGGCGTTCTTGCGGCCCTGTTCGCCGCTCGAGGTGTTGGTCAGATAGCCGAGCAGGGCGCCGCCCACGGCCCCGGCGATGGCGCCGGTTCCCGTGTTGTTGCGGCGCGGGGCGGAGCTGTAGGGATCGGTCGTGGTGCAGGCGGCGGCGCCCAGCAGGGCGGCGATGCTGACGCCGACGACGGCGAGCTTGGCGCTCATGGGGAATTCCTTTCGATGGTCGCGATCTTCGCGAAAAACGCGAAGCATATGGTGAAGGTTCCAACCTGTATGCGGGGTGAACGAAGGTCCGGCGTTGACCCGAAGGCCGCCAAGGCGGCGGCCGAATCCTACCCGCCCTATAATGTGGAGCAGCTCGGCGACGCCGCCGTGCGCATCACCCTGGCTGTGGCGGGGTTCACGCCGGAGGAGCTGTCCGTCACCGTCGAGGGACGGCAACTGACCATCACCGGCAAACGAGAGGACGCCGGGCGCGACCCTCAGGCCTTCCTGCATCGCGGCATCGCGGCGCGGGGCTTTGTCCGCAGCTTCGTCCTGGCCGATGGCCTGGAGATCGCGGGCGCCCGGCTGGAGCACGGTCTGCTGCACGTGGACCTGATCCGCCCGGAGCAGGAACGCAGCGTGCGGCGCATTCCCATCACGACGGGCTGAGCCCAGCCGTCGAACCGCCTGGCTCTGCAGGCGTTCAGTCAAGCGTAAGGAGGCGGTCTTATGACGCCCACCATGAAGATGCCCAATACGAAGATCCCCGACTTCGCCGATTTCGGCGCTCCGGATCTGGTCTATGTGCGCGCGATCCGCGCCTCCGACGTTCTGGCCGACGCTCGCGTCGAGACCGCGTCCGATCTGGAGATCGATCCCGATCAGATTCTCTACGCCGTGCACGGCGCTGACGGCGAACGTCTGGCGGTCATGCTGGATCGCGAAACCGCCTTCGCCGCCGCCGTCGCCCATGACCTGGAGCCGATGTCGGTTCACTAGGCCCGGTTCGGATGGAATCGATCCGAATTCCGATATTCGCTCCAGGCGGCGGACATTCGCCCTTCCTGTAAAGGGAAGACCGCTCAGGCGGCGGACTTCGACACGTCCTTGACGAACAGGGCCCGGATGGCGTCGACCGTCCGCGCCTGACGCAGTTGTTCGCGCAGTTCCGGCGAGCGCAGGGCGCGCGACACGGCCGCCAGGGCGCGCAGGTGTTCGGCCCCGGCCTCCAGCGGCGCGAACAGGGCGAACAGCAGGTCGACCGGACGATCGTCCAGCGACTCATAGGCCACCGGCGTGTCCAGCCGCACGAAGACGGCGCAGACGCGGTCCAGTCCCTGGATGCGGGCGTGCGGCACGGCGACACCCGAGCCCAGGCCCGTCGAACCCAGGGCCTCGCGCTCCTGAAGCGCCTCGAACGCCTTGTCGGCGTCCATGTCGAAGGCGGCGCCGAAGGCTTCGGCCACGGCGTGAAGGGCCTGACGTTTGGATGACGCGCCGCCCCGCAGGACGATCCCGTCCGACGACAGCAAATCAGCGATGTCCATGCTTACCCCGAAAATCGAACCCGACATTGGCGGAAGGGCGAGTGCTCTTTAGCCTCTTCGCCCTTCCTGAGGAAGCCTCAGCCGACGGCTTGCGCCGCCGCGCCCTTGGTCGTGCGTTGCGGATCGATCCAGCCGACGTTGCCGTCGGGCCGGCGATAGACCACGGCCAGACCGCCGTGGGCGGCGTTGCGGAACATCACCAGCGGATAGCCGGTCATGTCCAGTTCCGCCACAGCGCGTCCTACGGTCAGGGTGCGGATCTCCGACTCGGTCTCGGCGATGACCATGCCGACAGGCGGCGGTTCGCCAGGCAGACCGGCGTCGCCGAAGGCCTCGTCCTCGACCGTGTCGGGGTCGCGGAAGATGGTCATGGCGGCGACTTCACGCGCGGCGTTTTCGGTCTTCTCGGGCGACAGGCCCTTGGGACCGATATGGTGGTCCTTCAGGCGGCGCTTGTAGCGGCGCACGCGCTTTTCCAGCTTGTCCAGGCTGTCGGAGAAGGCGGCCTGGGCGTCGCCGCCGAAACCCGTCGTCACCAGGGACTGGCCCGAGGCCAGACGCACCCAGCAATCGACCCGGAAGCCGTGTCGATCCTTGGACACCACGACCTCGGCGTCTTGAGCGCCGCGGGCGAAATATTTGCCGACTCCCTCTTCGAGTTCCTGGGAGATGCGCGAGCTTAGCGCTTCGCCGACATCCACTTGCTTGCCGCTGACTTGGATCTTCATGTCCCTAGAACGCGACTGACCGGCTTTGGTGTCAATGGCGATCACCGATTTGTGGTGACGCTTGGTCGCAGTCAGCCGGCCTTCATCAGGCGGCGGCGCTGGATCGACGAGGGAATGCGCAGGGCCTCGCGATATTTCGCCACAGTGCGCCGGGCGATGTCGATTCCCGCCTCGTTCAGGATCTCGACGATGCGGTCGTCGCTCAGCACGTCGCCGTCGCCGGATTCGCCGTCGATCATGGTCTTGATTCTCTGGCGCACGGCCTCGGCCGAGTGGGCCGCGCCGCCGTCGCTGGACTGGATGGCGGCGGTGAAGAAGAACTTCAGCTCGAACACCCCGCGCGGGGTGGCCACGTATTTGTTCGAGGTGACGCGGCTGACCGTCGATTCGTGCATCTCGATGGCTTCGGCCACCGTCTTCAGCGTCAGGGGGCGCAGGAACTCGACGCCGAAGGCCAGGAAGGCGTCCTGCTGGCGCACGATCTCGGAGGCCACCTTCATGATGGTGCGGGCGCGCTGGTCCAGCGACTTGACCAGCCAGCTGGCCTGGGCCGCGCAGTCGGCGACGAAGGTCTTCTCGACGTCCGAGCGGGCGCCCGCCGCCACCACGGCGTGATAGCGTTTGTCGACCAGCAGGCGGGGCAGGGTGTCGGTGTTCAGCTCGACCCGCCAGCCGCCGGCCGGATCGGGACGCACATGGACGTCGGGCACGACCGTCTGGGCCGGTTCGCCGCCGAAGCCGGCGCCGGGGCGCGGCGTCAGGGCCTTCAGTTCGGCGATCATCTCGGCCAGATCCTCGCCGTCGACGCCGCAGACCTTGCGCAGGGCGGTCAGGTCGCGTCGCGCCAGCAGCTCAAGATTGTCCAGCAGGGCGCCCATGGCCGGGTCGAAGCGGTTGCGCTCGATCAACTGCAGCTTCAGGCATTCGGGAATGGAGCGGGCCATGACGCCCGTCGGCTCGAAGCCGTGGCAGACGGCCAGCACCGTCTCGATGCGCGCCGCATCGACGCCCAGCCGTTCGGCGATCTCGTCGAGGTCGGCGCGCAGATAGCCGCCCTCGTCCGTGGCGTCGATCAGGGTCAGGGCGATGGCGTGGTCGGCGGGCCCGAACCCGGCGGCCGAGGCCTGGGCCTGCAGATGCTCCCACAGGGTCTCGTCCCGATGGTCGGGCCGCTCGCGCTCCTCGCCGTCGGCCAGGCCGCCGCCCGAGCCTGCGCGGGACCAGTCGGTCAGGCCGGGCTGGTCGGTCGCCTGGTCGCCCTGGCGGTCGCCGACGCGTTCGCCGGGGGCGGCGTCGCCGTAGAGGTCGTCGGCGCCGGCGTCCAGGGTCTGGGCGTGGGCGTCCGAGCCTTCGACGAAGCGCAGTTCGCCCTCGTCGCCGCCGTCGGCGGTTGCGGCGTCCTGGGAAGCCTCGGGCGCGGTGTCGACGCCGAGTTCGCCCTCGTCCCGTTGCAGCAGGGGATTGCGCTCCAGCTCGCCCTCGACGAAGGCCTCCAGCTCAAGGTTCGACAGTTGCAGCAGCTTGATCGCCTGCTGCAGCTGGGGCGTGATGACCAGCCCCTGCCCCTGTCTGACCTCCAGCCTCTGCCCGATCACGTCGTTCCACCCGCACGCGGGCGCTGTTGGCCCGCTTCTTGCTGGGATCATGATCCGAAGCTGTTAACGTCAGGCGAACGGCGCTTTCGTCGTGCGCCTTTCGACGTCAGGCGTACATCTCGCCCAGGTAGACGCGGCGCACCTCGGCGTCGGCTACCGCCTCGTCGGCCGTGCCCTCGAACAGGACGGAGCCGGACGAGATGATCGAGACGCGATCGATGATGTCCAGCGTCTCGCGCACATTGTGGTCGGTGATCAGCACGCCGATGCCCTGACCCGACAGATAGCGGATCACCTGGCGGATGTCGGCGATCGCCAGCGGATCGATGCCGGCGAAGGGTTCGTCCAGCAGCATGAAGCTGGGCCGGGCGGCCAGGGCGCGGGCGATCTCGACGCGCCGGCGCTCGCCGCCGGACAGGCCGGTGGCCGGGGCGTGGCGCAGGTGGTCGATGCGCAGCTCCTCCATCAGGCGGGACGTTTCGTCGCGCGCGCCGGCGGCGGTCTTCTCGCGCAGTTCGACCACGGCC
>DGIZ01000176.1:10087-10292 GCA_002386585.1 Brevundimonas sp. UBA4609 | reverse complement strand
GCCGCCTTCGGCCCCTGGGCCGACGCCTCGCCCGAGGTCCGCACGGACATCCTGGACCGGGCCGGGACCCTGCTGATGGAACGGCGCGAGGCGGTCGGCCGCCTGCTGTCGCGCGAAGAGGGCAAGACCCTAGCCGAGGGCGTCGGCGAGACCGCCCGCGCCGCCCGCATCCTGAAGTTCTTCGCCGGCGAGGCCCTGCGCCTGC
>DGIZ01000176.1:9563-9788 GCA_002386585.1 Brevundimonas sp. UBA4609 | reverse complement strand
GATCACCCCGTGGAACTTCCCCATCGCCATTCCGGCCTGGAAGATCGCCCCGGCCATCGCCTTCGGCAACACCGTCGTCATCAAGCCCGCCGGCCCGACCCCGGCCACGGCCGAGGCCCTGATCGCCATCCTGCATGAGGCGGGCCTGCCCGGCGGCGTGGTCAACATGGTCATCGGCGACGGCGACGTCGGCCGCGCCATCGTCGCCCACCCGGACGTGGACGG
>DGIZ01000176.1:9169-9317 GCA_002386585.1 Brevundimonas sp. UBA4609 | reverse complement strand
ATCAGCTTCACCGGCTCGCAGAAGGTCGGCGCCGGGGTGGCCGAGGGGGCGATGAAGCGCCAGGCCCGCGTGCAACTGGAGATGGGCGGAAAGAACCCGCTGATCGTGCTGGACGACGCCGATCTGGAGCGCGCCGTGGCCATCGCCC
>DGIZ01000176.1:0-8947 GCA_002386585.1 Brevundimonas sp. UBA4609 | reverse complement strand
AGCGCGCCGTGGCCATCGCCCTGGACGGCAGCTTCTTCGCCACCGGGCAACGCTGCACCGCCTCCAGCCGCCTGATCGTGCAGGACGGAATCCACGACCGCTTCGTCGCCGCCCTGGCCGAGAAGGTGAAGGCCTTGCGCGTCGGCGACGCCCTGGACCCTGCGACCCAGATGGGTCCGGCCGTGACCGAGGCCCAGCGCCAGGTCTCCTACGACTACATCGACATCGCCCGCGACGGCGGGGGCCGCGTGCTGGCAGGCGGCGAACGTCTCAGCCTCGACAAGCCGGGCTGGTACGTCCAGCCGACCCTGATCGTCGACACCCAGGCCGACGCCCGCATCAACACCGAGGAAGTGTTCGGCCCCGTCGCCTCGACCATCCGCGTCGCCTCCTATGAAGAGGCCCTGGCGGTCGCCAACGGGGTGGAGTTCGGCCTGTCGGCGGGCATCGTCACCCAGTCGCTGAAACACGCCCGCGACTTCCAGCGCCGCGCCAAGGCGGGCATGACCATGGTCAACCTGGCCACGGCGGGCGTCGACTATCACGTCCCCTTCGGCGGCACGAAGAAGTCCAGCTACGGCCCGCGCGAGCAGGGCTTCGCCGCCGCAGACTTCTACACCCAGACCAAGACCAGCTACTCAGCCAGCTAAGGCAGGCGGCGCGCTAGGGCTCCAGCTCGATGTCCCAGTAGAGATAGTCGAGCCAGCTCTGGTGCAGGAAGTGGGGCGGGAAGCGCCGCCCCGCCTGCTGAAGCTGCCAGGCGCTGGGCTGGTGGGCGGTGCGGCGCAGGGGCATGTGCGCCTGACCGGGCGTACGACCGCCCTTGCGCAGGTTGCAGGGACCGCAGGCGGCGACGATGTTCTGCCACGTCGTACGCCCGCCGCGCGAGCGCGGGATGACGTGGTCGAAGGTCAGATCCTGGGACGTGCCCGGCTCGCCGCAATACTGGCAGGCGAAACCGTCGCGCAGGAAGACGTTGAAGCGGGTGAAGGCCGGCTTGCGGTCCTGATCCACATAGGACTTCAGGCAGACCACGCTGGGCAGCTGCATCTCCAGCGAAGGACTGCGGACGACCTTGTCATAGGTGGCGACCACGTCGACGCGATCCTGCCACACGGCTTTCACCACCTCTTCCCAGGGCCAGAGCGACAGGGGGAAGTAGGACAAGGGCCTGAAATCGGCGTTCAGCACCAGGGCTGGAAAGCCGGACGGCGGGCGGGTCAGGACCTGCATCAGGCCCTCCCGCTCATACGGGGGGTTATCGACGCGACAGGACTGAAGACACGTCTCCTTCCTTGGTCTGCTGACGAAAATCCTACGCCTGATTCCCGCGCATCGCCATGACCGGCGTGAGGAGTTTTCGTGACGGCGCGATCAGAAGACCTCGACCAGTTCAAAGCGTTCGCAGACCACCTTCATGCCCGGCGCCCAGGTGCCTTCGCGGCGGTAATAGGCCTCGTGCGCGTCGCGCCACCACGCATAGGTCAGGTCGCCCTCCCCCTCGGCGCGGGCGAAGTCCTCGCTGACCTGTTCGAAGGGCATGATCTCGACTTCGGTCGTGCGGATCGCGCAGCGAGGGACTCCGGCGCCGTCCAGAATGACGCTGACCTCGCCCACGGTCGGCATGATGTCGGCCTCGCATGACGCCAGCGACGAACAGGTCGCGCGCTTGCCGCCGGCCAGAACCAGGGCCAGCAGTTCGTCCGCCAGTTCGGGGCTGTCGCCGAAAGCCCAGCGCGGCGCGGCGGCATAGGCGGCGGGAATCTCGCTCATGGACAGCCTCAATAGCGCGATGCGGCGGTCGGGAAGGCGGGCAGGCTCCAGCCCCACTTCAGGGCGCCGGCGCGCACGCCGAATCCGGCCACGACGGCCACCGCCACGGCGGGCCATGTCGGCAGACTCAGGGCCTTCAGCCCGACGAACAGGGCCGCCGACACCAGGGCCGCGGTGATGTTCAGTTCGCGCCGCAGCAGGATGGAGGGCTGGTGCGCCAGCACGTCGCGCACGATGCCGCCGAAACAGGCCGTCAGCACGCCCATGACGATGCAGATCAGAGGCGTCACGCCATAGGTCGCCGCCTTGGCCGCGCCCATGACGCCATAGGCCGCCAACCCGACCGCATCCAGCCACAGCAGGGCGCGGAAACGCCACGACCGCGAACCCAGCATCCAGAAGCCGACCGCCACCACGAGGCAGACGGCGACATAGACCCAGTCCTGCACCCAGAACACCGGCGCCCCGATCAGCAGGTCGCGCAGCGTACCGCCGCCCATGCCGGTGACGGCGGCGAAGAAGGCGAAGGTCAGGACGTCATGCTTCTCGCGCGCGGCGGCCAGGGCGCCGGTGGCGGCGAACACGGCCACGCCCGCGAAATCCAGCAACGGCAGCACCGCAGCCGGACGAACCAGGTCTGCGCCCGCGATCGGCTCCAACATCGTCATCATCCCCAGGGCGCCGCGCGGCGCCGTCTTCGGGGTCGCCCCCAGCCTTCATGAATGACGAAGGCTTAGGCGCCCTCGTCCAGCGCGATCTCGCCGCGCCGAACGCCACCATACCACCCCCAGAGCAAATGCGCCGCCACCCCGCGATGCGGCCGCCAGATCTCGGCGCGGGCGTAGGCCTGCTTCTCGTTCGGGCGAGCCTCGGCGCGATCAGCCCAGCGCATGGCTTCCTGCAAGGCTACATCCCCGCCGGGAAAGACGTCGAGCCGCCCCTCGCAGAACATCAGGAAGGTCTCGGCCGTCCATTTGCCCACCCCCTTGATGGCGACCAGGGCGGCGATGGCCTCCACGTCGTCCAACCGCTCCAGATGGTCGAAGTCGATGTGGCCCTCGGTCTGGGCGCGGGCGATCTCATGGCCGTACTTCGCCTTCTGTCCCGACAGGCCGAAGGTGCGCAGCGTCTCGACGTCGCGCGCCAGCACGGCGTCCGGCGTCACCTGCCCGTCCAGCCCCTCGACCACCCGCTTCCAGATCGAGGCCGCCGCCGCCACCGACACCTGCTGCTCGACGATCATGCGGAACAGGCCCTCATAGCCGCCCGGCCGCAACCGCCATTCGAACACGGGCGTCGAGGCGTGCGCCTTGGCCAGCGCCGGATCGGCGGCGGCCAGAGCCTCGCGGGCGGCGGCGACGGAAGCGGGAGACGGAGCAAGAGCCATGATCCCATGCTAGGCCTGCGCCCCATCCCTCGAAAAGAGCCGTTCGCGGTCCGGTTCTGAACACGGCCGGAAACCGCTAGTCTATCTCCATGTTCGCCACCCGCTTCGCCCCCTCGCCCACCGGCCGCCTGCACAAGGGGCACGCCTTTTCGGCCCTGACGGCCTGGCGCGCAGCGAAGGATGTCGGCGGGCGCTTCGTGTTGCGGATAGAGGACATCGATCCGACGCGGTGCCGGCCCGAGTTCGAGGCGGGCATCCACGAAGACCTGGCCTGGCTGGGGCTGGACTGGGAGACGCCCGTGCGGCGCCAGTCCGATCATCTGGCCGACTACGCTGTCGTGGTCGAGGCGCTGAACCGGCGCGGCCTGCTCTATCGCTGTTTCCGCACCCGCAAGGAGATTCTCGACGCCATCGGCGATGCGCCTCACGGCCCCTCCGAGGCCGCTCGCCCCGGTCCGCATCCGGCCGAGGAAGAGGCGCAACTGCTGGCCGAAGGACGCCCCTTCGCTTGGCGACTGTCGCTGGATCGGGCCAAGGAGACGCTGGGCGGCGCCGCCTGGGACGCACTCAGCTTCATCGAGGAAGGCTCAGGCCCCGATGGCGAGACCGGCGTGGTCCAGGCGCGGCCCGAGACGGCGGGCGACGTGGTGCTGGCGCGCAAGGACGCCGGGACCGCCTATCACCTGGCCGTGACGCATGACGACGCCCTGCAGGGGATCAGCCACGTCATCCGGGGTCAGGATCTATTCGAGGCGACCCATATCCAGCGGCTGATCCAGGCGCTGATGGACTGGCCCGCGCCGGCCTATCGTCACCATCGCCTGCTGGCCGGGCCGGACGGCCGCCGCTACGCCAAGCGCGACCGCTCGGTCACTCTGGCTGAACTGAGAGAGGGCGGGCTGACGGCTGAGACGCTGAGGGCGGAACTGGGGTTACGATAACGCGAGAAGGTTTGCAGTTGGCGGCCATCCTTATGGCATGTCACGCTGCGGGTGTTCGCCTCCATGAAAGCCAAGACATGCTCACGCTGTTCGCTCTGATGATGCTGACGCCAGCTCAAGATCGGTTCCCGCCGGAGGTTGAACAGGCGATCATGGCCGTGGACCTGGATGGTTTCAGCACAGGTCAGTGCTGGGCCTTTCTTTCGGAAGAAACGCAAGGCGCCGTATCAGTCGGTCACGAGAACTTCGAAGCTCGGCCGCCCCGTCCTCGTCCCGTACTGGATCAAGTCTTTTACGGCGCCTTGGACCGAGGCAAGGCAAGCGCGCTGCGAGAAGCGCCCGATCAGGAGCTTTGCGACATCCTGCGTCAGGAAGCAGCGGACGACATGGCAGGACAGGCAGACGCGCTCCGAGCGTTCGAAGAGTCGCTCCACCCCAGCCTGCGGCGTACGCCTTCCCCATAGCTCCATCCGACCGGACTTCCGTCAGATCGGCATCCGCATGATTTCCTGATAGGCCGAAATCACCTGATCGCGGACGGCCATGACCGTCTCCAGCGAGGCTTCGGCCGAGGAGATGGCCGTGACGACGTCGATCAGATTGCCCTGCCCCTGAACCGACTGCGCCATCTGGGTTTCGGCCGTGCGGGTCGCCTGCGTCGTCTGGGTCATGACGTTCTGCAGCAGGTCCGCAAAGCCCCCCGCTGCATTAGGCCCCGTCGAGGCGGCTGCATTGGCCGAGGTGGTGACGCTGACGCCGCCCCCGCCCTGAACGGCGGCGTAGGCGCGGGCGGCCATGATGGGGTTCATGCCCTAGACCCTCTTATTTCTTGATGATGTCGAGGGTGCGGGACTCCATGTTCCGCGCCGTCTCGATGACGTTCAGGTTGGCCTCATAGGCGCGCTGCGCCTCGCGCATGTCCATCGCCTCGACCAGGGTGTCGACGTTGGGCCTCTGGACGTAGCCTTCCGCATTGGCCGCCGGGTGCGAAGGGTCGTAATCCATGCGGAAGTCGCTCTGGTCCGGCCGCACCTCGGCCAGGACCACGCCGGTCGCGCCGTCGACGTTGCGGGCCTGGAACACCGGGGTCTGGCGGCGATAAGGCTGGCCGCCCGCGACATTGGCCGTGGATTCCGCGTTGGCGATGTTCTCGGCGATGATGCGCATCCGCGACTGCTGCGCCTTCAGCGCGGTCGAGGCGACGGCCATGGCGGTGTTGCGCGGGGTGACGGGACGACCGTTGATCGGATCAGGCATGGTTCAGTCCTCCTCAGGCCGCGGGCTTCTTGGCCGCCAGGCGGATCATCTGTATCGACTTCTGGTAGAAGCCGATGGCGGCGTCATAGGCCATGCGGCTCTCGGCCATCTTGAGCATCTGTTCCTCGACCACGACCGAATTGCCGTCCAGCGTGGTCTCGGAATCCGGCGCGTTGCTTGCTTCAAACCGCGCGGCCTGGCCGGGCGGCGAGATGTGGCGGGCGTTGGTGGCCGTCATGCGCAGCCCGCCGCCCGTCCGCATCGCCTCGGCGAAATCGGTCGGCGTCTTCAGGTCGCGCGCGACATAGCCGGGGGTGTCGGAGTTGGCGACGTTCTGGGCGATCACCCGCTGGCGGTCGTCCAGCCAGCCCAGGCGGCCCTTGATCTGATTCAGCAGCGGCAGGTCGGTGACGGACACGCGAAGCCCTCGGACGGTGATCGGCAGAATTTGCCGCCTGCATGGTTAATATCCCGTATCCCTAAACGTGCCGTTAACCACGTCCGTTGAAACATGCGGGCGAAGCGTCGCGGCGGTCCGCGTCGTCTCCGTCGCGTCTGGGGCCTGCGAACGCATGAACTTCCTCGATCTGTTCCGGGCGATCTTCGGCCTGGCCATCACCCTGGGCATCATCGGCCTGGCCGCCTGGGCGGCGCGGCGCTATGCGCCCGAGATCCTGGCCCGCTTCCAGGGGCCGCAGGGCCAGGTGCGGCGGATGAAGGTGGTCGAGACTCTGGTGCTGGACCCCTCGCGCCGCCTGGTGCTGATCCGCGTCGACGGCGAAGAACGGCTGATCCTGCTGGGCGAAGGCCGCGAACTGATCGAGCCGCGCCAACCGGGAGGCGTCAAGTGAAGCGCCCCGCCCTGTTCGGCGCGCCGACCCGCGCGGAGCTGAAGCGTGCGGCCATGCTGTCGCTGATCACCACGGCCCTGTGCCTGATCTGGCCGCTGGGCGCGCTGGCGCAGGAAGCGGCGCAGACCGGCTCGGCCATCAATATCGACCTGGGGACCGGCGCGGGCCTGACGCAGCGCGTGGTGCAACTGGTCGGGCTGATGACGGTGCTGTCGCTGGCGCCGTCCATCGTCATCATGACCACCAGCTTCGTGCGAATCGTCGTGGTCCTGTCCCTGCTGCGCACGGCGCTGGGGATGCAGCAGTCGCCGCCGAACGCCGTCCTGGTGTCCCTGGCCCTGTTTCTGAGCGCCATCGTCATGGCTCCGACCTGGCAGGACGCCTATGATTCGGGGGTCCGCCCCCTGATGGATCAGCAGATGGAGCTGCCTCAGGCCTTCGATGCGGCGTCCGAACCGGTAAAAACCTTCATGCTGGCCCAGGTGAAGCCGGACGACCTGGCGTTGTTCACTCGCCTGTCGCGTGTGGAGCCCCCTGCGGACGTGCAGGACCTGCCCCTGCGCGTGGTCACGCCGGCCTTCATGATCAGCGAGTTGAAGACCGCCTTCACGATCGGATTTCTTCTTTTTGTTCCGTTCCTTGTGATCGATCTGGTGGTCGCCAGCGTGCTCATGTCCATGGGTATGATGATGCTGCCGCCGGTGGTCGTCAGCCTGCCCTTCAAGCTGATCTTCTTCGTGTTGGTGGACGGGTGGAGACTGGTCGCCGGAAGCCTTGTCGAGAGCTTCCAGAGAGCCTCCGGAGCGGGATAAATCCCCAGCCTGCAAGGCCTTCGCGCCGATGCGGGCTTGCCAAGCCTGCAAAAACCGTCGTTGATCCCCCGGTCCTCGCCCGGCGCTTCTTTCCGGGCGACCACCATTGGGAAACGACCCTCATGACCACTCAAGCTGAACTGATCGCCGCCGTCGCCAAGGACGCGGGCGTTTCGCAAGCTGACGCCGGCAAGGTGCTGACCGCCATTGTCGAGAACATCCACAAGTCCCTGAAGTCGGGCGGCGACGTTCGCATCTCGAACCTGGGCGTGTTCGACACGGCTGAGCGCGCCGAGCGCGAAGGCCGCAACCCGGCCACGGGCGCGACGATCAAGATCCCGGCCTCGAAGGCCGTGCGCTTCCGCGTGTCGAAGCCGCTGAAGGACGCCGTCAACGGCTAAGCCTTTTAGGCGCGTTCGATCCCCTTCGCGGGGATAGACGCAAAAGACCCCTCTCCCGCCGGGAGGGGGGTTTTTTATTGGCCCGCGCCGGTCCTGGCCCGGAACTCGGCCTTGGTCTGGGCGATCCAGCCGGCGTAGGCGTCGGCCCCGGCGCTGAGGGCGGCGAAGTCCTGCGGGCGGCCCGAACCGTCGGCCCCATCCAGCCCCGCCAGAGCCACTCGGATCGCGCCGGGCGAGCGCGCCCCTTCGGCGAAACGGGCGTAGTTCTTCGACAGGCGGCTCAGGGCCCCGGCGTCCTGCGCCAGGGAATAGCCCGCGCCCGCACGAATCAGGCGCGTCTCCTCGACCTCGCTGAGCGGCACGGCCGTCTCCTTCCAGCGATCGCCTAGACGCTGTTCGTAGAGGGCGGCGGCGGCGCCCCACTGCTGCTGCTTCCACAGGATGTCGGCGCGCACGTCGCGCGCGGCGGGCGAGGTGTCCTTGCCCAGCACCTCCAGCGCGTGGTCATAGCGTCCCAGCTCCATCAGGGCGCGGGCCTCCAGCGCGCGGCGCTCCAGGTTCATCGCCGTGGGCAGCAGGGTCGTGCGCGACGACCACAGGGCCTTCAGCGCCTCTTCCGGCTGGCGGTTCATCAGATAGACGGCGGCCAGATTGGTCGAGACCTGGGCCTTGGCCACCCCGTCCAGCCGGTTCTCGGCCTGGTATTTCAGCAGCTCCGCCGCCTGATCCAGAAGGTCCACGTCGATCAGGCGCCGCGCCAGGCGCCGCACCATCTCGTCGCCGTCGGCGCCGACGGGCGTCAGCTCGCGGAAATCGAAGAACAGGGCCAGGGCCTGCACCGGCTGCAATCCGTCGGCCGCCCCTTCCAGGAACAGGGCGCGGAAGGCGTTGTCCAGATCGGCCTGAAGCCGATCGCCGCCCGGTAAGGTGACGATCTTCGACCCGGCCGTCTTCAGCGTGGTCAGCGCCTCGCGATAGCGGCCCTGCGACAGATAAAGCTCGCCCAGGGTGCGGATCACGGCCAGCTCGGTCGCATCGCCGCGCCAGCGCCATTTCAGCGCCTCCAGCTGGGCGGCGGCCGCGTCGGCCTTCAGCGTCCCCTTGGCCATCTCCAGCTTGATGACGCCCAGCCGCGCGGGCGTGGCGACGCCGTCCAGCGGGGCGCGCGCCACGGCCTTGTAGATCGCCAGCGCGCGGTCGAGGTTCTGATCCAGTTCGAACAGCCGCGCCTGCACCAGGCGGGCCGTCAGTTGGTCCGGGGCCGAGACGTTCGGCTGGCTGAAGACATAGGCCAGAAGTTCGCGCGCGGCGTCGGCGTCGCCGGTCTCGACCGCCGCCATGGCGTGGGCGGCGCCGAAACGGGCGCGCCATTCGGGGGCGAAGCCGTCGACCACGCCCGCGCCGGCCGCGAACAGCCGCCGAGCGTTGGCCCAGTCGCCCTGCTGTGCGGCGATATAGCCCTGCCACACCTTGGTCGAGGGATCCCCGGCCAGGGCGCCGGACGAGAAGTCGGCCTCCGCCTCGG
>DGIZ01000015.1 GCA_002386585.1 Brevundimonas sp. UBA4609 | reverse complement strand
CGTCTGGGCGGCGGCGTCAGTCGTCATCCCGGCCAAGGCCAGGGCGCCCACGCTTGCAGCGATGACGGCGACGAAACGCATTTCACCCACCCTATGGACCGCTCGTCTTCTGCGGCGATCCTTGTTGACGACCTCAGAGCGCGTCTGAACGAGCCGCCTCTGATCTGGGGATAAGATATGGACTGCATTCCTACGGTCAACGCAACGTAGCCCTATGGCAGAGGTTCCAGGCGACTCCGGCGCGGGCTGTGGCGCCCTTGTCACGCCAAAGGGCGAGACAGAGGCCCTTATCGGTCGCCTCTCATGCGGGATCGCCTTGTCATCGCCCCTTTTCGCCGTGTTATAGAGCGTTGCTGACGCGTGCGAGCGTGGCGTCGTCAGGCGACGTCCTCTCCTACGTTCGTCAAACCCTTTACGGAGATCACGGAATGGCTCTTGTTCGCGGCGCTGCGTTCGCCCTGATCGCCTCGGGCCTGCTGCTCGGGGGCTGCTCCAGCCTTCCGTTCGGCGGGTCGAAGGCCAAGGCGCCCACCATGGAGGCCCAGCTGGGCATCGGCGTGAACGCCTATCTGTGGCGCGCCACCCTGGACACCCTGTCCTTCATGCCCCTCGACAGCGCCGACCCCTGGGGCGGCGTGGTGAACTACGACTGGTACGTCAATCCGCAGGCGCCGAACGAGCGCTTCAAGGCGACCGTCTTCATCCTGGACCGCCGTCTGCGCGCCGACGCCCTGAACGTCGCCATCACCAAGGAAGTCAAGGACGCCGCCGGCGCCTGGGTTTCCGCTCCGGTCGCGGCCCAGACCGAAACCGATCTGGAGAACGCCATCCTGACCAAGGCGCGCCAGCTCAACCTCGCCAACGCGGCCCGTCGCTAAGCCAAAGCCGCTAAGCCAAAGCCGCTAAGACCGGCCGCCTAACCTCTTTCGTCTCAATGCGTCCTCAGGCCCGCCTCAAGCTTCGCGCCTGAGGCGCCGCCTCAGGATACGCCGTGGCCCGTTACGAGCCTAAGACCGCCGAACCCCGCCAGCAGGCCCGATGGGCCGCGGCCGACGCCTTTTCGGTGTCCAACGCCGACACCGGCCGCCCGAAATACTACGTCCTGGAGATGTTCCCCTATCCGTCGGGCAACATCCACATGGGCCACGCCCGCAACTATGTGATGGGCGATGTGGTGGCGCGCTGGAAGCGGGCGCAGGGCTTCGACGTCCTGCATCCGATGGGCTGGGACGCCTTCGGCATGCCCGCCGAGAACGCGGCCATGGAGCGCGGGGTCCATCCCGGCGACTGGACCTGGTCCAACATCGCGACGATGCGCGACCAGCTGAAGCTGCTGGGCCTGTCGCTGGACTGGAGCCGCGAGTTCGCCACCTGCGACCCCGAATACTATGGCAAGCAGCAGGCCTGGTTCCTGGAACTGTTCAAGCGCGGCCTGGTCTATCGCAAGGACGGGGTGGTCAACTGGGACCCGGTCGACAACACCGTCCTGGCCAATGAGCAGGTCATCGACGGGCGCGGCTGGCGCTCGGGCGCCGTGGTCGAGAAGCGCAAGCTGAACCAGTGGTTCCTACGCATTACTCAGTATGCGGACGACCTGATCGACGGTCTGGCCGAGGTGGAAGGCCGCTGGCCCGAGAAGGTCCGCCTGATGCAGGAAAACTGGATCGGCCGATCCAAGGGTCTGCAGATGAAATGGGCCTGGGCCGGCGCCGCCCCGGCCGGATTCGACGACGGGCTAGAGATCTACACCACCCGCCCGGACACCCTGTTCGGCGCCAGCTTCATGGGCCTGGCCCCCGATCATCCGATCTCGAAGCAACTGGCCGAGGCCGACCCCAAGGTCGCCGCCTTCGTCGCCGAATGCCGCAAGGGCGGCGCCAGCCAGGCCGACATCGAACAGGCCGAGAAGATCGGCTGGGACACGGGGCTGAAGGTCATTCATCCCTTCACCGGCGCTGAAGTCTCGGTGTGGATCGCCAACTTCATCCTGTCCGACTACGGAACGGGCGCCATCTTCGCCTGCCCGGCGCATGACCAGCGCGACCTGGACTTCGCCCGCAAATACGACCTGCCGGTGATCCCCGTCGTCCGCCCCGAAGGCGCGGGCGACGACTTCGCCGTGGCGGACGAGGCCTATACCGGCCCCGGCTCCATCTTCCATTCCGACTTCCTGAACGGTCTGGACATCGAGACCGCCAAGGCCGAGGCCATCCGCCGCATCGAGGCCGCCGGAACAGGCGAAGGCGCGACCATCTATCGCCTGCGCGACTGGGGCGTCAGCCGCCAGCGCTACTGGGGCTGCCCCATCCCGGTCATCCACTGCGAAGCCTGCGGCGTCGTGCCGGTTCCGGCGGACCAGCTGCCGGTCGAACTGCCCAAGGACGTCACCTTCGACGTGCCCGGCAACCCGCTGGACCGCCACCCGACGTGGAAACACGTCAACTGTCCGTCGTGCGGCGCCGCCGCCCGGCGCGAGACGGACACGCTGGACACCTTCGTCGACAGCTCCTGGTATTTCGCCCGCTTCGCCGATCCCAAGGCGGCCGAGCCGATCAACAAGGCCGCCGCCGCCAAATGGCTGCCGGTGGACCAATACATCGGCGGCGTGGAACACGCGGTCCTGCACCTGCTCTACGCCCGCTTCATCACCCGCGCCCTGTCGGACGCCGGCCTGATGGACGTGAAGGAGCCCTTCGCGGGCCTGTTCACCCAGGGCATGGTGGTCCACGAGACCTATTTCGACGGCCATGAAGACAGCGGCAAGCCGCGCTGGGTCGAGCCGTCCGACGTCCGCATCGAGACCGTGGACGGCCAGCGCGTCGCCACCCGCCTGTCGACCGGCGCTCCGGTGACGATCGGCGACATCGAAAAGATGTCCAAGTCCAAGAAGAACGTGGTCGCGCCGCAGGACATCATCGCCGCCTATGGCGTCGACGCCGGACGCCTGTTCATCCTGTCCGACAGCCCGCCCGAGCGTGACATCCAGTGGTCGACCGGCGGGGTCGAGGGCGCCGCCCGCTTCGTCCAGCGCGTCTGGGGCGAGTACGCCGCCTTCGACGCCGCCGCGCCCGCCAACGCCGATGCCGACGCCGCCCTGATCCGCGAGACGCACAAGGCCATCAAGGCCGTCAGCGAGGGCGTCGAGCATTTCCGCTTCAACTCAGCCGTAGCCAAGCTCTACGCCTTCCTGGCGACCATCCGTCAGCACGACAAGGCGGGCGCCGAGGCGAAGAAGACCGCCCTGGCCGCCCTGGCACGGCTGATGGCCCCCTTCACCCCCCACCTGGCCGAGGAATGCTGGAGCCAACTGGGCGAAGCCGGAATGGTGCTGGACGCGCCCTGGCCCGTCTTTGACGCCGCCCTGGCCGCCGACGACCAGGTCACCCTGCCCGTCCAGATCGGCGGCAAGCGTCGCGGCGAGGTCGTCCTGCCGCGCGGGTCGGACAATGCGACGGTCGAGGCCGCCGCCCTCGCCAATCCGACGGTTCAGGCCTACCTTGCCGCCAACAACCTCAGCATCCGCAAGGTGATCGTGGTGCCCGACCGTATCGTCAATCTGGTGGCCGGCTGATGCGTCGGCTGGCCCTGCTCGGCGTCCTGGCGGGCGCAAGCCTGCTGTCCGCCTGCGGCTTTACGCCCATGTATGGCGACAGCGGGGTCAGCAGCGGCCTGTCGCGCATCGCCGTGACGACGCCCGACGATCGCCTCGGCTATCGCCTGCGCGAGCAGCTCGAGGACGCCTTCGGCCGCGACGGCGCCCAGGCGCCGCTCTATCGCCTGACGACCGAGGTCGAGCACAAGCGCCGCCCCCTGGGCCGCCGAATCGACGACACGGCCAGCCGCTATGAGCTGACGGTCAGGGCCGCCTGGTCGCTGACCCCGGTGGCGGGCGGCGAACCCCTCAAGGGCGTCCAGACGACCACGGTGACCTACGCCTCTGCGGACCAGCCCTACGCCGCCATCGCCGCCCAACAGGACGGCGAGGACCGCGCCGCCGCCGACCTAGCCCGTCTGATCCGCCTGGACATGATGCGCGTCCTGGCGGGACGCTGAAGGCCGCCGCATGATCCTGTCCAAGCGGCCTGACGTCGACCGCTTCCTGAAGGCGCCGGACCCCGCCGTCCGCGCCGCCGTCATCCACGGCAAGGACCGTTCGGGCGTGACCGAGCGCGCCCTGACGCTGTGCCGAACGATCACGCCGGACCTGAACGATCCCTTCAACGTCACCCTGCTGACCGAAGCGGACATCGACGGAGACGCCGTGCGGCTGGAAGAGGCGCTGACGGCGCTCAGCATGATCGGCGGACGGCGCCTGGTGCGCATCCGGATGTCGGACGGCAAGGCGGGCGTGGACAAGACCGTGGCCGCCGCCCTGACGGCGCACGCCGAGGGCGCCTACAACCCCGACGCCATGCTGGTCGTCGAGACCGGGGCGCTCGGCCGTGAATCCGCCCTGCGCAAGGCTGCGGAAAAGGCCCAGGGCGCGGTCGCCATCGCCTGCTATGAGGATGAGGTCGGCGACGTCGCCCGCATGACGCGCGAGGCCCTGGGCGCCGACAAGGTGGGCCTGAGCTCCGACGCCCTGGACCGGTTCGTCGCCCGCCTGCCCCGCGAACGCGGCCTGATGCGCCAGGAGATCGAGCGTCTGATCCTCTACATCGGCCCCGGATCCGGCCGAACCATCGACATCGAGGAACTGGACGCCCATCTGGGAGTCGAGCCCGACGCCTCCCTGTCCGACGCCGCCCTACAGGCGTTCGGCGGCCGCCCCGGCCCCGCCCAGGCGGGCCTGCGCCGCGCCCTGGCCGAGGGCGAGAGCGCCGTCATGGCGGTGCGCATGGCCTCGCTACACCTTGGAAAGCTGCGCCGGATCAATGTCCTGCAGGCCAATGGCGCGGGCGCCAAGGAGGCCGCCAAGGCCGCCGGCGTCTTCTGGAAGCAGGAGGCCGAAATGCTGCGTCAGGCGCGCGGGTGGCGGCTGGAGCTGCTCGACGAGATGCAGGACAGCGTCAACACCGCCGACGTCATGACCAAGACCACGGGCATGCCCGAGGCCCTGATCGCCGAACGCCTGCTGCTGGAGATCGCCGCCCGCGCCAAACGCATGGGGCTTTGACGCGGCCGCTCGCCTAGGCTCATCCCCGCTTGGATGCGCGACGAAAGGCCGGCTTGTTCAGGGCGGCGGCCTGACGCTGCATCGAGGTTTCGGTCGTACGTCCTCCGACGGCGCCGCCGAACCCGGCGCCGTTCGAGCTCTTCGCCTGCTTCGCCGCCAGGGCGCGCTTGAGCGCTTCAGACGCGCTCGCCTTCTCAGATTTCTCGGTCATGGGCCGCATCCTAGCAGGAAGCGCCAGGAAAGGGGCCTCCAACGCCTGCATCAGTCCGTCGCCTCTAGGGTCCATACGGGGCTGACGATCACGCCAAACACGCAGTATTGACATAAACGTATATAGAGGTTCTCTATGGCGAGGATCGGTCCTCGATCATCGATCGGGTTGTCCGGCGCGCTCCCACCTGCTGGCGTGTCGGCCCCGCTCTCATCCCCGACTTGCCCGTCCCGGTTCGGTCCTGGACGGGCTTTTTCGTTTCAGCCCCTCATCAGGCGGCGGCACAGGTCGTCGAGTTGTTCCAGCGTGCCGTATCGAACGGTGATCTCGCCCTTTCCGCCCTTGTCGGCCAGCGACACCTTCAAGCCCAAGGCGTCCGACAGGTCCTGTTCCAGAGCGGCGATGTCGGCAGCGCCTTCGCCGCCCGCCGCTGCCCTGACCTTGGGCGCCTTCGGCCCCTCGGCGGCGCGACGGGCCAGAGCCTCCGTCTGACGCACGTTCAGGCCCTTTGAGATCACCTCCTGCGCCAACTGCTCGGCATTCGGCGCGGTGATCAGGGCGCGGGCATGACCTGCCGACAATTCGCCGCGCACAACATGCTCGCGCACCGCCTCGGGCAGTTGCAGCAGGCGAAGGGTGTTGGCGACATGGCTGCGGCTCTTGCCCACCACCCCGGCCAGGGCGTCCTGGGTGCGTCCGAAACGCTCCATCAGCACGGCGTAGGCGTTGGCCTCTTCCATCGGATTCAGGTCGGCGCGCTGGACGTTCTCGATGACGCCGACCTCCAGCACCTCGATGTCGTCCATCTCGCGCACGACGATCGGCACCTGGGTCAGGCGGGCCGCCTGAGCCGCGCGCCAGCGACGCTCGCCGGCGATGATCTGCCATTGCCCCGGCTGGCCCGGCTGGGTGCGGACCAGAATGGGCTGCAGCACCCCCTTGTCGCGGATCGACGCCGTCAGTTCGTCCAGATCGGTCTGGGCGAAGATCTTGCGCGGCTGGTCCGGATTGGGCTTCAGCGCCTCGATCGGAGCGCGCTGAACGCCGGTCGGCGCGGGACCGGTCGCATCGACAGCGACGGGATCCTGCGCGTTTTCTCCCAGAAGCGCCGAGAGACCCCGGCCCAGACCACGCTGACGTTCAGACAAGATGCTGTTTCCGCTGCTTTACAAGTTGGATCAGGCGGCCAGGGCCTGACGACGCTGGCGCTCGCGCGCCACCAGTTCGCGGGCCAGCTTCAGATAGGCCTGGCTGCCCGCACATTTCAGATCATAGATGAGGGCCGGCTTGCCGAACGACGGTGCCTCGGACACCCGGACGTTACGGGGGATGACGCTGTCATAGACCTTGTCCCCGAAGTGGGCCCGCACATCGGCCGCCACCTGGCCCGACAGGGCGTTGCGACGGTCGTACATGGTCAGCACCAGGCCCTGAATATCCAGCGCCGGATTCAGGCTCTGACGCACCATCTCGATCGTCCGCATCAGCTGCGTCAGGCCTTCCAGGGCGAAGAATTCGCACTGCAGCGGCACCAGAACCGCGTCCGCCGCCGCCATGGCGTTCAGCGTCAGCAGGTTCAGCGACGGCGGGCAGTCGATCAACACATAGTCATACCGGGAATGACCGTTGCCGCCCTGCTTCGCCAGGGCGTCGCGCAGACGATAGGAACGGCGATCCGACTGGCTCAGCTCAATCTCGACCCCTGACATGTCGGGATCGGCGGCGACGATGAACAGGCCCGGCACGGCGGTCTCGATCGCCGCCTCGTCTACCGGGCGACCGTCGACGATGACGTCGTAGATCGTCACCCGCCGTGTTTCACGTGGAACGCCCAGCCCCGTCGAAGCATTGCCCTGCGGGTCCATATCGACGATCAGCACCTTCTCGCCGATCGCCGCCAGGGCCGTGCCCAGGTTGATGGCGGTCGTGGTCTTGCCCACGCCGCCCTTCTGGTTCGAGACCGCCAGGACGCGGGTTTCATGGGCACGGGGCGGCTTTACGGACTCAACGGACACGGCGAAGGCTCCCCAGTGAAACGATGCGGCCACGCGGATCGCTGCGCGAGACCGTAAGCTCGGCCTCAAACTGCCAGACCCGGCGGGCCTCTTTCAACTCAGCCTCGGCCTTCTCTCCCTTGAGGAACAGGCCTTTTGCACCGCGTTGGAAGTAGGGCTGTGCATAACCCAGAAGCTTCTCCATCGCCGCCACCGCGCGCGCCGTGACGATATCGACCGTGATCGCCTGCTCCTCCGCCCGCCCATTGACGACCGTGGCGGGCAGATTCAGCGCATCGACGATGGTCTGAAGAAAACGGCAGCGCTTGCCCAGGCTGTCGACCAGCCAGACATGGGCGCCGGGCTGGCCCTTCAGAAGGATGGCCAGAACGACGCCGGGAAACCCCGCCCCTGCCCCCAGATCGGCCCAGGTCTTCGCCTCCTGCGCAAGGTCCAGCAACTGGGCGCTGTCCCAGGCGTGACGGTTCCAGAAGTCGGGAAGCGTGTCGGGACCGACCAGGTTCATCACCGCATTGGCCTCGGTCAGCATGGCCAGAAAGGTCTGCAGGTCGGCGATGTTGGCGTCGCTGGCGCCGGTCTGGGCGCGGAAAGTCTGAATGGCGTCCGACATCAGGCGACGACCGCCGACAGGTCGGCCGCCACGCCCTTGACCTTCTTCACATGCGCCAGAAGCGCCGTCAGCGCGCCCGGCGTCATGCCTTCTATCCGCCCCGCCTGGCCCAAGGTCAGCGGGCGGATCATGGCCAGCTTCTCGCGCACCTCGTTCGACAGGGCGCCGATGGCCGCGTAGTCGAGGTCAGTCGGCAAGGCCAGCCCGTCCTCCCGCCGCAGCGCCTCCGCGTCCTGGGCCTGGCGGTCCAGATAGCCCGCGTAGACGGCGTCGATCTCGACCTGTTCGCGCACGGCGGCCGGCCAGTCGACGATCTCGGGGCGGATGGCGATGAAGTGATCCAGGGACACATCGGGGAAGGCGAGCAGGTCGCGGATCGAACGACGCTGCCCGTCGGCGTTGACGGTAATGCCGAGCGTCCCCGCCTCCTTGGGCGTGAACCGTGTTTCACGTGAAACACGGTTCGCCCGGTCCAACCGATCGGCCTTGTCCAGCCATACCTTGGCGCGGTCTGCGCCCACGATGCCCGCCTCGATGCCGATGGGCGTCAGGCGTTGATCCGCATTGTCGGCGCGCAGGGTCAGCCGATACTCGGCCCGGCTGGTGAACATGCGATAGGGTTCGGTAACGCCCCGCGTCACCAGATCATCGATCATCACCCCGATATAGGCCTGATCCCGGCCAAGGATCAGCGGGTCCGACCCCGCCGCCGCGCGGGCGGCGTTGAGCCCGGCGATCAGGCCTTGCGCCCCCGCCTCTTCATAGCCGGTCGTGCCGTTGATCTGGCCCGCCAGGTACAGGCCCGGCCGCTTCTTGACCTCCAGCGCGGGCGTCAGCTCTCGCGGGTCGACATAGTCGTACTCGATGGCGTAGCCGAAGCGGAACACCTCGACCGCTTCCAGCCCCGGCATGGTCTTGAGGAAGGCCATCTGGGTCGCGTCGGATACCGAGGTCGAGATGCCGTTCGGGTAGACGCTGGGATCATCCAGACCTTCCGGCTCCAAGAAGACCTGGTGGCTGGTCTTGTCGGCGAAGCGGACCACCTTGTCCTCGATCGAGGGACAATAGCGCGGCCCCCGGCCCGACAGCCGTCCGCCATAGACGGCGCTCTCGCCGAGATTGTCGGCGATGATGCGGTGGGTCTCTTCCGTCGTGTGGGTGACGCCGCAGGCGATTTGCGGCACGTCGATGCGATCGGTCAGGAAGCTGAAGGGCACGGGCTGGTCGTCCGCCGCCTGCATCTCCAGCCGCTCCCAGGCGATGGTGCGTCCGTCCAGACGGGCGGGCGTGCCGGTCTTCAGTCGGCCCATCATCAGGTCGGCGGCGTGAAGATCGCCGGCCAATCCGGTCGAAGGGTCTTCGCCATAGCGCCCCGCCGGAATCCGCAGATCGCCGCGATGAATCACCCCATTGAGGAAGGTGCCGGTCGTCAGCACCACGGCCCCGGCGCGGATCGTCTCCCCCGCCCCCGTCGTCACGCCGACCACCCGGTCACCGTTCAGGATCAAGCCCTCGGCCGTGCCCGCCATCAGGGTCAGGTTGGCATAATCCGCCAGTTCGGCCTGCATGGCCTCGCGATACAGGCGCCGGTCGATCTGGCTGCGGGGGCCGCGCACGGCGGCGCCCTTGGATCGGTTCAACATGCGGAATTGGATGCCCGACACATCCGCCAGCCGGCCCATGACCCCATCGAGCGCGTCGATCTCGCGCACAAGATGCCCCTTGCCCAGGCCGCCGATGGCCGGGTTGCAGCTCATCTCGCCGATGGTCTCCAGCTTCTGGGTCAGAAGCAGGGTGCGCGCGCCTGCGCGCGCCGCGGCGGTCGCCGCCTCGCAACCGGCGTGACCGCCGCCGATGACGACGACGTCGAAGGTGTGGTCGGGGGTCGAACTCATGGCGTCCACATAGTCCATTCGAGCCGGAATCGCCACCGGCCCCAGAACGGTTGTTTCACGTGAAACGGGCGAAAGCCGGGCCTATTTGCCGATGCAGAAGGAAGAGAAGACCTCGCCCAGAATGTCCTCCACCCCGATGGCCCCGGTGACGCGGGCCAGGGCCTCGGCGGCG
>DGIZ01000129.1:9703-9962 GCA_002386585.1 Brevundimonas sp. UBA4609 | reverse complement strand
CCCGGCGGCGCGAGCAGGAGGAGCCCGAGATGGCCCGCAAGCAACACACCCGCAACGCCAGCGGCCCGCTGGGGCCGTCGCAGCGCCAGCTGCGCGCCGGCGAACTGATCCGCCACGCCCTGGTCGACGTCATGCGCGAGCACGAGATTCATGACGAGGCCCTGGTCGGCGTCTCCGTCACTGTGACCGAGGTGCGGATGAGCCCGGACCTGCGCCACGCCACCTGTTTCGTCGAGCCGCTGGGCGCGGGCGTCGAGGC
>DGIZ01000129.1:1161-9529 GCA_002386585.1 Brevundimonas sp. UBA4609 | reverse complement strand
ACAGACGGTCCATGTGGCTGGGCGCGGGCGTCGAGGCGGCCGAAACGGCCGGGCAGGAGAGCGCCATCATCAGGGCGCTGAATGAACACGCCAAATTCCTGCGCGGCCAACTGGGCCGCCGCATCGACATGAAGTTCACGCCCGACCTGAAGTTCCGCCACGACGAGAGCTTCGACACGGCCAGCCACATGGACCGTCTGTTCAATGATCCGCGCGTGCGCGCCGACATCGAACACGCTGACGACCAGGGCGAAGACTGAGTTATGGCGCGACGCAAGAAGGGCGATCTCGTCAACGGCTGGGTGTGCCTGGACAAGCCCTATGAGATGGGCTCGACCGAGGCGGTGACGAGAATCCGCCGCCTGTTCAACGCCCAGAAGGCGGGCCATGCGGGGACGCTGGACCCGTTGGCCTCGGGCATTCTGCCCATCGCGCTCGGCGAGGCGACCAAGACGGTGCCCTTCATGATGGAGGCGCAGAAGGTCTATCGCTTCACCATCCACTGGGGCATTTCCACCGACAGCATCGACCGCGAGGGCGAGATCATCGCCCGCTCGGACGTGCGTCCTTCGGTCGAGGCGGTGACGGCGGCCCTGCCGTCCTTCGTCGGCGAGATCGACCAGACGCCGCCCGCCTTTTCGGCCGTGCGCGTCAATGGCGAGCGTGCCTATGACCTGGCGCGGGCCGGGGTCGAGGTCGAGCTGCAGTCGCGCCGCGTGACCATTCATGAGGCGGCGGTGACGGCCGCGCCCGACGCCGATCACGTCGAGATCACGATGCGGACGGGCAAGGGCGTCTATGTCCGATCCCTGGCGCGCGATCTGGCGATCATGCTGGGCGCCGAGGGCCATGTCTCGGACCTGCGGCGCGAGCGGGTGGGGCCGTTCTCGGTCGACAACGCCGTAACGCTGGATTTTCTGGAAGAGTTGGCGCATAAGGGCGCCGCCTTTGAGGGCTTGCTGCCCGTTTCGACCGCTCTGGACGACATCCCGGAGTTGGCCGTGACGGATCAGGACGCCCTCTGTCTGAGGCAGGGACGGCCGATCGTTCTGCTCCCCCGACAGATTGAAACGCTCAAGGACCGGCTGCCTGCTGGTTCGCGGCTGGTTTCGGTCTTCGAGGGTGGAACCCTGGTCGCGCTCGGCAATCTCAGGGCCGGTCGGCTTGAACCCGACCGTGTTTTCAACCTCCCCTGACGCAGGCCCAACCGCTTGCCGACAGGAACTCCAACGCCCTCAAACAGCGAGCCTCCGCGAGGCGAGCGATAGGGCAAGAAAGGACTCTCGATGTCGATTACAGCTGAACGTAAAGCTGAAGTCATCGCCGACAACGCCCGCTCGACGGGCGACACCGGTTCGGCCGAAGTGCAGGTCGCGATCCTGACGGAACGCATCGCCAACCTGACCGAGCACTTCAAGACCCACAAGAAGGACAACCACTCGCGTCGTGGCCTGCTGAAGCAGGTTTCGCAGCGTCGTCGCCTTCTGGACCACCTGAACAAGACCGACAGCGCCCGCTATCAGGCGCTGATCGCCAAGCTGGGCCTGCGTCGTTAAGGCGCCCCGGTTGCGGATCGGATAATTCCACGAGGCGCGGGCGGACACGTCCGCGCCTCGTTCCGCTCCTAGACTATGATTTCCCGTGCGCCGCGGGTCTTACCGGCGCAACCGACGCGAGGGCCTGAAATCCGGTCCTCAATCACCCGTCCGGCCGCGATGACGCGGCCTGGCTCATGGGGACCGCAGGACTGAACGGCCTGCCGCTCCGCACACCCCCGACGGGAATACGCCCGCGGGAGACGAAAGAAGAATAATGTTCGACATCAAACGCAAGACGATCGAGTGGGCCGGACGCCCGCTGACGCTGGAAACCGGCCGAATCGCCCGTCAGGCTGACGGCGCCGTGCTGGCGACCTACGGCGAGACCGTGGTCCTGGCGACCGTCGTCTATGGCCGCCAGCCCAAGCCGGGCCTGGATTTCTTCCCGCTGACCGTCAACTATCAAGAGAAGACGTTCGCCGCCGGCAAGATCCCGGGCGGCTACTTCAAGCGTGAAGGCCGTCCGACCGAGAAGGAGACCCTGGTCTCCCGCCTGATCGACCGCCCGATCCGCCCCCTGTTCGTCAAGGGCTTCAAGAACGAGACCCAGGTCATCGTCACCGTGCTGCAGCACGACCTTGAGAACGATCCCGACATCCTGGGCATGGTCGCCGCCTCGGCCGCCCTGACCATCTCGGGCGTGCCCTTCATGGGCCCGATCGGCGCCGCGCGCGTCGGCCTGATCGACGGCGAGCTGGTGCTGAATCCGGCCATCGACCAGATGGGCGAAAGCGCCCTGGACCTGGTCGTCGCCGGCACGCAGGACGCCCTGATGATGGTCGAATCCGAAGCCAAGGAGCTGTCGGAAGAGAAGATGCTTGAGGCTCTGATGTTCGCGCACGCGGGCATGCAGCCGGTCATCGACGCCATCATCGACCTGGCCGAACACGCCGCCAAGGAGCCGTTCGACTTCCAGGCCGAAGACCACTCGGACGTGGTCGCCTCGATCAAGGCGCTGGTCGGCGAAGAGATCAAGGCCGCCTACGCCCATCCGGGCAAGTATGAGCGCCGTTCGGGCGTCGACGCCGCCAAGAAGAAGGCCGCCGAGGCCCTGGTGAAGACCGACGAGAAGCCGGAAGGCGTCGACTCGTCCAAGTTCTCGGCCGCGTTCAAGGAATGCGAAGCCGACGTCCTGCGTCGCGACATCATCGAGAACAGCCACCGCGTCGACGGCCGCGCCCTGGACAAGGTCCGCGCCATCGTCTCGGAAGTCGGCGTCCTGCCGCGCACCCACGGTTCGTCGCTGTTCACGCGCGGCGAAACCCAGGCCCTGGTCGTCGCCACGCTCGGCACCGGCGAGGACGAGCAGTACATCGACAGCTTGACGGGCACCTACAAGGAGTCCTTCCTGCTGCACTACAACTTCCCGCCCTATTCGGTCGGTGAAGCGGGCCGCATGGGCTCGCCGGGCCGGCGCGAAATCGGTCACGGCAAGCTGGCCTGGCGCGCCATCCGTCCGATGCTGCCGTCCCGCGAGGACTTCCCCTACACCATCCGTCTGGTGTCGGAGATCACCGAGTCCAACGGCTCGTCCTCGATGGCCACGGTCTGCGGTTCGTCGCTGGCCCTGATGGACGCCGGCGTGCCGCTGGCCCGTCCGGTCTCGGGCATCGCCATGGGTCTGATTCTGGAGCCGTCGGGCGAGTTCGCCATCCTGTCGGACATCCTCGGTGACGAAGATCACCTGGGCGACATGGACTTCAAGGTCGCGGGCACGTCGGAAGGCATCACCAGCCTGCAGATGGACATCAAGGTCGCCGGCATCACCAAGGAGATCATGCAGCAGGCCCTGACGCAGGCTTCGGCCGGCCGTCTGCACATCCTCGATGAAATGTCGAAGGCGATGGAAGCGCCGCGCGCCGAACTGGGCGAGTTCGCGCCCAAGATCGAATCCATCAAGATCGCGGTCGACAAGATCCGTGAAGTGATCGGTTCGGGCGGCAAGGTCATCCGCGAAATCGTCGAGAAGACCGGCGCCAAGGTCGACATCGGCGACGACGGCACCATCAAGATCGCCGCCAACGAGCAGGAAAAGATCGAAGCCGCCAAGGCATGGATCCAGTCCATCGCCTCGGAACCGGAAGTCGGCACCATCTACTCGGGCAAGGTCGTGAAGGTCGTCGACTTCGGCGCCTTTGTGAACTTCTTCGGCGCCAAGGACGGTCTGGTCCACGTGTCCCAGATCGCTCTGGAGCGCGTCGCCAACCCGGCCGACGTCCTGTCGGAAGGCCAGGAGGTCAAGGTCAAGTTCCTGGGCTTCGACGATCGCGGCAAGACCAAGCTGTCGATGAAGGTCGTTGATCAGGAGACCGGCGAAGACATCACCGACAAGATCAACGCCGAGCGCGCTGAACGCGGTGAAGCCCCGCTGTCGGAAGACACCGGCGGCCGTCCCAAGGGCGACCGTAACGGCGGTGACCGCGGCCGTCGCCGTCGCGACTAAGCCTCGGCGTCATCGCTGAACTGAAGAAGGCCCCGGCGGAGCGATCCGCCGGGGCTTTTTCTTGGGTGCTATGAAACCCTCTCCCGGCGGGAGAGGGCTTGAGCGCACGAGAGCCTAGCGATCGTTCTTTGCGCGAAAGGGTGAGGGGCTTGTCCTGTCCGTCGGCGTCAGCCGTCGCGCCACGGCCTGCGGCCGACTTCACCCGCGAACCCTCACCCTTTCGCCTTAGCCAATCACCTTCGGCTCTTGGAGGCTCAAGCCCTCTCCCATCGGGAGAGGGTGGCTAGTTGGCGCACTCTTTCGGCGGGGTTTCGCCGTCGCGGGTCCACATCGCGCAACTGCGGTCGATCTCGCCTTGGATCAGGTCGCAGGGGTTGGCGGCGTTGCAGGGCGGGCGTGTCGCGGGGCTGACGGCGATGCAGCGCTGGACCAGACGGGCGGAGGCTGTTTCACCCAGGGTCTCGCGGCAGGAGCGGTCGTCGAGCGGAACGGGCTGAGGCGCCATGTCCGGGCCTTCGGGCAGGCGGGCCTCGGGCTCGCGGGCCGGAGAAGGCGATGGCGTGGAGGCCGGTGCTGACGCCGCCGGCTCAGGGCGCGGCTGGCAGGCGGCGAGCAGGCCGCCGAGGATCAGGCAGGCCAGAAGGGGCGGTCGGGTCATGCGGGGCTCCGGATCGGGGTTCGCCTATGCAACGACGATGGTCCCGATCCGGCTCCGCGAAAAGCCTTATCGGCGGGCGGCCTCGACGGCGGCGCGCTGCAGGGCGAACAGTTCGGTGCAGCCGATTTCCGCCAGTTCGAACAGACGGTCGAACTCGACCCGGCTGAAGCCGCGCTTCTCGCCGGTAGCCTGGATCTCGACGATCTGGCCCGCGCCGGTCAGGACGAAGTTGCTGTCGGCCTCAGCGGTGGAGTCCTCCTCATAGTCGAGGTCCAGCACCGGCAGGTCGTTGAACACGCCGCACGACACGGCCGCCACCTGATCCAGGATCGGATCGGTCGTCAGCACGCCCTCGTCCTTCAGGTAGTTGAGGGCGCTGGCCATGGCCACCCAGGCGCCGGTGATGGAGGCGGTGCGCGTGCCGCCGTCGGCCTGGATCACGTCGCAGTCGATCAGCACCTGACGCTCGCCCAGCGCCTTCAGGTCGACCACGGCGCGCAAGCTGCGGCCGATCAGGCGCTGGATCTCCTGGGTGCGGCCCGACTGCTTGCCGGCGGCGGCTTCGCGACGGCCGCGCGTGTGGGTGGCGCGGGGCAACATGCCGTATTCGGCCGTGACCCAGCCCTGGCCGGTGTTGCGCATCCAGCCCGGCACCTTCTCCTCGATCGAGGCCGTCACCAACACCTTGGTGTGGCCGAAGGACACCAGGCAGGAGCCCTCGGCGTAGCGGTTGACGCCGGTTTCCAGCGTGACGGTGCGGAGTTGTTCGGGGGTGCGTTCGGACGGGCGCATGGGAATTCCTTGGAAGCGGGATGGCGCGTGCTTATCCTGAAACCATGAGCCTGTCCCGCCCTGACCCGTCTGTCGTGCGTCTTCGTCCGGCCGTGGCCGCCGACGCCGCGATCCTGATGCGCTGGGACAAGGCGCCGCATGTCGTCGCCTGCCTGACCGACGACCCCGACCATCATGAGGCGGCCGACTGGGACGAGGAGCTGGCCGCGCAGTCCGACGTCTTCCGCTACTTCATCGCCGAGGTCGACGGCCGTCCGATCGGGGCCATGCTGGACATCGACCCGGCGGGCGAACCCAACGGCTACTGGGGCGAGATCGAGCCGAACCTGCGCGCCCTCGATATCTGGATCGGCGAGGCCGACGCCCTGAACCGGGGCCATGGGACGCAGATGATGGCCCAGGCGCTGGACGCCTGTTTCGCCCGGCCGCAGGTCGAGGCGGTGGTGATCGATCCGCTCAACTCAAACGCCCAGGCGCATCGCTTCTATCAGCGACTGGGCTTCCGGCCGGAGGGGCGGCGTGTCTTCAACGGGACGGACGATTGTCTGGTCCATCGCCTGACCCGCGCGGACTGGGCGGCGCGGAGGGCGGGGGCATGAGCCTGCTGCATCCTTCGCCCGGTCTGGCGACGCTGGACGCGCGGGCGCGCGACATCTTCCGCCGGGTGGTCGAGACCTATCTGGAGACGGGCGAGCCGGTGGGGTCGCACACCCTGTCGCGCGCCGGGCTGGACCTGTCGCCCGCCTCGATCCGCAACACCATGCAGGCGTTGACGCAGGCGGGGCTGCTGGCCTCGCCGCACGCTTCGGCCGGGCGAGCGCCGACCCATGCGGGGCTGAGGCTGTTCGTGGACGGTCTGCTGGAAGTCGGCGACATCGGTCAGGAGGAGCGACGCGAGATCGACGCTCGGCTGGCGGTGCTGGGCGCCAAGGGCGGCGGCCGCAACGTGGAGGAGGCGCTGGATGCGGCCTCGTCCCTGCTGTCGGGCTTGGCGGGCGGGGCGGGCATCGTCGCCAGCCCGGTGCGCGAGGCCGGGGTGCGCCATGTCGAGTTCGTGGCTCTGGGCGGGGGGCAGGCGCTGGCGGTGCTGGTCGCCGACGACGGGGTGGTCGAGAACCGGCTGATGAACCTGGCGCCCGGCGTCACGCCCTCGACCCTGCAGGAGGCGTCGAACTTTCTCAGCGCCCGGCTGAAGGGCCGTCCGCTGGCCGAGGCCCGGCACGAGATGAGGGCCGAGATGGAGGCCGCCCGGCGCGATCTGGACGCCGCCGCCGCCCGCCTGGTCGAGGATGGACTGGCCGCCTGGAGCGGCGGTGCGGGCGGCGGGAGCCACGACCGCAACCTGATCGTGCGCGGCCGCGGCAATCTGCTGCAGGACGCCCGCGCAGCCGAGGATCTGGAGCGGGTGCGCGTTCTGTTCGACGATCTGGAGCAGAAGGAACAGCTGATCGGCCTGCTGGACGACGTCGGCGCGGCCCAGGGCGTGCGCATCTATATCGGCGCGGAAACGCGACTCTTTTCGCTTTCGGGTTCCGCCGTGATCGCGGCGCCCTATATGTCGGGCCGGCAGCGGGTGCTGGGCGCCATCGGCGTCATCGGGCCCGCGCGGTTGAACTACGCCCGTGTCATACCGTTGGTGGACTATACCGCCCGGGTGCTGGGCCGGATTCTGGACGGACAAGAGACGTGAACGACATCAACGACGAGACCCGGGACCAACTCGAGCAGGACATCCACGAGGGCGAGGGTGCGCCTGAAGGCGATGAAAACGCCGTGGTCGACGCCCTGATCGCCGAGCGCGACCAGTGGAAGGACCGCGCCCTGCGCGCCGTGGCCGAGGCCGAGAACGTCAAGCGCCGCGCCGAGACGCAGCAGAACGACGCCCGCGCCTACGCCATCCAGCGCTTCGCCAAGGATCTGCTGGGCGTGGCCGACACCCTGGAGCGCGGCCTGGCGGCGGCGCCCAAGGATGCGGACGGTCCGGCGGCGGCCATGGTCACGGGGCTGGAGCTGACGCAGAAGTCCCTGCTGTCGGCCTTTGAGGCCAACGGCCTGACCCGCGTCGATCCGGCGCCGGGCGACGCCTTCGACCCGCACCTGCATCAGGCGATGATGGAGCAGCCGTCGGACACCGTGCCGGGCGGCGCCGTCATCCAGACGCTGCAGCCGGGCTACGCCCTGTTCGGCCGCACCGTGCGCGCGGCCATGGTGGTGGTCGCGGCCAAGGGCTCGGGCCCGGCGGCCGGCGGCGCCTACGCCGACCCCAGCACGACCGGCGGGAATTTCGACGCCAAGGCCTGAGGCTTTCGCGCGCTGAAACGACGGCGGCCCGGCGCAGACGCGTCGGGCCGTTTTCCTTTGCCTATAGTGCCGCTCATCCCGGCGGACGCGGGGATCCAGTGAGAGCTTCCCGCACCGCGCTTGCGGCCAAAGGACTGGGCCCCGGCGTCCGCCGGGGTGAGCGGAAGGAAGGGTCAGTCCTTCAATCTCGAATCGAACAGCGCCAGCAGTCGCCGCCAGCCGTCCTTCGCGTCCGCCTCGCGGTAGGAGGCGCGATAGTCGGCGTGGAAGCCGTGCGGGGCGTCGTCATAGAGGATGATCTGGCTGTCGGTACGGCCCGCCGCGGCCAGAGCGTCGGTCATCGCCTTGACCGTATCATTGGGAATGCCGCCGTCCTGGCCGCCGTAAAGGCCCAGCACCGGCGCTTTGAGTTCGCCCGCCAGGTCGATGGGCCAGGGGCGGCCCGCCGTCTTCTGTTCTTCGGTGGCGTTGGCGGCGGGGGACAGGCGGCCGTACCAGGCGACCCCGGCGTCCAGCGTCGGGAAGCGGGCCATGGCCTGCCACACCACCTTGCCGCCCCAGCAGAAGCCGGTGATC
>DGIZ01000129.1:589-932 GCA_002386585.1 Brevundimonas sp. UBA4609 | reverse complement strand
CCCCAGCAGAAGCCGGTGATCCCGACCTTGTCGGCCTTGGCCCAGGACTGGGCGCCGATCCAGTCCAGCGTAGCGCCGATGTCGCCCATCACCTGGTCGTAGCCGGCGGCGGCGACGATGCGCTGGATCGCCTGCATGTCGTTGAGCGGGGCGGGATCCTGGACGCGGACGAAGAAGGCGGGCGCGATCGCCGCATAACCCGCCTTGGCCAGACGGCGGCAGACGTCGCGGATGTATTCGTGCACGCCGAAGATCTCGGACACGACGATGACGACGGGGAAGGGGCCGGCGCCTTCGGGTCGAGCGACATAGGCGGGCAGGGCGAAGCCGTCGGGCGCCGGAT
>DGIZ01000129.1:0-298 GCA_002386585.1 Brevundimonas sp. UBA4609 | reverse complement strand
TGGCTGAGGGCGGCGGGGGCGTAGGCGGCGAAGAACAGCCCGCCCGCCGTCGCTACGCCCAGGCTGCGGCGGCTGGGGGCGATCTGGTCGGGGCTCAGGCCCTCGGGCCGGGTGATCAGGGTCATCTCGGGTCTCCGAGTCGGCGCTGTAGAAGCGACGACAGTGCCTCGGCTTTCCCCGTCCCGTCGAGTCTTTCCGGCCAACCGGCCCTCGTCAGCCCGCGACCCGCAGCGTCAGGTTGACCCGCCCGCCGCCCGGCAGCAGCCGCGACGAACCGGCCAGCAGCCGGTCGATCCCA
>DGIZ01000200.1 GCA_002386585.1 Brevundimonas sp. UBA4609 | reverse complement strand
CGACCTTCACGGCCGCCTCCGCCCCGGCCCTGGCCCGGGGCGTGATCCAGAGCGGGGCCGACCGCGACGCCATCGTGGCGACGATGAAGCGGGCGACCCGCTTCATGACCGAGGAGGCCGCCGTCGGAGGCGGCTATGTGTGGAATGTCCTGCCGGACTTCTCGCGCCGCTGGGGCGAATTGGAAGCCTCGCCGACGATGATCTGGGTCCAGCCGCCCGGCACCGCCACGGTCGGCCACGTCTTCCTTGACGCCTATCACGCCACCGGCGACGAACAGTTCTATGAAGCCGCCAAGTCCGCCGCCGACGCCCTGATCCGCGGCCAGCATCCCGCCGGCGGCTGGAACTACGTCATCGACATGGCGGGCGAGGAGTCGCTCAAACGCTGGTACGCCACCTACGGCAAGAACGCCTGGCGGATGGAGGAATTCCACCGCTACTACGGCAACGCCACCTTCGACGACGCGGGAACGGCCGAGGCTTCGCAACTGCTGTTGCGGATCTATCTGGAGAAGCGCGAGCGCAAGTACCGCGCGCCCCTGGACAAGGCGATCCAGTTCGTTCTCGACGCCCAGTATCCGAACGGCGGCTGGCCCCAGCGGTATCCCTTCGTCGAAAACGGCGGCCTGCACGGCCATGAGGACTACACCCCCTACATCACCTTCAACGACGATGTGGCGGGCGAGAACCTGGAGTTCCTGCTCTACGCCTATCACGGACTGGCGACGAACGGCCGTGGCGACCCGCGGGTGCTGGACGCCATCCATCGCGGTATGGACATCTTCGTGAAGACCCAGCAGCCCCTGCCCCAGCCGGCCTGGGGCCTGCAGCACTTCCCCGACACGCTGAAGCCCGCCGGCGCCCGAACCATCGAGCCCCAGGCCTTCGCCACCCACGCCACGGGAACCAACATCAAGTCGATGATGGGCTTCTATCGTCTGACCGGCGAGCGCAAATACATCGCCCGCCTGCCCGAGGCCCTGGACTGGCTGGATCAGGTGAAGACGCCCCAGAACCTGATCGCGCCGGGGCGCACCCACCCGACCTTCATCCTCGAGGGATCGAACACGCCCGTCTACATCCACCGGCGCGGGTCGAACATCACCAACGGCCAGTATTACTACGACGACAATCCCAACAACCTGATCGTCCACTACGGCTCGTTCCGCAACGTCGACACCGCCGCCCTGCGCCGCGAGTACGAGACGCTGGCGTCCCAGACCCCGGACGAGGTCAGCCGCAACTCCCCGCTCAAGGCCCGTCCGGGCGCGCTGCAACTGCCGAAATACTTCACGCTTCAGGACGTGGACGTCTGGGACATGTCCACCGACGCCCGACGCCTGACCCGGCCTGCAGCGGACCGGGCGGGTCAGTTGGTGACGACGCTGAACGCGCGCGGCTACTGGCCCTCGCTCATGACCACGACGTCCAACCCCTACATCGGGGAGGCGCCGGCGGCGGTGACGGGCGGAGAGTATCAGACCACTCGCGTCGGCGACCTGTGGGATACCTCGCCCTACACCACCGACTACCCGGTCGAGTGCGTCTCGACCCAGGTCTTCATCCGCAACATGGGCGAACTGATCGAGGCGCTGGAGGGCTGAACTCAGCCTGGAGGCGGGCGCCTAGAGATAGGCGCCCACCTGCCAGGGCACGAACTCATTATCGCCGATGCCCAGGGCCTCGGACTTCGACGGCTCGCCCGAGGCCACGGCCAGCATCCGCTCGAAGATGGCCTGCCCGACCGCCTCCATCGACGCGCCCGTCAGCACCGGCGAGGCGTCGATGTCCATGTCCTCGTCCATCCAGCTGGCCAGCCTGGCGTTGGAGGCGACCTTGATCGACGGCGCGGGCTTGGCTCCGAACACCGAGCCCCGTCCGGTCGTGAACACGATCAGATTGGCGCCCGAGGCGATCTGGCCCGTCGCCGAGCAAGGGTCGTAACCGGGGCTGTCCATGAAGCTCAGCCCCTTGGCGGCCAGCGGTTCGGCATAGCCGATCACGTCGTTCAGCGGCGTGAAGCCGGACTTGGCCACCGCCCCCAGCGACTTCTCCAGGATGGTGGTCAGGCCGCCCTTCAGATTTCCTGGCGACGGATTGTTGTTCAGCTCCATCCCGTGCTTGTCGGCATAGGCGCGCCACCAAGCCAGGCGAGCGTTCAGCTTGTCCGCCACCCCTTGCGACGCCGCACGCCGCAGAAGCAGGTGTTCGGCGCCCCAGATCTCGGGCGTCTCCGACAGCATGGCCGAACCGCCGTGAGCGACGAGCAGATCCACCGCTGCGCCCAGCGCCGGATTGGCGGTCACGCCGGACCAGCCGTCCGAGCCTCCGCATTGCAGACCGACCGTCAGGTGCGAGGCCGACACCGGCTGACGCTCGACCTTGGCGGCCTCGGCCGCCAGTTCGCGGGCGATCTCGATCCCCGCCTCGATGGCGCGGGCCGTGCCGCCTGCCTCCTGAATGGTCAGGGCGCGCAAGGTCGGCCCCGTCTCCAGCCCCTCATTGGCCAGCCAGGCCGGGATCTGGTTCGCCTCGCAGCCCAGGCCGACGATGAGGATCGAATGGAAGTTCGGATGCCGGGCGTAACCCGCCAGCGTCCGCTGCAGCAGGGTCACGTCGCTCGACAGCGACGAGCCTCCGCAACCGCCCTGATGGGTGAAGGCGACCACGCCGTCCACGCCGTCGGGCAGGCTGGCGTCCGGGAAGGCGTCGGCGATGCGGCGCGCCACCGTGGCCGAGCAGTTCACGCTGGTCAGGACGCCGATGTAGTTGCGCGTGCCGACCCGGCCGTCCGGCCGCACGATGCCGTTGAAGGTCGCGCCAGACAGCGGCGCCGGGCGGCGGACGTCGGCGCCCACCTCGGCCTCGCGTCCGTCCTCGGCCATGGCGAGATTGTGGACGTGGACATGATCCCCGGCGGCGATGGCTTCGCGCGCCCGGCCGATGACCTGGCCATAACGGCGCACCAGGCCGCCCTCCTCCACCGCCCGCCGGGCGATCTTGTGGCCGGTGGCGACGGCGGCGCGCGCCGGCGTCTCCAGGCCCTCTGGCGTCTCGCCCGCGGCGATGTCGTCCAGGGCGATGGCGACGTCATCGGCGGGGTTCAGGATCAGGACCCGGCTCATCTTCTACTCCGTCACGCGGCGGGCGGCCTCGACCGCGCCATGCTCTCTCAACGCCAGGAAGGCGGCCGTCGCCGCCTCGACGAAGCGCGGCTCCTCGGCCAGCGACGCCGGGAAGACCGCCGACAGGCCCAACAGGGCGCGGACCTGGGCTTCGTCGGTCTCCGACGCCTCGATCAGTTCGGCGGTCCGGGACGCCAGCGGGTCATCGACCACGACGGTCTCTCCCTGCTCCGTCACGCCTTCCTGCCAGCGCATCCAGGCGGCGACGCCCAGGGCCATGGCTTCGATCCCCTGATCCGCCGCCAGGCGCTCGGCGGCGCCGGCCAGCAGGCGCTGCGGCAGCTTCTGCGAACCGTCCATGGCGATCTGACGCGTGCGATGCATCAGGGCGGAGTTGGAGAACCGCGCCATCAGCTCGGCGCGATAGGCGGCCACGTCCAGACCCGGCGGCGGGTTCAGCGTCATCTGCGCCTCGTCCCATAGAGCTTCGACATAGGCGCGGAACGCCGGAACGGCCACCGCCTCGTGAACGTGCTCATGACCCGACAGCGCGCCCAGATAGGCGACCGCCGAGTGGGCGCCGTTCAGCAGCCTTAACTTGGCGTCCTCCCAGGGTTCGACCGCATCGGTCAGTTGCACGCCCAGGGCGGCGAAATCGGGCCGTTCGCCGGCGAAGCGGTCCTCGATCACCCATTGGGTGAAGGGCTCGGCCTTGACCATCCCCTGGTCCTCGACGCCGAGGCGGGCCGTCAGGCGAACCACGTCCTCGGCCGTCGTCGCCGGCACGATCCGGTCGATCATGGTCTGGGGGAAGGCGCCCTCGGCCGCGATCCACTCGGCGAGCGACGAATCCACCGCCCTGGCCATGGCCAGCACCCCGGCGCGGATCCGCCGTCCATTGTGCGGAAGGTTGTCGCAGGAAATCACCGTAAAGGGCCCCAATCCCGCAGCGCGCCGGGCGCGCAGGGCGGCGACGATGAAACCGGGTGCCGTGCGAGGACGCTCGATGTCCGCGATGTCGGCCGCCACGTCCGGGTCCTCGACCAGCAGTTCGCCGCTGGCCGGGTCCAGGCGATAGCCCTTCTCGGTCACCGTCAGGGTGACGATGTGGACATCGGCGTCGGCCATGGCCGCGACGAGCGCCGCAGGGTCTTCGGGCCCCACCATCACGCTGCGACAGGCGCCGATGACCCGCAGGTCCTCGCGTTCGCCGTCGCGCACGACCAGGGTGTAGAGGCCGTCCTGCGGGTTCAGTTGATCGCGCACGCCGGGCGACCGCAGCGACGCGCCCAGCACGCCCCAGCGCAGGTCGCCGCTCTTGAGCGCATCGGCGAACACCACCGCCTGGTGCGCCCGGTGGAAGGCGCCGATGCCCAGGTGCACGACGCCCGTCCTGGCCGCCGTACGATCATAGCCGGGCCGCACGACGTCGTCCGGCAAGCCCGTCAGGGCCGCTTCATCGAGGCGGGTCACAGCTTGTAGGCCGCCTTGACCAGATCATAGGTCAGGGCGCGCGCCACCTCATGGGCCTCGTCCTCTTCCATCCGATGCTCGACCACCAGGCGGGCCAGGAAGCCGCAGTCCATGCGACGGGCCACATCGTGCCGCGCCGGAATGGACAGGAAGGCGCGGGTGTCGTCGTTGAAGCCGACCGTGTTGTAGAAACCCGCCGTCTCGGTGACGTTCTCGCGGAAGCGGCGCATCCCTTCCGGGCTGTCGTGGAACCACCAGCTGGGCCCCAGCTTCAGCGCCGGATAATGGCCCGCCAGCGGCGCCAGTTCGCGCGCATAGACGCTCTCGTCCAGGGTGAACAGGATCAGGGTCAGCCGGTTGTCCGATCCGAACCGGTCCAGCAGGGGCTTCAGCGCGCGCACATAGTCGGTGCGCGTGGGAATGTCCGCGCCCTTGTCGCGGCCGAAGCGCTCGAAGACGAAGCCGTTGTGATTGCGGAAGGAGCCGGGGTGCAGCTGCATCACCAGACCATCCTCGACCGACATGGCCGCCATCTCCGTCAGCATCTGGCCGCGGAACAGTTCAGCGTCCTCGGCGCTGGCCGGCCCGGTCGACACGCGCTGGAACAGGGTCTCGGCCTCGGCGCGAGACAGGTCGGCGGTGAAGGCGGTCGGGTGGCCGTGATCCGTCGAGGTGGCGCCCATCTCGATGAAGAAGGCGCGCCGATCGCGCAGCGCCTGCAGGTAGCCGTTCCACGACAGGGTGTCCCGGCCGGTCTGTTCGGCCAGAACCTTCAGATTGTCGCGGAACCCTTCATAGTCCGGGTCCAGCACGGGGTCGGGACGATAGGCGGTCAGCACCCGCCCCTTCCAGCCCGAAGCATTGATCGCCTTGTGATGCTCGAGGCTGTCGAGGGGCGACTCCGTCGTGGTCAGCACCTCGATATTGTAGCGGTCGAACAGGGCGCGCGGCCGGAAGGCTTCGGTCTGCAGGGCCGCGTCGATGACGTCGTAATAGTGGTCCGCCGTCTCAGCCGAAAGGCGCACGTCCAGGCCGAAAACTTCGGCATAGACCCAGTCGTGCCACATCCGCGAAGGCGTGCCACGGAACAGGTGATAGTTCTCGGCGAACCGTCGCCAGATCTTGCGCGGGTCCGTCTCGACCGCCCCGCCGTCGGCGCGCGGAACGCCCAGATCCTCCATCGCCATGCCCTGGCTGTAGAGCATGCGGAAGACGTAGTGATCCGGCGTTATCAGCAGCTCGGCCGGATTGGCGAAGGTGGCGTTCCCCGCGAACCAGGACGGGTCGGTGTGGCCGTGCGGGCTGATGATCGGCAGAGCCTTGATCTCGGCGTACAGCCGCCTCGCGACGGCGCGGGTGTCGGGATCGGCCGGCAGAAGACGATCAGGATTCAAGCGAAGCGGTTGGGTCATCTGAAACTCGAAATCGGAACGGAAGCGAAGCGAATCGGGCGGAGAAGAAGGGAGACGGCGACAGGCATGAAAACGCCCGCCTGGGCGGCGCTGACGATGTCTCCCTCAGGGGCCGGGGGACGTCAGGCGCCGGCTCCGGTTGTTGTTTCGCAGGGTTCGAACCTTAGCCGGAGGAGCGTTTCGCCATCATCTTGCCACAGGATAAAAAACGTGCGTAGCTCTGTATGACACCGGTGGAACTCGCTGACAAACAGCAATTGACACCGGTTCCCGCGAAAGCGGCGACCTGAACTGGGACGGGCGTTCCCTGGCGGGTCCAACTGGGAGGAGAACCATATGCCCTATCACGCCGCCCCTGCGCGCGCCTCGCTGCTGCTCGGCGCCTCGCTCGCCTTCTTGACCTTCGCCGGCGCGGCGCAGGCTCAGTCGACGCCGGCCGACGACCAGCCGACCGCCGTCGACGAAATCGTCGTCACCGGCTTCCGCGCCAGCCTGCAGAACGCGCTCAACATCAAGCGCAAGGAAGCCGGGGTGGTGGACGCCATCTCGGCCGAAGACATCGCCGATTTCCCCGACACCAACCTGGCGGAATCGATCCAGCGCATCCCCGGCGTCTCCATCGACCGCGACGCGGGCGAAGGCCGCTCCATCACGGTGCGCGGCCTCAGCTCGGAGTTCACCCGCACCCGCATCAACGGCATCGAAGCTCAGGCGACTACCGGCGCCACGGACTCCTCGGGCGGCGTGAACCGCGGCCGCGGGTTCGACTTCAACGTCTTCGCCTCCGAACTTTTCAACAACATCACCGTGCGCAAGACCGCCTCGGCCGAGGTTGAGGAAGGCTCCCTGGGCGCCACGGTCGATCTGCGCACGGCCCGGCCGTTCGACTATTCAGGCTTTAACGCCGTGGCCTCGGTCCAGGGCGGCTACAACGACCTGTCGGAGAACTGGAGCCCGCGTTTCGCCGGCCTGATCTCCAACACCTGGATGGACGGCAAGTTCGGAGCCCTGCTGTCGCTGGCCTACAGCGACAAGAGCTCCATCGAGGAAGGCTTCAGCTCGGTGCGCTGGGGTCCGGCCAATGGCGACAACGGCTTCTTGAACCCCGAAGCCCTGCCCGGCGGGTCCGATGCGGCCGGCGGCCTGTTCCACCCGCGCATTCCGCGCTACGGCCGTCTGAGCCATGAGCAGGAGCGCCTAGGCGCGACCCTGTCGCTGCAATGGCGCCCCTCGGACGCCACGACCATCAGCCTGGACGGCCTCTATTCCAAGCTGGATTCGACCCGTCAGGAGAACTTCCTCGAGGCCTGGTCGTTGAGCCGCAACGCCAGCCAGGGCGGCAAGCCTGGGGTTACGATCGTCGACGCCGTCGCCGACGCCGAAACGGGCGAACTGGTCTACCTGCTCCTCGACGGCATGGACATGCGCACGGAAGAGCGCTTCGACGAACTGAAGAGCGAATTCTCGCAGTATACGCTGGAGATCGAACACGACTTCTCGGACAGCGTGCGCTTCAGAGGCGTGGCGGGTCGTTCCGAGTCGACGTTCGACAACCCCCTCCAGGTCAACGCCATCATCGACCATCAGGACGGCGCCGGCTGGTCGATCGATTTCCGCGACAATCGCGACCTGCCCAAGATCGACTACGGCTTCGACGTCACGGATCCCAACCAATGGACCATCACCGGTCCGGCCGGCGTCCAGCCCCTCTCAGAACTGCGTATGTCATCCAGTTCGCAGAGCAACACCTATACGACCTTCGAAGGCGCCTTCGAGTTCGACATCGACGACCGCATGACGTTCAAGGTCGGCGCCAGCTACAAGGAGTATCAGTCTGAAGGCTCAGGCTATGCTCGCAAGACCAACACCGCGCCCGCCATACCGGGGGGAGCCTCGATCGGCGGCCTGACCTATCTGCTCGACGGCTTCGGCAGGAATCTGGATCTGCCCGCAGGCTCAGCCACCGCCTGGATTTCGCCGAACCTCGACGCGATCGTGAAAGCCTATGGGGCCGATTGCCTGTGCGACACCGGCGTGGCTGGCGGCGACTTCCGTCTGCTGGGACTGGAGAACGGGTCCACGGCGCTGGGCAACTGGCGCGACGTGACGGAAAAGGACACCGGCCTATGGGCCCAGCTGGACTGGAACACCGAATGGGTCGGCATGCCGGTCCGCGGCAACTTCGGCGCGCGCTGGGTGAACACCGAGATCGAGGCCGCCGGCTACTCCTCTCTCAGCGGAGTGACGACGCGCATCACCGGCGCCAACAACTATGACGACATCCTGCCGTCGCTGAACCTGTCGATCGAGCCGGTCGAAAACGTCATGGTCCGCTTCGGCGCCGCCCGCGTCATGGCGCGCCCGCCCGTGACCAGCCTGGTGCCGGTCTTCTCGCTCAGCGCGCCGAACGCCGCCAACCGCACGGCGTCGCTGGGCAATGTGAACCTGGACCCTTACCGCGCCGACACCTTCGACCTGTCGCTGGAATGGTATTTCGCGCCGGAGTCCCTGCTGTCGCTGGCGTTCTTCTACAAGGACATCTCGACCTACGTTCAGACGACCCAGCAACGGCTGACCTATGCCGAGCTGACGGCGATGAACCCGGAAGCCTTCCCCGCCGCCGTCGACCGTCCCCCGGCGGAGGATTACGTCTTCAGCCGTCCGACCAACACGCCGGGCGGCCCGTTGAAGGGCTTCGAGATCAGCTATCAGCAGCCCTTCACCTTCCTGCCGGGCGCCTTCTCGAACCTGGGCGTCCAGGCCAACTTCACCCATGTGGAGTCGGAAATCGACTACTGCACCACCGCCGCCTGCACCGCCTATGTGACGGCCAATCTGGTGAACCTGTCGCCCGACGCCTGGAACGCCACGCTCTATTATGACGACGGTCGTTTCAACGCCCGGGTGTCGGCGGCCTATCGCGACACCTACTACCAGCAGGTGCCGGCCTCCAACGGCGGCTCGCGCGGCATCGTCGCCACCGGCAAGACCGAGACGCTCAGCATCGACGCCTCGGCTTCGTTCAACGTCACCGACCACCTGACGCTGACGCTCGAGGGCATCAACCTCACGGACGAGGCCAACCGCCAGAACCACGGCGAGCTCGATGGGGTGCGGGACAGCACCTACGTCTACCACCACACCGGCCGTCAGGTGTTCGTGGGCGCCCGCTACAAGTTCTGACGCTTTCCACCGCCCTCCTGAGCGGTGAAACCTGGGTGCCGGCGATCCTTTCGCCGGCGCCTTTTTCTTGAAGAAGCCGCGACCCGCCCGGATCAGGCCAGGGCGTTGCGGTCCAGTTGATCCACCCGCGTGACGCCGGTCAGCGCCATGGCCACCTTCATCTCGGCCGCCATCAGATTCAGGACGTGGCTGACCCCCGCCTCTCCCCGCGCCGCCAGGGCATAGGCCCAGGCCCGTCCGATCAGCACGCCGTCGGCGCCCAGAGCCAGCATTCGCGCGACGTCCAGGCCGCTGCGGATTCCGCCGTCGGCCAGGACCGTCAGCCGCCCCCCGACCGCCTCGGCGATCGGCGGCAGGGCGCGGGTCGAGGACAGGACGCCGTCCAGCTGACGCCCGCCGTGGTTCGACACCACGAGGCCGTCAGCCCCGAGATCGGCCACGCGCCGAGCGTCGTCGGCGTCCAGCACGCCCTTGATGATCAGCGGCCCCTTCCAGCGCTCGCGCACCCAGGCCAGATCCTCCCAGGTCACGGTGGGATCGAAGTTGTCACGCATCCAGGCGAAGAAGTCGTCGATGCCCGTCTTGCCCTTCAGCACCGGCGCGACATTGCCCAGCGAGTGCGGGCCGCCGTTGACGCCCACATCCCAGGCCCAGGCGGGTCGGCCGACCGCCTGCAGCGCGCGCCGCATGTCGCCGAAGAAGCCCGACGCCCCCGCCAGCCCTGAGCGGTAGTCGCGATAGCGCGAACCCGGCACCGGCATGTCGACCGTGAAGACCAGAGCGGGACATTTCGCCTGTTCGGCCAGATCCAGCAGGTCGGCCATGAAGGCGCGATCGCGGATCATGTAGAGCTGAAACCAGAAGGGCGTCGGACTGCCCGCCGCCACCTCTCCGATCGAACAGGCGCCGACCGTGGACAGGGTGAAGGGCACGCCGAAGGCAGCGGCGGCGCGGGCGGCCTGAACCTCGCCGCGCCTCGCATTCATTCCCGCCAGACCGACCGGCGCGAGCGCGACCGGCAAACTGACCTCTTGTCCGAACAGGGTCGTGGACAGGTCGATGTCCGATACGTCGCGCAGCACCCGCTGACGCAGGGCCACGTCGCGCAGGTCGCTGACGTTCCGCCCCAGCGTCGTCTCGGCATAGGAGCCGCCGTCGATGTATTCGAACAGGAATCGCGGCAGGCGCCGACGCGCCAGCTCGCGATAGTCGGAGATGGAGGCCGCATTCACGCTGGACGGCCTATTGCAGGTTCACGAAGGCGCCGCCGTCGACCAGCAGGGCCGCGCCGGTGACATAGGCCGCCATGTCCGAGGCCAGGAAGGCCACGGCGCCGCCGATGTCCTCGGGCTGGCCCAGACGGCCCAGCGGGATGCGGCCTTCCATGTATTCCCGCTTCTTCGGGTCGGCCAGGTCGTCCTTGTTGATGTCGGTCAGAATGGTGCCGGGCAGGACCGAATTGCAGCGGATGCCGTGCTTGCCCAGGGCGATGGCGCAGGACTGCATCAGACTGTGCACGCCCGCCTTGGTCGGGGTGTAGTGGGTCTGGAACTCGCCGCCGACCAGGGCCGAGATCGAGCTGATGGCGACGATGGCTCCGCCGTTTCCCTGCTTGACCATCTGGTTCGCGGCGGCCTGGGTCATGAAATAGGCGCCGTGGAGGTTGACCTCCATGGTGCGCTTCAGCGTCTCCGCCGGCATGTCGAGGAAGGCGTGGAACGGGCAGATGCCGGCGTTGGAGACGAAGACGTCCACCTTGCCGAAGGCCTCGACGGCGGCCTCGACGAAGGCGGCCGCCGTTTCCGGCAGGGCCACGTCGCCCTCGACCGAGATGCAACGGCGCCCCTGCGCCTCGACCGCGGCGATCACCTCGGCCGCAGCAGAACCGCCCGAATGGCTGTTGATGGCGACGTCCGCGCCCTGCCTGGCCATTTCCACGGCCACGGCGGCCCCGATGCCTCGCGATCCCCCGGTGATGAGGACGACCTTGTCTTTAAGCAGCATGGAGGCTCCGTACAGTAAGCGTTTTCAGGTTTTAGCGGTCCAGCCCAGGTCGCCGCTGATGGCGTTGGCGGCGTCGGTGACCGTCTTGGTCAGTTCGGCCATTCGGGCGTCGGACATGTATTGAGCGGCGGACGAGACGCTGATCGCGGCCACGATATGCCCGTCGACGGACCGAATCGGCGCGGCGACGCAGCGGACCTGATCCTCGTTCTCCTCAAGGTCGAAGGCGTGGCCCTTCTCGGCGTAGCTGCGCATCCGCTCCAGCCAGACCGCGCGCGAGGCGGCGTCGAATTCGGCCCCTTCGGGCGCGTAGAAGTCACACCATTCCGGCTCGCTCTTGTCCAGAATCAGCGCCTTGCCCAGTCCGGTGGAGGCGATGGGGTGACGCTCGCCGAGGCGCGAACCGATATTCACGCGGCGACGACCGGGGACCTTGTCCAGGTAGAGCGCATGACGACCGTCCAGCACGCCCAGGTGCACCGTGTCGTCGGTCACCGTGGACAGATGCTCCAGATAGGGCCGGGCGACGCGCGGCAGATGCATCTGCTGGCTGGCGGCGTGGCCCAGCTCCAGCAGCTTGGGTCCCAGGGAATAGCCCTCGCGCGGGCGGAACGACAGGATTCGCCGGTCGACCAGGGCCGAGGCCAGGCGATGGGTGGTGCTGCGCGTCAGTTCGAGCTTTTCCGACAGCTCCGCCAACGGAAGGGAGCCGTCGATCAGGGCGTCGATCACGTCCAGGCCGCGCAGAAGGGTCTGGCTGCCGGAGGCCTTCGCCCCGACCTCCGCTTCGCCGTCCGCCTGTTCGCTCTTGATTGACGCCATTCGTCCCATCTCGTAATCCTCATTCCCAGAATGTAGCAAAAGACGCAAGCTGATCCCCGCAACAGGGATCGAGTTTGACGCCACGCTCGGAGGAATGCCAGTGAAATCCCGCATTATGGGAGTTATGTGCCGAAATATGGTGCATGCCCGATGAGCCGCCTGCCCAGGATCAAGCACGTCCGCGCCTTTGTGGTGAAAAACGACGGCGCCGGCGGCGGCGCCGACTATCACGACCAGGGCGACGGCCACTGGATTGACGACCACATCGCCACCCCGATGGCGAAGTATCCGGAATACCGTCAGAGCCGCCGCAGCTTCGGCATCAATGTGCTCGGCACCCTGGTGGTGGAGATCGAGGCCGACAACGGCGTCGTCGGCTTTGCGGTGACGACCGGCGGCGAACCCGCCGCCTATATCGTCGAGAAGCACCTGGCCCGCTTCCTGGAGGGCCGCGATCCGTCCGAGGTCGAGAAGATCTGGGACCAGATGTTTTTCTCGACCCAGTACTACGGCCGCAAGGGGCTGGTCGTGAACGCCATCTCCGGCGTGGACCTGGCGCTGTGGGATCTGCTCGGCCGCCTGCGTCAGGAGCCGGTCTTCGCCATGCTGGGCGGGGCCGTGCGCGACGAACTGACCTTCTACGCCACCGGCGCACGCCCGGATAAGGCCAAGGAACTGGGCTTCATCGGCGGCAAGATGCCCCTCCACCACGGCCCGGCCGAGGGGGAGGAGGGCCTGCGCAAGAACCTGGCCGAGCTTGAGGCCATGCGGAACGCCTGCGGCGACGACTTCTGGCTGATGTTCGACTGCTGGATGGCGCTCGATCTCAACTACGCCACTCGCCTGGCCCATGAAGCCCACAAGCTGGGCTTGAAGTGGATCGAGGAGGCCCTCAGCCCCGACGACTACTGGGGCTATCAGGCGCTGAAGAAGAACGCGCCCAAGGGCATGCTGGTCACCACCGGCGAGCATGAAGCCACCCGCTGGGGCTTCCGCATGCTGCTGGAGATGGAATGCTGCGACATCATCCAGCCCGACGTGGGTTGGTGCGGCGGCGTGACCGAGCTGCAGAAGATTTCCGCCCTGGCCGACTCCAAGGGCGTGCTGATGATCCCGCACGGATCGTCCGTCTATTCCTACCACTTCGTCGTGACGCGCCATAACAGCCCGTTCGCAGAGTTCCTGATGATGGCTCCGGGCGCCGACGAAGTCGTGCCCATGTTCCATCCGCAGTTGATCGGCGAGCCCGTTCCGGTGAACGGCAAGCTGAAAGTTCCCGACACCCCCGGTTTCGGCGTCGAGCTGAACCGCGACATCGCCCTGCACCGCCCCTACGCCCGATAAGAAGGCCTCCCCATGAAACTCCTGCGTTACGGCCCTGTGGGCCAGGAAAAGCCCGGCACTCTCGATTCAGAGGGCCGCATCCGCGATCTGTCCGGCATTGTCGCCGACATCACCCCCGACCAGCTGTGGGGCGAAGGCCTCGCCGCGCTGAAGGCCGTCGATCCCGAGACCCTGCCTCTGGTCGAGGGCGCGCCCCGCTATGGCGTGCCGGTGAACGGCGTGCGCAAATTCATCGCCATCGGCCTGAACTTCGCCGACCACGCCGCCGAATCCAACCTGCCGATCCCGGAAGAGCCCGTGGTCTTCACCAAGGCCGTCTCCTGTTTGACGGGCCCGAATGATACCGTTGTCATTCCTCGTGGTTCGGAAAAGACCGACTGGGAAGTCGAGCTGGGCATCGTCATCGGCAAGCGCGCCTCCTACGTCGAACAGGCGGACGCCCTGGACCACGTCGCCGGCTACGTCCTGATCAATGACGTGTCCGAGCGCGCCTTCCAGACCGAGCGCGGCGGCACCTGGGACAAGGGCAAGGGCTGCGACACCTTCGGCCCGGTCGGCCCCTGGATCGTCACCACCGACGAGATCGGGGACGTGCAGCAACTCGACATGTGGCTGGACCTGAACGGCAAGCGCATGCAGACCGGCAACACCAAGACCATGATCTTCGGCGTCGCCGAGATCGTCTCCTACGTCAGCCAGTTCATGACGCTGGAGCCGGGCGACCTGATCACCACGGGCACCCCGCCCGGCGTCGGCCTGGGCCAGAAGCCCGAGCCCTTCTATCTGAAGGCGGGCGACGTCATGGAGTTGGGGATCGAGAAGCTGGGCGTGCAGCGCCAGCAGGTCGTCGCCTGGTCGAAGGACGCCGCCGCATGAGCGCCTATGAAGGACGTTTCGCCGGCCGCACCGCCGTCGTCACCGGCGGGGCCTCGGGTCTGGGCAAGGCTTCGGCCGCCCGCATCATCGCCGAAGGCGGCAAGGTCGTCCTCTGGGACCTGAACGCCGAGACGCTCAAGACCGCCGCCGAAGAGATCGGCGCGACCGGGGTCGTCGCCCTGGACGTCGCCGACCCTGACGCCGTCGCCGCCGCCGCCGCCGAATCGCACAAGACCCTGGGCGGACGCATCGACATCCTGGTCGCCTCGGCCGGCATCACCGGCGCCACCGTTCCGGTGCAGGAGTTCCCGGTCGACAGCTGGAAGCGCGTGGTCGACATCAATCTGAACGGCGTCTTCTACTGCTGCCGCGCCGTCACGCCCTATATGCTCGACAACGGCTACGGCCGGATCGTCAACGTGGCCTCGGTCGCGGGCAAGGAAGGCAATCCCAACGCCAGCGCCTATTCGGCTTCCAAGGCCGGGGTGATCGGCTTCACCAAGTCTCTGGGCAAGGAGCTGGCCGGCAAGGGCGTCGTCGCCAACAGCCTGACCCCCGCCACCTTCGAAAGCCCGATCCTGGAACAGCTGCCGCAGAGTCAGGTGGACTACATGCGCTCCAAGATTCCGATGGGCCGCCTGGGCGAGGTCGAGGAGAGCGCCGCCATGATCTGCTTCATGGCCTCGGAGGAATGCAGCTTCACCACCGCCTCGACGTTCGATACGTCGGGCGGCCGCACCACCTATTAAAGGAGCGCCGCAAGTGGGCCGCGACCTTCGCATCGTCGATTGCCACGTCCACTTGTGGGACCTGTCGCGCGCTCGCTACGGCTGGCTGCAGGACGATCCCCTGCCGAACAATCCGGCGGGGGACATGTCCCCGATCGCCCACCAAGACTATCTGCTGAAGGACTATCTGGCCGACACGGCGAACTGGCGCGTCGACAAGATCGTCCACGTCGAGGCCGGCCAGCCGCGCGGCGCGCAGTTGGCCGAGACGGACTGGCTTCAGGCCATGGCCGACGACTACGGCTATCCGCACGGCGTGGTCGCCGGGGCGGACCTGACCGATCCCGATCTGGACGCCCTGCTGGAGGCCCACGCCGCCCGGTCCAGCGTCCGGAGCGTGCGCCAGATCGTCTGCTGGCACGCCGATCCGAAGAAGACCTACAATCCAACCGACCCCCTGCTCGATCCCGCGTGGCGCGTGGGCTTCGGCAAGCTGGCCCGCCACGGCCTGTCGTTCGACCTGCAGCTCTATCCGTCGCAGATGGTCGAGGCGGTCGAACTGGCCGACGCCCATCCCGACATCCCCCTGATCATCAACCACGCCGGTCTGCCGACCGATCGCGACGAGGCCGGCATGGCCGTCTGGCGCGCCGGGCTGAAGGCCCTGGCCGAACGCCCCCAGGTCTCGATCAAGATTTCCGGCCTCGGCATCACCGACCGCGCCTGGACGCCCGACAGCATCCGACCGGTCGTGCTGGAGTGCATCGACATCTTCGGCGCCCGCCGGGCGATGTTCGCCAGCGATTTCCCGGTCGAGCGAGTCCACGGCGCGTTCGACGCCTTCTATTCCGCCTTCGACGCGATCACGGCCGACTTCACGGCCGAGGAACGCGACCGCCTGTTCGCCGCAAACGCCGAGGCGATCTACCGCATCTGATCCATCGTTCGCCGAGCCCGCAGCAAGACGGAGCCGGACCGAGGAAGCCCGAGAGGACGACATGAGTATCGAAACCGACGCCGCCCACACGCCCGGGGGCCTCGCCCTGCCCGCCGGAAACCTGCGCGGACCGCTGGCTTTCGCCATCGGCTGCTTCCTGATCTGGGGGCTGGCCTATGGCCTGCTGGACGTGCTGAACAAGCACTTCCAGGAAACGCTCAGCATCAGCCAGGCGGACAGCTCCTGGCTGCAGATCGCCTATTTCGGCGCCTATCTGCTGCTCAGCCTGCCGGCGGGCATGTTGCTGAACGCGCGCGGCTACAAGTTCGGCATCGTCTCCGGCCTCTGCGTCACCGCAATCGGCGCCCTGCTCTTCATCCCGGCGGCCAATGCGGGCGCCTTCCTGCCCTTCGTCGGATCCATGTTCGTGCTGGCCGCCGGCCTGTGCGTGCTCGAGACGGCCGCCGACACCTACGTCAACGTTCTGGGCGACCCGGCCAAGGCCTCGCAGCGCCTGAACCTGGCCCAGTCGTTCAACGCCCTGGGCGTCTTCATCGGCCCGATGATCGGCGGCGCGGTCTTCTTCAGCCCGACGACGACCGAAGCCCTGGGCGGCGCCACCCGCTCGATCCAGATCGTCTACGGTCTGATCGCCGTGGCCGTCCTGCTGTTCGCCGCCGTCGTCTGGCGCGCCCGCCTGCCCGAAACCGGCTTGGCCGACCACGGCGAGTCCGTCGCGGGCGACACGCCGGCCAAGCCCCATGCTCCTAAAGGATTGTCCCAGCAGCCTCACTTCATCGCCGGCGTGGTGACCCAGGCCCTCTACATCGGCGCCCAGGTCGGCATCGGCGCCTACTTCATCAATCTGGTGACCCACAACTGGCAGGACCTGACGTCGCAACAGGGCGCCTACATGCTGTCGCTGGCCGCCATCGGCTATCTGGTCGGGCGCTTCGCCGCCACGGGCCTGTTGCTCAAGGTCAAGCCGCGCGCCCTGCTGACCACCTACGGCGTCATCAACGTCATCCTGACGCTGATCGTCTCGGCGGGCATCGACAAGGTGTCGCCCATCGCCCTGATCGCCGTCTTCTTCTTCATGTCGACCATGTTCGCCACCATCTTCGCCCTGGGCACCACGGGCCTGGGGGCCAGCACCAAGAAGGCGTCGTCCCTCATGGTCATGGCCATCGGCGGCGGCGTCCTGCTGCCCTGGCCCATGGGCAAGCTGGCGGACCTGTACGGCGCCAACATCGCCTTCCTGCTGCCCGCCGCCTGCTTCGCCGTCGTCGCCTGGTACGGCTGGAAGGGCGCGGGCCTGGGCCTGAAGACGGAGGCCTCGTGATGCGTCTGCGCTCCGCCCTCCTCGCCTGCACCCTCCTGGCCGGCGCTCCGCTGGCCGCCTGCGCCCAGACGGTCCAGCCCGTCGCCGCGGTCGCGCCTGCGACGCCGATCGACCGGCAGGCCCTGGTCACGCGCCACAACGTCGTCCTGACCGCCGTGGATCGCCACGCCCCGATCATGCTGGGCAACGGCGATCTGGGCTTCACCGCCGACATCACCGGCCTGCAGACCTTCCCGGAGCAGTATTCCGAACTGGCCCCCCTGCTGACCATGGCCCAGTGGGGCTGGCACAGCTTCCCCAATCCCGAGGGCTATACCGAGCAGGACGGCCTCGTGAACGTCCCCGTCCCCGGACGCGGCGAACAGCCCTACGCCTGGATGAAGTCCTGGGCGGATGCAGAGACCAACCCCGCCTACACCTGGCTGCGGGCCAATCCGCATCGCATCTCGCTCAGCCGCATCGGCCTGACCTTCAATGACGGCCGCACGCTGGACTTCGCCAAGGTGGCCGACCCGCGCCAGACGCTGGATCTGTGGACCGGCGCCCTGACCAGCCGCTTCACCTATGACGGCCAGCCCGTCGAGGTCGTGACCCGCATCCATCCGACCCTGGACATGGTTATGGTCGAGATCTCCTCGCCTCTGGTCGCGTCTCAGGGCCTGGGCGTTCAGGTCCGCTATCCGGGCGTGAACCCGGCCATCAACCCCGATCCCACCAGCTTCGAAGCAACGGGCGCCCAGGACCTTGAGGTCGTCGCCTTCGATACGGGCGACGTCCGCATTCGTCGGACGCTGGACGACACCGTCTACTATTCAGGCATCATCGGCTCGGGAAAGATCGAACAAAGCGGGGCCGACAGCTTCAGCGTCGTCGCCAACGGCCGCGACCGGCTGACCGTCATGGTCCGTTTCGATCAACAGGCCGACAAGACCCTCGCCCCCGCCTATTCCGCCAGCGTTGAGGCTGTCACACGTCACTGGAACGCCTTCTGGAGCGAGGGCGGCGCCGTCGACTTCTCGGGTTCGACCGATCCGCGCGCTCATGAGCTGGAGCGTCGCGTGGTGCTTTCGCAGTATCTGTCCGCCGTGAACGGCGCGGGCGAGCTGCCGCCGCAGGAAGAGGGCCTCTTCTCCAACTCCTGGTACGGCAAGTTCCACCTGGAGATGCACCCCTGGCACGCCGGCTGGCAGGCCATGTGGGGCCGCCCCGAACTGCTGGAGCGCAGCCTGCCCTGGTATCTGGGCAACCTCGACAACGCCCGCGCCGAGGCCGCGCGTCACGGGGTCAAGGGCGCCTGGTGGCCCAAGATGGTCGGGCCCGAGGGCCGCAACAGCCCCAGCCTGGTCTCGCCCTTCATCATGTGGCAACAGCCGCACCCGATCCTGCTGGCCGAACTGATCTGGCGATCGGAAAAGGACCCTGCCGTCCTGGGCCGCTACGCCGAACTGGTCGAGGCCACCGCCGACCTGCTGGCCTCCTGGCCGATCGAGGCGAACGGCCGCCTGAACCTGGGCGCGCCGATGATCCCGGCCCAGGAAAACTATGATCCCCTGACCACGATCAACCCGACCTTCGAGGTCGAGTATTTCCGCTGGGCGCTGGAGACCGCCCAGCAATGGCGCGTCCGTCAGGGCCAGCCCCGCCGCGCCGACTGGGATCAGGCCTTGGCGAAGATCGCCCCGCCCGCGATGAAGGACGGCCTCTACCTGCCGGTCGTGAGCGTGCCGGACTTCTGGGAGACGGCCATGTCCGACGCCTGCCGCAAGCACGCGGCGGCGGCCCAGTGCAAGAACCGCGACCACCCCTCCTTCCTGATGGCCTACGGCTTCATTCCCGGCGCCCGCATCGACCCGGACGCCATGCGCCGCACCTTCGAGGCGGTGGAGCAGAACTGGGACGTGCGTCAGACCTGGGGCTGGGACTTCCCCATGATGGCCATGACCGCCGCCCGCCTGGGCGAACCGGAGAAGGCCGTCGACTGGCTGTTCGCCGATCTGAAGAACAACCAGTGGGGCGTCACCGGCATGACCCCGCGCGTCCACCTGGACGAGCACGCCGACGAACTGGTGCCGGTCTCGGCCGGAGCCGGCGGCGTCGAGATGGCGGTCAACCCCGACGGCGCCGGCTATCGCCGGGCGGCCGAGACCTACTTCCCCTCCAACGGCTCCCTGCTGATGGCGGTGGGCCTGATGGCCGGCGGCTGGGACGGTTCGACCGGCCACGCGCCCGGCTTCCCCAAGGAAGGCTGGACTGTGCGGGTCGAAGGCCTGACGCCCGCTCCCTGACCCTGCTTTGCGATTACACAAGGAACGCCCGATGACGACGTCCCGACGCCTTGCCCTGAAGGCCCTGCTGGCCGCCCCCGCCCTAGCCACCCCAGCCCTGGCG
>DGIZ01000100.1 GCA_002386585.1 Brevundimonas sp. UBA4609 | reverse complement strand
GCCGCCCTGCCCGCGCGCGCGCCGAACATCGCCCCCTGGCCGGCGGACAAGCCCCTGCCCGCCGCCTTCCTGGCCCCGACAACGCCCCCTGATCCGCGCTACGTCTGCAACAGCGAAGACAACTGCCTCGCCGCGCAGCGCGACCTGAACGGCGACGGCCGCGATGAGATTCTGCTGGCGACCGCCTACAACATCGCTCTGTTCGCACAGGACGCCGACGGCCGCTGGGTCCATCAGGGCGACTATCAGGTTCCCCACTGCCCCGGCCCCGGCCGTCGCGACCTGCGCGAGGCGCTCAAGCATCCCGACCTCAAGGCCGCCGCCTCACCCTGGCCTGATCTGAACATGGGCGCAGTGACCGGGCGGCTGCAGCCGGAAACCGTCTGTCCAAAGCCTGTCGCCGTTAACCCCTGACTCAGGTCTCCGAAACTCCATCTTCATTCCCTCCGTTCTAGGTTTGTGTCGAAACGAGCCAGTCCCGACCTAACGAGGACGGCCGTTCGATGGTGATGTTGAAGGGTGTGTTCCTATGGCCAAGACCGTTCTGGTCGTCGACGATGATCCCGCGCAGCGCCGCCTGATCCAGGCGGTGCTGGACCGCGAAGGTTATGCGGTCGTCCACGCCGAGAGCGGGGGCGAGGCCATCGACCGCCTGACCAAGGGCGGCGGCGCCGACGTCGTTCTGCTGGACCTCGTCATGCCGGGTCTGTCAGGCTTGGAAGCCCTGGCCGAAATGCGCACGGCGGGCGTCACGACCCCCGTCATCGTGCTGACGGCCAACGGCGGCATCGAGACGGTGGTCCGGGCCATGCAGGCCGGGGCCCAGGACTTCTTCGTCAAGCCGGTCGGCCCCGAACGCCTGCTGGTCGGCGTGCGCAACGCTCTGCAGATGACCCAGCTGACCGCCGAGATCGGCCGTCTGAAGAAGCGGGCCACGGGCCGCTCCTCGTTCGACGACATGGTCGGCGACAGCGAGCCCATGCGCATGGTCAAGGCCCTGGGCCAGCGCGCGGCCAAGTCCTCCATCCCCGTGCTGATCACCGGCGAAAGCGGCGTCGGTAAAGAGGTCATCGCCCGCGCCCTGCACGGCGCGTCGGACCGGGCGGGCAAGCCCTTCGTCGCGGTCAACTGCGGCGCCCTGCCCGCCAATCTGGTCGAATCCATCCTGTTCGGCCACGAGAAGGGCGCCTTCACCGGCGCTCATGAGAAACACGCCGGCAAGTTCGTCGAGGCGAACGGCGGCACCCTGTTCCTGGACGAGATCGGCGAACTGCCGCTGGACATGCAGGTCAAACTGCTGCGCGCCCTTCAGGAGGGCGAGGTCGATCCCGTCGGCGGCAAGCGCCCGGTCAAGGTCGACGTCCGCATCGTCTCGGCCACCAACCGCGACCCGGCCCAGCAGGTGAAGGAAGGCGCCTTCCGCGAAGACCTTTTCTATCGCCTGAACGTCTTCCCGATCGAGGCCCCGGCTCTACGCGAACGGCGCGAGGACATCCCGGCCCTGGTCGAGCATTTCATCGCCCGCTTCAACGTCGAGGAAGGCAAGCGCGTCGCGGGCTGCTCGCCCGAGACCTTGGCCCTGCTGCAGGGCCACGACTGGCCCGGCAACGTCCGCCAGTTGGAGAACGCCGTCTATCGCGCCCTGGTCCTGGCCGACTCGCCCCTGTTGCAGCCGCACGACTTCCCGGCCATCTCGGGCGTCGCCGTGCCGCTGGACGACATGGCCGCAGCGCCGGCCGGCGACAGCGCCTCGGCCGCGGCGTCGCATTCCGCCTCCGCCGACGATGACGGCCTGCACGACAGCCCGGTCCGCATCACCGATGATCGCGGCCACGTCCGCACCCTGGAGCAGATCGAACGCGACCTGATCCAGCACGCGATCGAGGTCTATTCCGGCCACATGTCCGAAATCGCCCGCCGCCTGGGCATCGGTCGCTCCACCCTCTACCGCAAGGTCCGCGAACAGGGGCTGGAAGAGCAGGTCAAGGAAGCGGGCTGAGAGCGTCGTCCTCGGTCAGACGGGTCAGTCGAACGGAGGGCCATAGCGATTCGGCCCCTTCGTCCCGTCCAGCACCAACAGGATGATCAGCCCCAGCAGGCAGATGATGTAGATCAGGTTGTTGGCGAACAGCAGGAAGAAGAGGTCCATCGACGGGGCCTCCGCTTCCGACTGCATCATCTGATCCATCATGCGCGGGAACAGCAGCAGTCCCGTCGTCAGAAAGATCACCGGCGGCAGCCCCCACCATCCAGCCCGGCCGGTGTCATGCAGCCGCCGTGTCACCGCCGCCGCCAGCAGGACCACCGTCAGCGCCGCAGCGATGCCGACCGCCGTGAAGACCAGGCCGAAATCCGGCATGGCGATCGCCTCGGGGTCGTGAATCTGCACCGAATAATAGCCCGGCCCGCTCACCACCGTGGCCTGGTCAGGGTTTGCAGCGGCATAGGCTGTCGCCTCGGCGAAGACGCCGGCCGTCAGCGGAACCATCACCGCCGCCATTCCGACATAGGCCAACGCCAGGACCACCAGGGCATAGGGCCAGAAACGCCCGCGCCGGTCGCGCCCGCTGAAATCCGTCAATCGCCTGAAGCCGTCCAGTATCGTCGACACGCACGCCCCCTTCTTCGCCAGAATCAACTCGACGCACAGGGGTACGCCAGCCAGGGGCGAAGGTCATGCCATTCCCCTGAGAAAGGAACCGTGCGCAGCCGATCCACGCTTGCTGGCTGAACGCAACGAACAGCAACAGGCGACGCAGACGATGGACGCGCATTTTCGACTGGACGGACAGGTCGCCCTGGTGACGGGCGCAGGGGCGGGCATCGGCCGCGCCATCGCTGAGACCTTCGCCACGGCGGGCGCCGCGGTGGCCGTCACC
>DGIZ01000106.1 GCA_002386585.1 Brevundimonas sp. UBA4609 | reverse complement strand
GCTCATCCCGGCGGACGCCGGTATGAGCGGAAGTGGGATCAGTGATACCGGCGCAGCAGACCGACCAGCTTGCCCTGGACCTCGACCTGGTCGGGGCCGAAGATGCGGGTCTCATAGGCGCTGTTGGCGGGTTCCAGGGCGATGGACTGGCCCTTCTTGCGCAGGCGCTTCAGCGTGGCTTCCTCGCCCTCGACCAGGGCCACGACGATTTCGCCCGAGGAGGCGTTCTCCACCCGCTTGATGATGACCGTGTCGCCGTCGAGGATGCCGGCCTCGATCATGGAGTCGCCTTCGATCTCGAGCAGGTAATGCTCGCCGGCGCCCAGCATGGATTCAGGGACGGGCAGGCGCTCGCGCTCATGCTGGATGGCGGCGATCGGGGTGCCGGCGGCGATCTTGCCCAGCAGGGGCAGGTCGCGCACGTCGTTGGCGGCTTCCGCGACAACCTGGCGCGGGTTCAGGCCGCCGCCCTGGATCACGTCGGGCCTGAACGGGGCGCGCCCCTTGGCCGGCGCGGCGGCCGTCGCCTGTTCCGGCAGCTTGACCACCTCCAGCGCGCGGGCGCGGTGGGCCAGACGGCGGATGAATCCGCGTTCCTCCAGCGCCGTGATCAGTCGGTGGATGCCGGACTTGGACGCCAGGTCCAGCGCCTCCTTCATCTCGTCGAAGGACGGCGAAACGCCCGTCTCCCGGATGCGCTCATGAATGAACATCAGGAGTTCGTGCTGTTTCTTTGTGAGCATGGCGGCGAATCCAGAACAAGGCGTGAACCGTTCGTGATGTTCTGTAAGTGTTCTGGTTAAAAGTCAACTAACGCCACGCTGGCCCCCGCGCCCGTCGCCGGATGGACGCGGGGACAGGCTCTTACTGCGCCGTCGTGATCTGGGCGCCGTCGTTGTACCGCTCGAACCACTCGATGATGGCGTTCATGCGGGCCGCGTTCTGGGACGGGCGGACGGCCAGGCTGTGGCCGACGCCGGGGATCTTCACCAGGGCCGTGGGCACGCCGCGCAGCTGCAGGGCGGTGTAGTACTGCTCCGACTCGCTGACCGGGGTGCGATAGTCCTCGTCGCCGACGACGACCATGGTCGGGGTCTTGACGTTGCCGACCAGCGACAGCGGCGAACGGCGCCAGTAGGCCTCCGGGTTCTCCCACGGAAACTCGCCGAACCAGTAGCGGGCGAAGAAGGCGGGGTTGTCGCCCGTCAGCACGAAGCTGGCCCAGTCGATGACGGGCTTCTGGACCACGGCGGCCTTGAAGCGGTCGGTCTTGCCGACGATCCAGCTCGTCAGCACTCCGCCGCCTGAGCCGCCGGTGACGAACAGGCGGTTCGGATCGGCGACGCCCTGCGCGATGACGGCGTCGACGCTGCTGATCAGGTCGTCATAGTCGTTCGACGGGTAGTTGTGGTGGATCAGGTTGGCGAACTCGTCCCCATAGGAGGTCGAGCCGCGCGGATTGACCGACAGGACGGCATAGCCCGCTGCGGCGAACAGCTGGTTGTCGGTGGCGAAGTGCGGGCCATAGGCGGCGAACGGGCCGCCGTGGATTTCCAGCACCAGGGGATAGCGCTGGCCCTCGACATAGTCGGCCGGCAGCGTCAGCCAGCTTTCGACCGCGCGCTGATCGTGGGAGGAGGCGACCTGGACGCGACGCACCTCGCCCAGGCGGCGAGCGCCTAGGAAATCGGCGTTCAGACGGGTCAGCTGGGTGCTTCGGCCGCCCTTCAGGACGTGGACGTCGGCCGGGCGGCTGGAATCGCCGCGCGTATAGGCGATGGCGCCGTCGTCGGCCACGGTGAAGCCGCCGCCGGTGTAGGGACGGCCGAAGTCGTCGCCGGTCAGGTCTTCGATCAGGGTGGTGATCGCGCCGTCCAGCGACACGCGGGCGACCTTGGTGCGGCCCTGGTCGTCATAGGCGACATAGACCGAGCGGCCGTCGCGGCTCCACACCGGCGACTGAACCGAACGGTCGAGATCCCCGGTCAGGACGCGGCGGTTAGAGCCGTCGGCGTCCATCACGTGGAGGCGGGTGTTGTGATAGCCCATCCGCTTGTCGTCGTAGCCGAGGTAGGCGATGCGACGACCGTCGGGCGATGCGACGGGCGAATTGTCCGGCCCCGCGCGGTCGGTAAGGGCCGTCAGACCTCCCGTCTGCACGTCCAGGGCGTAGACTTCACTGTCGGCGGATTCGCGTTGCCAGTCGGCCCGGCGGTTGGCGCTGAGGTAGATGGTGCGGGAATCGGCCGACCAGGACAGGCCGCCGCCGTGATTGAAGTCGCCATGGGTCAGCTGGCGCCCGCCGCCGCCCTGGGAGCCGACGACGAAGACGTGGCGGAAGCCGGGCTTCAGATAGCCCTGACCGTCGGCGCGATAGGTGACGGTGTCGATGATCTCCAGCGGCGGAGCCCACTGGGCGCCTTCCGGCTTGACCAGCGGCGAGCCGATCTTGGGCTTTTCGCCGGGAACCAGGACGGAATAGGCCAATTGCTCGCCGTTGGGCGACCAGCTGACGCTGGACGGGGTGTTCGGCAGGTTGGTGACGCGGACCGATTCTCCCGACGCCATCCAGCGCACGAACAACTGCGGCGCGCCGCCCTCGGCGCTGGAGATGTAGGACAGGCGCGTGCCGTCCGGCGACCAGCGCGGCTGACGGTGCGAGCCGGCCGAGGCGATCAGCGGCGCGTGGCGGCCGGTCTTCACGTCGATCAGCCAGATGGTCGGGCGCATCCGGTCGGTCATGATGTCGGCCGTCTGGCGGACATAGGCGATCTGCGCGCCGTCCGGACTGATCTGGGCGTCGGAGGCGACCTCCATGCCGAACAGGTCCTGGGCGGAGAAGAGACCGCGGTCGACGGCGGGCAGGGCGGGCGCGGCGACCGACGGTCCGGCGGCCTGGGCCATCGCCGGCGCATGGGCGCTCAGGATCAGGGCGCAGGCCGCCCAGGCGAACTTGTTCATATGAAACCCCCTCTGGTTCGGGGGGATCATAGAAAGGCGAGAGGCCTCGGCAAGATAGGGAAAGGGCCGCCGGAACGAATCCGGCGGCCCTTTTGTGTTCGTGTTCCGAAGAAAAATCAGAACTTGAAGCTGGCCCGCAGCAGCAGGGTGTAGCGGACGTAGTCTTCCAGCAGTTCGGCGTCGCCGGTGATCGACAGCAGCCCCAGGTCGTTGCCGACGTTCAGGCGGAAGCCCAGGATCGGACCGCCGCCCTCGATGCTGGCGGGGTCCAGGGTGAAGGCGTCGCCGCCCGAAGCCAGGCGGGCGATGGTGGTGCCGGCGTCGACCGAGAAGTTCTGACGCCAGCCCAGGCGAACCTCGGGACGAATCCAGCCGTCCTTGCCGAAGCCGTAGCCGATGTTCACGGCGGCCACGCCCGAGAAGATGTGACCGTCGCGCTCGTCGATAGCGAGGTCGAAGCCGTCGCCGCCGCCCTGTTCGGTGCGGGCGTCCTCGCTCAGCGAGAAATACTCGACATAGGCCTCGGGGCGGATGTTCAGGCGCCCGAAGTGGCGCTCGTACGAAGCGCCGCCGGCGGCGGCCAAGGTGAAGCCGTGCCAGCTGGATTCGTTCTTCAGGTTGACACCCTCGGCGACCAGCTTGCGCGTGGCGTTGAAGGAGGCGTAGCCGCCTGCGGCGCGCGCCCAGGTCGTCCAGTATTGGCCTTGGGCCCGCCAGTAGAGGCCCAGCTCCAGCAGGCTGGCCGACAGCACTTCCTCAGCCGCCGATTCCGGGTCTTCCAGATCCGACGAGGTGAAGGCCGCCGTCAGGCCGAAGGCGCCCATGTTGGTGCCGCGTTCGACGCCGCCGGCCAGGCCGAAGCCCTCGGAACGGAAGCCGTAGGTGTCGGTCTTGTCCTTGTCGGCGTAGAAGTTGATCTCCTGCACCCAGGCGCTGGTCTCGCCCGGCGCCGCGGCGGCGTTGCGGCCGGTCAGGGCGCGGGTCACGGCGTCGACGCC
>DGIZ01000107.1:5188-5449 GCA_002386585.1 Brevundimonas sp. UBA4609 | reverse complement strand
CCGCCGCGGCCGGGGGCGCCGCCTCGCTCACCGGGCCGAGCTCGGCGACGCGCTAAGGGTCTGGCTCGGGGAGGCGGCCATAGCCAGGGCCGTCTCGCCCGGATGGGCCTCGGCGAAGGCGGCGCCGCCCTGGCTCTTCAGGTCGACCTTGACCTCGACCGACAGGCCGGGCCGCAGGACGATGGGGCGGCCCGAGGCGTCGCGCTGGACGACGATGCGAACGGGCACGCGCTGGGTGATCTTGGTGAAGTTGCCGGTGGC
>DGIZ01000107.1:0-5001 GCA_002386585.1 Brevundimonas sp. UBA4609 | reverse complement strand
CTTGGTGAAGTTGCCGGTGGCGTTCTCGACCGGGATCAGGGCGAATTCCGAGCCGGTGGCCGGGGCGAAGCTGTCGATACGGCCGTGCAGCGACCGGCCGGGGAAGGCGTCGGCCTTGATCTCGACCTCCTGGCCCAGCCGCATCCGTCCGACCTGGGTCTCCTTGAAGTTGGCGACGACATAGACGTCCTGCAGCGGCACCACCGACATCAGCGGGCCGCCCGCCTGCACCACCTGGCCGATGCGCACGCCGCGCGCGCCGACGACGCCGGCCACGGGGGCGCGGATCAGGGTGCGGTCCAGGGTCAGCCTGGCCTGATCGACCAGGGCGCGGGCCTGTTCGACGGCGGCCACGCTCTGTTCGCGCGTCGAGCCGAGGACGGCGGCGGTGCGCTGTTGGGCGGTCAGGTCGGCCTGGGCCTGGGCGACCGAGGCGCGGGCGGTCTCGGCCGTGGCGCGCTGGGTCTCGATGCGCTGCTGCGACACCCAGCCCTGATCGGCCAGCTTGCCGTAGCGGTCGACCTCGGCGCGGGCCAGGTTCGCCTGGGCCTGAGCCTGGGTCACGGCGGCGGCGCGGGCGGCGATGGTCGCCTGCTCCTGCTGGGCGCGGGCGTCGACATTGGCCACGGCGGCGGTCAGGGCCGCCAGATTGGCTTCGGCCTGGGCCAGGGCGGCGCGGGCGTCCGCATCATCCAGTCGGACCAGAACCTGGCCCGCCTCGACGCGCTGGTTGTCCTTGACCAGGACTTCGACCACCTCGCCGCCGATGCGCGGGCTGACGGCCACGGTGTCGGCCTGGACGAAGGCGTTGTCGGTGCCTTCCCAGCGCTGCTTGCCCTGCCACCAGACGAGCCCCCCGACGATGAGGCCCACGCCGACCACGCCGGCGACGATCAGGGGCAGGCGCTTCTTGAGCGGGGCGGGGAGGGCCATGGAGGAGACAGCTCGCTTCGATTTCGGGGCGTAAAATGGACGGCGATGTCCAGAATACAAGGGCGAGCTGCGTAAAAAGGTCGCAGGTTGGGAGCCTAATCCTGAGCCGGGGTGAAATCGGCGCGGTCGAAACGCCGCCCCCGTTTCACCGTGAGGACCAGGCGGCGCAGATTGGCCACGTCGGCGGATGGGTCGCCGACCACGAAGATCATATTGGCCAGCTTGCCCGGCGCCAGCGTCCCCATATCGGCCTCCTGATTAAGGGCGCGGGCGGCGGTGGCGGTGGCGGCGACGATGACATCGCCCGGCGTCATGCCGACGGCGTTCTGCAGCAACTCCATCTCCTCAAGCAGGGCGGGCCAGGGATCGACGTCCGGCGTCTCTCCGTCCGTGCCGGCGGCGATGGCGACGCCGGTGCGATAGGCCTGTCGGGTCAGGGCGAAGACCATGGGGCCGGAGCAGATGGGCTGGCGGGCCCCCGGCCGGTTGGCGACGGCGCGATCCTGATCGGCGTAGACCCAGACGGTGGCGTCCAGGATGATCCCCTTGTCGCGCATCTGGTTCAGCAGGCCCTGCACCACGGGATTGTCGCCGTTCAGGAAGGGAGCGCGGTCGATCGGCGTGCGGCTGGCGTAGCTCTGGGGACGGTCGGCCGGCGGCTGGGCCTGATGGGCCAGGATGCAGGCGTGGGACATGACGTCGGGGCGGGCGTCGATCACCTCCTGCGGCGTCGCCGGATAGACCATGGCGTGGGTCCATACCGGAACGCCCTGGCGATGGGCTTCAGCCGTGACCGCGGCGATGCGTTCGGCCGGCAGGCCGGCGTAGATCTTGATCCCGGACGCTGAGGTTCCGCGCGCCATGGCGACGGCCAGGGACAGGTCCGTCTCGGTGGTGATCGCCTGCATCCAGGGCGTCTGGCCGGGAATCTCGCCCGCCGTCACCGCCTGGGTGCGCGGGTCGTTGAAGAAGCCTTCGCCCGCCATGAGGGCTGCGTAATAGATGTCGGGCGACGAAACCTCTCCCACCCGCGCCTGGCGCGCCAATTCGCCGACGGAGCGCAGGTCGTCGGCCATGCCGCGCACGGCGGTGACGCCTGAGTAGAGCCAGCGCCGCATGTGGGCGTGCGCCTCCTCTGCGTTCGGCGGCGTGGCGATATGCACATGGCTGTCGATCAGACCCGGCAGAACATGAAGGCCGGAGACATCGATCCGTTCGGCCCCCTGAGGCGTGGCGTCGGCGTCCGGCTGGATCGCCAGGATGCGCTCGCCCTGGACGAGGATGGTGGTTCCGTTACGCGGCGCGGCGCCCGTGCCGTCGATCAGGACCGCGCCATGATAGGCGATGATCCGATTGTCGACAGGGGGCGTCTGGGCCGACGCCGACGCGGCTGTCGCCAGAAAGACCGCCCCTATCAGCGCGCGCGAAAACTGGATCATGGCCGTCTTCCCCTGTCCCTCAGTCCGGGCTTGTGCGAAGGCGGCCCTGGCGTCAAGCGGATCGTCCCCCGTTGACGACGCGCCCGCGGAAGGCGAAGCGGAGGCATGGCTCCGTTGAAATCCGCCTCCCGCCAGAAGAAGGCCGTTCAGAAGGCCGCTCTGACTCCGCCCCTAGGCAAGCGCTCGCGCCAGCCGAAGACGGCGCCCGTGGGGGCGATCATCCGCTGGCCGCCGGACGAGGACCGGGTGGAGGAGATCTTCGTCCGCCTGTCGGGCGTCATGCCCGATCCGAAGACCGAGCTGGACTTCGTCAATCCCTACACTCTGGTGGTGGCGGTCGCCCTGTCGGCCCAGGCCACGGACGTGGGGGTCAACAAGGCGACCAAGGCCCTGTTCGCCATCGCCGACACGCCGCAGAAGATGCTGGCCCTGGGCGAGGAGGGGCTGATCCCCCTGATCGCCTCCATCGGCCTGTATCGCACCAAGGCGAAGAACGTCATCGCCGCCGCGCGGATGCTGGTCGAGAAGCACGGCGGCGAGGTGCCGCTGAACCGCGCCGACCTGCAGGCCCTGCCGGGCGTGGGGCGCAAGACCGCCAGCGTGGTGCTGAACGAACTGGGGATCGAGCCGGCCATTGCGGTGGACACCCACGTCTTCCGCGTCTCGCATCGGCTGGGGCTGGCCAATGCGGCGACGCCGGACAAGGTGGAGGCGCAACTGCATCAGGTGGTGCCCGAGACCTGGCTGCCCAAGGCGCATCACTGGCTGATTTTGCACGGCCGCTATACCTGCCTGGCGCAGCGACCGAAATGCGGCGCCTGCGTGATCTCCGACCTGTGCCCGTCGCGCGCCAGCTTCATGGGGGTATAATCTAAGAAGTCGTCACCCTCGGGCTTGTCCCGAGGGCCCATTCGTAACCAGAACGCTGCAGCGGGGCTGTTGCGCATGAGCGTAAGGGCGGTAGGCGCCAGCTTAGTCGTGCCATGGGCCCTCGGGACAAGCCCGAGGGTGACGGCCGTGTTTTAGCGCTCCAGCCGGGCCCGCACCGCCTGGCCGAAGCGGGCGCGGGCGTCCGGCGCGGCGGCCAGGTAGAAGTCCGGCTCGATCAGTTCCGCCTCCATTAGCACCCAGTCGCCGTCGGCGTTCAGCGTCATGTCGATGCGGGCGTAGAGCAGGTCCTCGCCGATGGCGGCCAGGGTGCGTTCGGCCAGATCCAGCGCGCCCTGCGGCGCGACGTCCAGCGCCTGATAGCGGCCGCCGTACTGGGTCTGGATGCGGAACTCTCCCGCAGCGCCGGGGCGCTTGTTCACCACATGGCTCAGCTCGCCGCCGAAATAGAGCAGGGAGGTCTCGCCCTCCGTCTCGATGGCCTTGAGGTAGGGCTGGATCATCGTGCCGCCGACGGGGGCGTTGGCCAGGGCCATGTCCAGCGGATCGCCCGCCGTCACCCGCAGGGTGCGCCAGGCGCCGCCCGAGACGGTCGGCTTGACGATCAGGGCCTCGGCTCCGGTCGCGGCGAAGGCGGCTTCCAGAACCGCAGCGTCGACGTGGTCGGCGAAGATCGTCTGCGGGACGGCGACGCCCTTTTCCGACAGGCGGGCCAGATAGCGCTTGTCGGCGTTCCAGCGCAGGGTCTCGGCCGGGTTGGCCAGGGGCGCGCCCGCCTCGGCCCAGGTCGTGCAGGCCTGGAGCCAGCGGTCGTGATCCTGATGATAGCCCCAGACCAGCAGGGGCAGGACCAGCGGATAGTCCATCAGGGCGCGGGCGTTCTCGACATGGTCGGTCCATGGGGTGGGGCGGGCCGTGATCCCTGCCGTCGCCAGCGCCTCGCCCAGCCGGTCCAGCACGCCGGGCCACAGGGTCGAATAGGTGGGGTCTGCCGGATCGGGGGTCAGGACGGCGACGTCGGTCATGGCGCGGCTCCGAAAGGCCCGACGAGGGCCGTCTGCAACAGGTCCGACGGCTTTAGGCCGCCGTCGGACCGGCGTGAAGGGCCGCTTTTCGCACGACGGCGGGGCCGGCGCACTGGCGCGCGGCCGCCTCGCCCGCTATGGGGCGCGCATGACCCAAGCCCTGCCCCCCTTCGCCCAAAACGCCCGCTTCGACGTCTGCGCCCTGGGCAACGCCATCGTAGACGTCCTGGCGCCGTGCGAACCGGCCTTCCTGGAGGCCAAGGGCCTGGTTCCCGGCTCGATGCAACTGGTCGACGAGGATCAGAGCGCGGCCCTGTATGACGCCATGGCGGCGGGGGTCGAGGCGTCCGGCGGTTCGGCGGGCAACACCGTGGCGGGCGTCGGCTCGTTCGGCGGCCGCGCGGCCTATATCGGCAAGGTGGCCAAGGATACGCTGGGCGAGGTCTTCAGCCATGACATCCGCGCCGTCGGCGTCCACTTCGACACCCCCGCGCTGGAAGACGGCGCCGGCAAGGGTTTCGGCACCGGCCGTTGCCTGATCAACGTCACGCCGGACGGCCAGCGGACCATGTGCACCTTCCTGGGCGCCGCCAACCAGCTGACCATGGCGGACGTCGACGCCGCCGTCATCGGCGACAGCGCCATCGTCTATCTGGAAGGCTACCTGTTCGACCCGGCGCCGGCCCGCGCCGCCTTCGAGGCCGCCGCCGCCGCCG
>DGIZ01000133.1:6675-6956 GCA_002386585.1 Brevundimonas sp. UBA4609 | reverse complement strand
GCTTCTCGGCCTCGGCCACGTCGGCCGGAGGCTCTGCGGCGGCCACCACGGCGATCGCCTCGTCAGTCAGCTGCATCAGCCGCCCCAGCGCCCCGTCCAGCCACTGCGCGACCGCCGCCGCCCGCTCCGCCTCGTCCCCTTTTCCCGCCATGACCGAACCATAGCGGACCAGCGTCCTCAGGCTGGCGAACAGCCTCCAGAACCTCCCAAAGCCGGGAAATCACAGGGTTTGACCGCCCTCGTTTCGATACTCGCGCGCCGACGCCTCTCCCTCCCCTTCA
>DGIZ01000133.1:0-6419 GCA_002386585.1 Brevundimonas sp. UBA4609 | reverse complement strand
TCTCCCTCCCCTTCATGGGGAGGGTGGCTGAGCCTGAAAGGCGAGGCCGGGTGGGGGCGGCGGGACTGTTCAAGCACCGAGCGTCGTATTCGGTTGGCCCTCCCCACCCGGTCGCCGCTTCGCGTCGACCACCCTCCCCATGAAGGGGAGGGAGAGAGGCATAATATCCTATTCCTCGCGGCCTAGACCGCCATCGCCGCCGGATCGCCGCCCGACAGCCACCGGGTCAGGGCCGCGGCCAGCTCCGCGATCTGGATGGGTTTGGCCAGATGGCCGTCCATGCCCGCCTCCAGGCAGCGCGTAACCTGCTCGGCCTGGACGTTGGCGGTCAGGGCCAGAATCGGCGTCCGGCGCCCGCTCCCCGCCTGCATCCGGCGAATTTCGCGGGTCGCCTTCAGCCCGTCCATGACCGGCATATGCACGTCCATCAGCACCAGGTCGTAGGCGCCCGACTGGACCGCATGGACCGCCTCCGCGCCGTCGGCGACCGTGTCGATCTCCAGCCCCAGATTCCGCAGGATGGCGCTGACCAGTTCGCGGTTGGCCGCCGCGTCGTCGGCCATCAGCACCCGGCCCCGGATCGTTTGCTCGGCCGCTCGTCCCTGACGTGTCTCGATCACCTGGTCACCGGCTGCGGCCACGGCCAACGGCGCCTCGAACCAGAAGGTCGAGCCCTGGCCCGGCGTGCTGTCGACGCCGATCTCTCCGCCCATCAGCTCGACCAGACGGCGCGAGATGGCCAGCCCCAGCCCCGTCCCGCCATAGACCCTCGTCGTCGAGGCGTCGGCCTGGGTGAAGCGGTGGAACAGCTCCTCGATCTTCTCGGCCGGAATGCCGATGCCGGTGTCGCGGACCGCCGCCCGCATCCGCCATTGGCCGTTCTCGTCCAACCGGCCGCCCAGCTCCAGCGTCACCTCGCCGCGCGCCGTGAACTTCACCGCATTGGACAGGAAGTTGAGGATCACCTGCCTCAGCCGCCCCTTGTCGCCGGTCAGCCGCTCGGGCGTGTCGGCGGCGACCACGACGCGCAGGATCAACCCCTTGAGCGAGCACTGGCTCTCGATGATGGCGGCGGCGCCGTCCACCAGGGCCCGCGTGTCGAACGGCTCGGGGTCCATCTCGATGGCGTCGGCTTCCAGCTTGGAATAGTCGAGGATGTCGTTGATGACGCCCAGCAGGGCCTCCGACGCCGTGGCGATGCGCTCGACATAGATGCGCTCTTCCGGCGGCAGGTGCTCCGAACCGTGCAGCAGACCCGAGAAGCCGATGACGCTGGTCAGCGGCGTCCGCAGTTCATGGCTCATATTGGCCAGGAATTCGCTCTTGGCCCGGGCCGCCTTCTCGGCGCGCTCCTTGGCCTCGATGACCTCGTCCTCCAGCAGCTTGCGCTGGGTCATGTCGCGGATCACCACCACCACGTCGTCCACGTGGCCGTGCTCGTCCTTCAGCGCCTTGAAGGTGCATTCCACCCAGACCGTATGGCCGTCCCGGTGCACCGCGCGATGCTCCAGGCGGGTGGGCGTTCCGGTCTTCACCGCCTCGCCGATGGCCTTGAGGACCAGGTGCTTGTCCTCAGGGTGCACATAGTCGGTCGACTGGCCGCTCATCTCCTCCAGCGTCCAGCCCAGAAGCTGCTTGATCGCAGGCGAGATGTATTTGCTCGACCCGTCCATCTTCACGCGGGTGATGACGTCGCCGACGTTCTCGGCCAGCAGGCGATAACGCCCCTCGTCGCGGCGCGCCCGCTCCAGCACCTTCTCCTGGTCGGTCACGTCCTGGAAGACGCCGAAGATGGCCGAGACCTGGCCGTCCTCTCCGCGCTCGGTCTCGGCGTGGGTCAGAACACGCCGCTCCTCGCCGTCGGCCCGGATCAGGGTCAGCTTGGCCATATAGGGACGGCCCTCGGTCAGGGCCGTCTCGATCAGCTCGCCCAGCCGCGCCTTGTCCTCTTCCCCATAGAAGGCCAGCGTCTGGTCCAGATCCGTGACGAACCGGCCGCGTTCGACGCCGTGAATGCGATAGACCTCATCGGACCATTCCATCACCCGCCGCTTCCGGTCCAGCCGCAAGTGGCCGACGCCCGACATCTGCTCGACCAGGCGCAGCGTCTCCAGCCGCTCGTCCCGGATGCGCGCGGCGTCCAGACCGGCGATGATGTCCTCGGCCATGCCCACCAGACTGGCCAGCTGCTCCATCTGCTTCGAGGTCGGCTCCGGCCGCTCCCGGTCGTCCAGGACGCTGAAGGCGCCGACCGGCCGCCCGGCCGGATGGCACAGGGTCGCGACCACGACGAACCTCAGATGCGGCGTCTTGCGGACGAGGGCGTGGTTCTTCAGACGGGGGTCGCCCCGGGGATCGGTCGACACCAGCGTGGCCCCCGGGCCCATCGCCGTCACGATGGGCGCCAGGCTGTCCTCCTGCGGAATGCGCTGCATGCACACGCCCGCGCTCGAGCGGATGACCGCGTCCCGCTCGGTCAGCAGGGTCACCACCGCCGCCCGGCAATCGAACAGGGTCGCGGCGAAATCCACCAGGCGCTGAAACGGCCCGCCCGGGCCTTCCAACGCCTCTATGCTCTTGGTGAATGACAACTCGCGTTCCCCCCGCTCGGTTGTTCCTTGTCGCGCCTAACCCCGAAATATTCGTTAGCAGACCCTGGTTAGGCGGGCCGAGGCTGCGTTCCCCGCTCGGCCATCCACTCCGGCGCCTCGAAATCGAGAGCGTCCTCGGCCTCCCTCAGCGCCGTCTCGCACACCGTCTGGCGGCGCACCGACACCCCCGCCGCGTGCACCGTCTCCGGGTCGCCCGACACCAGCGGATGCCACCAGGCCAGCGGCCGTCCCTCGTGCAATCGGCGATAGGCGCACGACAGGGGCATCCACTTCAGCCGTTCGATATTGTCCGGCGTCAGTTGCACGCAGTCCGGCACCTCGGCCTGGCGCTGGGCGTAATCGGTGCAGGTGCAGCGGTCCGGGTCGAACAGCTTGCAGTGGACGTGCGTCGGAATGATCTGGCCCGTGTCCTCATCCTCGAAACGGATGACGCAGCACAGGCCGCAGCCGTCGCACAGGCTCTCCCACTCGGCCGGAGACATCTCGGCGAGCGTCTTGGTTTCCCAGAACGGCTTGGCAGGCGTGGATTTCATGGCCGCGCCCTATACCCCTCCAGGGCGCATCTGTCGCCCTCTGCCTAGTGCGTCACGCTCTTGGAGAAGACGTTGATCACCACCACCCCGCCGATGATCAGCGCCAGGCCGATGATCGCGGGCGCGTCCAGCTTCTGCTTGAACAGGAACAGGCCGATCACCGAGATCAGCACCACCCCCAACCCGCTCCAGATGGCGTAGGCCAGCCCCACCGGCATCTGTTTCAGCGCCAGGGTCAACAGATAGAAGGCGACGCCGTAACACACCGCCAGGCCCGCCGTGGGCCAGGGCCTGGTGAACTGCTGCGACTGCTGCAACAGGGTCGTCCCCATCACCTCGAAGCCGATGGCGCCCAGCAGGGCCAGCCAGGTGGTCGGGTTCACGCGGCCGCTCCCCCATAGGCGTCCGTCAACAGACTGCCCGGCGTCAGCAGCGACAGCAGAGCCTTGCGCTGCTCCGGCGACACCTCATGGGTGCCGAACAGGTCGGTCATCCACAAACCGTCCGCGATCAGCCGCAGCATCAGGGCGTCGTCCTTGCCTGCCAGGTCTTCCGGGTCATCGGCGGCCAGGGTCTTCATCGCCGCACGCCAGCGCGGGATCAGGCTCGGCTCTATGGCGCAGGCGGCCAGGGCCGCCCGACCGATACTGACGTCCCGCTCCGTGGCCGGCTCATTGACGACCGCCCGCAGATAGGCCCGGGCGTTGCGGCCATAGGGATTGGGGTCGCGCGCCGCCTCGGCCAGCACCGCGGCCGCCATCTCGGTGGCGAGATAGTCGATCACCCCTTCCAGCAGGGCCAGTTTGTTCGGAAAGTGATGCAGTAAGGCGCCCTTGCTGAACGGCAGCCGCGCCACCACGGCGTCCAGCGTCACCGCCATCGCCCCCTCTTCGGCGGCGAGTTCGATGGCCGCCTCGATGATCTGGCGGCGGGTGTCTTCGGGCGTGCGGCGGAGGGTCTGCGTGTCCATGACGCTTTACATACCAACTGGACGGTATGCGTCAAGCCGAGACTTGCTCAGGCCTGTCTCGCTCTCCGCCGCGCCAGATAGACCCCGACCACAGTCGCCACCGTCAGGATCATGCCCAGGAAGACAGCCCCCAGCCCCAGGAAGACCGTGGCGAACAACTGCCCCATGAAGCCCTGTCCCACGGCGATCACCGTCTGCGGCCCGACCTGCGCGTCATAGTCGGCCGAGATCCTGTAGGTTCCGGCCCGTTCGACGCTGAACACATTGATCGCCTCGCCCTGACGTCCGCCGATTGAATAGGTGGAGCTTCCCATGGGCGCGCTCACCGCCACCGGCGCGCCGTCAGCCGCCTCGACATGAACGGCCAGACCTGGCACTTGATCGACCGCATAGACTCGGCCGTCAACGACGCTGCGGTACTCCAGAAAGACCGTGTGCCGGCCCGGCTCCAGCCGCAGTTCGCGCGCGCCCGGCACGACGATCTGCTCCAGCCCGTCATCCAGCTTCGGCAGTTGCGTGAACAGCACCGCGCCCATGGCCGCGAACCCGCAGATCATGGGCAGCGCCGCCAAGGCGTACCAGCCCCGGCCCGGCCCCCTCTTCGCGGCGCGGCCGTCTCTTGCCGAGGCGCTCAGATCCATTCCACCCTCCGTCGTCATCGCCCGGGACTACAGCCCGCCGTCAGGGAAGCGTCAACGCCGATGGCCGAAGCGGCGGTCAGTCGCTATATGCGCCCCCATGGCCGCCAGACCCCCCCTCGTCGCTCTCAAAGACGTCCGCCTTCAGGACGGTCCCCGCCCGCTGTTCGACGGCGTCGACATGGCGATGGAGCCGCGCAGCCGCGCCGCCCTGGTCGGCCGCAACGGGGCGGGCAAATCCACCCTGATGAAGGTGGTCATGGGCCTGATCGAGCCGGACTCGGGCGACCGCTCGGTCCAGGCCGGCACCCGCTTCGCCTATGTCCCGCAGGAGCCCGTCATCACCGGCGAGACCCTGGCCGACTACGCCGCCTCGGGCGAGGCCGAGCGCTGGACCGCCGAAAGCTGGCTGGAGACCTTCGGCCTCGACCCGGCCAAGTCCACCCAGGGCCTGTCCGGCGGCGAGATCCGCCGCGCCGCCCTCGCCAAGGCCTTCGCCGAAGAGCCCGACCTGCTGCTGCTGGACGAGCCGACCAACCACCTCGACATCCTGGCCATCGAACTGCTGGAGAACGAGCTGATCCAGGCCCGTTTCGCCCTGCTGGTGGTCAGCCACGACCGCGCCTTCCTGAACCGCGTCACCGACACCGTCCACTGGCTGGAAGGCCGCAAGGTCCGCACATTGAACAAGGGCTTCGTCGAGTTCGACGACTGGGCCGCCAAGGTCATGGAGGAGGAGGCCGAATCCCTGCGCCGTCTGACCAAGCGCATCGAGGCCGAGACCTACACCTTCTACCGCTCCATCACCGCCCAGCGCACCCGCAACGAGGGTCGCGCCCGCGCCCTACAGCAGATGCGGCTGGACCGCGCCGAACGGGTCAAGGACCTGCCGCGAGAGCTGAACCTGGGCGTCGATTCCGGCGCCGTCTCGGGCAAGCTGGTCGCCGACATCAGGGGCGTCAGCAAGGCGTTCGGCGACCGGACCATCTTCAAGAACCTGACCACCCGCATCATCCGCGGCGACCGGCTGGCCATCGTCGGCCCCAACGGCGCGGGCAAGACCACCCTGGTCAAGGTGCTGCTGGGCGAACTGGCCCCGGACGAGGGAACCGTCCGCATGGGCGCCAACCTCGAGCCCCTCTACCTCGACCAGTCGCGCGAGGGGCTGAAGTCGGACATGACCCTGTGGGACGCCCTGACGCCGGGCGGCGGCGACTCCATCCTGGTGCGCGGCCGCTCCATGCACGTCGCCGCCTACGCCAAGGACTTCCTGTTCCAGGAGGCCCAGCTGAAGCAGCCCATCTCCACCCTGTCGGGCGGCGAGCGCAACCGCCTGCTGCTGGCGCGGGCGCTGGCCCAGCCCGCCAATCTGCTGATCCTCGACGAGCCGACCAACGACCTCGACATGGACACGCTGGAGAAGCTGGAGGAACTGCTCGAATCCTACGACGGCACCCTCATCCTGGTGTCGCACGACCGCGATTTCGTCGACCGCCTGGCCACCTCCACCATCGCCCTGAACGGTCGCGGCGACGTGGTCGAGACCCCCGGCGGCTGGCAGGACTTCCTGCGCCAGAACCCCGGCTTCCTCGCCCCGCCCCCGACCCACGCCGAGGCCGCCCCCTCCGGAGCGCGTCGGGTCGAGAAGGCGGAGCCTTCTGACCGC